>JADCEX010000079.1 GCA_020249825.1 Roseomonas sp.
CTTATTCGCGAATGGCGCGTGGATAGTCCCGCTGGGATTTTCACCGCAAATATGGATCGCTTCCGCTTCCCGCCCTATGGCCTTGCCGGCGGCAAGCCGGCCAGCCTTGGGCGCTTGCTGCGTATTCGTGATGGCAAGGAATCACCCATTGCGCCGAAAAGTGATGCTGTGCGCTTGCTGAAGGGCGATATCGTGCGGCTGGAAACTTCCGGCGGTGGTGGCTTTGGCGATCCCGCAGAACGTGCAGCGGAACAGCGCAAGGCGGATCAAGTGCGTGGTTATGTGACGGGCTGAACCCCTTACCAGCGTAATCATCCTGGCCTATGCTTGGCCACGGAGGATCGCCCTATGACTTTGCCCTTGCTTTTCACGCCTTGGACCAAGCGTGGCATCACCTTGAAAAATCGCGTCGTGGTCGCGCCAATGCATCAATATGCGGCGGATCGTGGCTTCATCACGGATTGGCATTTGATGAATGCGGGGCGCTTCGCCGCAGGTGGTGCCGGCATGGTGATGGTGGAAAGCACCAAGGTGGAACGGCGCGGCTGCGGCACTTTGGGCGATACCGGGCTTTGGGATGATGCCTTCATTCCCGGCATGAAGCGCGTGGCGGATTTGATTCGCGCCAATGGTTCGGTGCCCGCGATTCAGATCGGCCATTCCGGCCGCAAGGCGCGGCGCTTTCGCCCCTGGGAAGGTGGCGCGCCGCTGGTGCAAAGCCCCGCGATCACGGATTGGGAGGCCTGGGAACTTATCGCACCAAGCGCTGAGATTGGCGATGCGGGGGACCCGATGCCACGCGCCCTGACGCGCGATGAAATTCCGCAAGTCGTGCAGCATTGGGCTGATGCCGCGCGGCGTGCTGATGTCGCCGGTTTTGATGTGCTCGAAATCCACGCCGCACATGGCTATCTGATTCATCAATTCCTCTCGCCTTCCGCCAATCGCCGCAATGATGATTACGGTGGAACAGAACGCAACCGCATGCGGTTTGCGCTTGAAGTTGTGGAAGCGGTGCGCGCGGTATGGCCGGCGCATAAGCCACTTTTCATGCGATTTTCGGTCGAAGATGATGCCGGCTGGGATGTTGAACAAAGCATTCGCTTGGCGCGGCTTGTCGGTCCCGCTGGCGTTGACGTAGTGGATTGTTCATCAGGCGGCATTACCGGCGGCCCGCCCAAGGCCGCGCGGCCTGGCTATGGTTATCAGGTACCCTATGCGCGGCGTCTTCGGCAGAATGCACCAATCGCGACCTTGGCGGTCGGCCTGATTGTGCATGCCGACCAGGCCGAGGCGATTCTGCAAGCCGGCGATGCTGATCTGATCGCGATTGGGCGTGAGATTCTCTACAACCCAAACTGGCCAACCGATGCGGCGCGTAAGCTCGGCGTGGACGCCGCTTTCGATGCCATGCCGCCGGCGCAGAGCTACTGGCTGGAGAAGCGCGCTAAGTCGGTGAAGGATATGGAACCTTCCACCTATCGCCGGGGCCTGCATCAGGCGTGATTGAGACCGCCGCATGAGCAGCCCTCACGGCCTGGTGCTGGCGCTTTTTTTGCTGGCTGGCGCGCAAACCTTGGCCACCATGGCGGTTTATGCGCTGCCGGTGCTGGTGGCCTATGCGGCGCTGGATTTCGGCATGCCGCGCGCCAAGATCGGCTATCAGGTGGGCCTGGTCTATCTCTGCGCGGTTTTCGCTTCCGCCTATGGGCCGCGCTGGCTTGCCATTTGGGGGCCAGCGCGCACCACACAAATCGCGCTCCTCGCCGCGGCGATGGGTATTGCCCTCCTGAGTTTCGCAGAACTTGCCATCGCCATTCCAGCAACAATCCTGATTGGGCTTGCTTATGGGCTGACCAACCCGGCTGCGTCACAATTGCTCGGCAAGCTGGCGCCGCCGGCACGGCGCAATATGGTCTTTGGCCTGAAGCAAATGGGCGTGCCCTTTGGGGTCGCGCTGGCGGGGTTGATGCTGCCGGGCACGGCCGAGATCCTCGGCTGGCGCCATGCCATGTTGCTGGCGGCGACAATGTTGCTGCTGATGATAATCGCGCTGCAATTCAAGCGCAGGGATTGGGACCAGGATCGCGGCGCGCCCGCCTTGCAAGCCGGACCATTGCTTTTGCTGAAATCGCCCGCGCTTGGCGTAATTGGCCTTGCGGCGGCATGTTATGCTCTGGTGCAGATCGGCCTTGGTGCGCATATGGTTGCGATGCTGATTGGCGATTACGGCTGGGATTCGGTTGCCGCTGGCGCCCTTGTTGGCCTTTGTCAGGTAGTGGGCGGGTTTTCACGCATAGGCTGGGCTTTGGTGGCTGACACACGCATCGGCGGCCAACGCGCACTTATGCTGATTGGCGCGCTTTCCGGCATTTTCCTGATGATGCTGCCGCTGGTTGCGGGCCATCAAACACTGATGCTTGTGCTGCTGTTTATCGCGATTGGTGCCAGCACCGCCGGCTGGAACGGCGTCTTGGTCGCGGAAAGCGTGCGCCTTGCTCCACCTGGCGCTGCGGGCGCTGCATCCGGTGCAGTGATTTCTCTCAGCTTCGCCGGCGCTGTGCTCGGCCCACCCTTGATTGCGGTGCTCGGCCAGGAATTGCACGGCTATCGCTACGCTTTCGCCGTTCTGGCAATACTGCCGCTCGCGGGCGCGGCGCTCTGCTGGTTCGGGCGTAATGCGCGCAGAGGAGATTTCACATGACACGCGATATGGTCGGCTATGGCGGCAAGTGGCCTGATATGCGCTGGCCCAATGGTGCCAGGCTTGCCGTTTCTGTCGCCGTCAATTTCGAAGAAGGCGCGGAACAGCAAGTGGGTGATGGTGACCCGCAATGCGAACGCATCGGTGAGGTTATCAGCGTTGTTGCCCCCGGCGTGCGTGACATGGGGCAGGAACAGATTTTTGCCTATGGCACGCGCGCTGGCTTTTGGCGCATGCTGGATGCGCTGGATCATCACGCCATGCCCGCCACTTTCTTGATGTGTGGCCGCGCAGTTGAAAGGGCCCCCACCCTTGCTGCTGAGGCGACCAAGCGCGGCCATGAAGCCGCCGCCCATGGGTGGCTGTGGCGCCCACAAGCGGATTACACATCGCGCGAAGCAGAAGCGGCGAATCTTGATCGTTGCATCGCCGCCATCACCAAAGCCTGCGGGCAGAAGCCACAAGGATTTTTCTGCCGAGGTTCGGAAAGCATTTGGACGCGCGGGTTGTTGCAGGAACGCGGCTTTGCCTGGGTGTCAAACGCGTTTGATGATGATGTACCCTATGATGATCCCGCACATCCTGGACTTTTGGTACTGCCCTATGCGCTTGATACCAATGACATGAAGTTCTTCCACCCGAATGGCTTTGTACGCGCCGATGAGATGGTGGAATATGTGAATGACGCCCTGGATGTACTGCTTGCCGAAGCCCGGCAAGGCAAGCCACGCTTGCTCAATATTGGCTATCATTTGCGCATCGCGGGGCGGCCAGCGCGCTTCCCGGCTTTTGAAAAAATGCTGGCTAGGCTTGCAGAATTAGGCGATCAGGTCTGGGTTGCGCGGCGCATGGATATCGCCAAGGCCTGGCGCGCCGCCACCCGCGCGTGAACGCAGGCCGCAGCGCGACAAAACATTGCTTCAGCCCGGAGGAACCGTGCGAGTCATCGCCGGCATGGCCAAAACCTTCGCATACCAGACTTCAAGCTTGGGATGCCCAGGCCGCCAAGGCTCATTCGGATAGCGGAAATCCATATAGCCCAAGGCGCAGGCAATGGTGATCTCACCAATATTCGTCAGCATGCCAAGGCTATCGGCTTCCGCCTCCAGCACAGCAAGTGCGGCCTTCACCTTGCCCTGCTGAAGCGCGATGTAGGTCTGCCGCCCTTCATCCTGTGGCAGCGCAATTTCGCGCCGGCGCGGTTGTGTGGCATCCAGAATGCCATCGCCCAAGGCTTCCTGACGCAACGCCTTCCAACGCGCCGGGCCGGCCGCCGGGAACATCTTCGGCCCATCGCCGACACTATCCAGATATTCGCAAATCACCGGGCTGTCATACAGCGCAGTGCCATCATCCAACACCAAGGTCGGCACTTTCGAAAGCGGATTGACCTTCACCAGCGCCGGATCGGTGGTGCCAACTGTCCAAAGCTCCATCTGCTTGTCAATGCCGCGTTGAATCGCGAGTACGACGCATTTCCGCACATAGGGGCTATTGGGTGAATAGGCGAGTTTCATACTGCGTTTCCTTCCGTTGTATTAGTGCAAATTCATCATGCCGGCGGAGTGCCGAGGGCATTCATCACCGCGCCACGCTTTTCCATCCACCAGCCATGTTGCGGCGGCCAACAGCCGAAAACCTCCTCGGTCGTGCCGGGTTCCAGCACGGCGCGCGCATGCAAGGGCCAATTCGGGTTATTCATGCCTTCACGCCCTATGGCGATCAGATCAGCATCACCCGCGGCCAAGGCTGCTTCGGCCTGATGCGGGCCGATAATCAGCCCAACGGCCATGGATTTCATGCCAAGTTCCCGCCGGATTTGCGCGGCATAGGGAATCTGAAAGCCATAGCCACGCGGCACGCGCTTGCTGCCGGTGGCACTACCGCCAATCCCGCCTGAAGAACAATCCATCACATCCACGCCAAGCTTCTGGCATTCGCGCGCATAAGCCACGCTATCTTCCATCTCCCAACCGCCATCGGCGCCATCCACGGCGGAAATACGCACGAAAAGCGGCAGGTTTTCCGGCCAGGCTTCACGCACGGCGCGCACAATCTCAAGCGGGAAGCGCATGCGCCCGGCAAGGTCACCGCCATATTCATCGTTGCGTGTATTGCATAAAGGAGAAAGGAATTGATGCAGCAGATAACCATGCGCGCAATGCACCTCAATCGCCTCATACCCGGCGGCCAAGGCGCGGCGCGCGGCGGTGGCGAAGGCTTCGCGGATATCCGCCATGCCTTCCTTGGTGAGTGCTTCGGGCTGCACATGGCCTTCGCCAATCGCCGTTGCGGTTGGCCCCACCAGGGGCCAGGGCTTTTCGCCCTTGGCGGCCTCAGGCGCACCCAATGGCCCATTGCCTTCAAAGGCCCGCTGCGACGAACCCTTGCGACCCGCATGGCCAAGCTGCATCGCGGGCACCGCCCCTTGCGCCTTGATGAAGCGCGCCAGCCGCTGCAAGGGTTCAATATGCGCATCGGACCAAAGCCCAAGATCACCATGGGTAATGCGCCCCTCGCGCATCACAGAGGTCACTTCAGTGAAGATCAGCCCAAAGCCGCCCACGGCAAAGCGGCCAAGCTGCACCATATGCCAATCATTCGCCAAACCTTCGATCGCCGAATATTGGCAAAGCGGCGGCATCACCACGCGGTTCGGAATCGTCACACTGCGAATGGTAAGCGGTGAGAATAGCAAGGAACCCATGGGCGTCTCCGATCAGGCGCGTGTTTGGCGCAGCGTGATACAGCTTGGCGCGCACGTCCAGACCGCGCAGCGGCGAAGCCGCCACCCTGCGCGCGCCATTGCCAAAGCATTGCTGTCCGCCTAGGCAGCGCGCTTTCTGCCTGCACAACCACAGGGAAAACCGCTTTGCATGATCCGCTTTTCTGGGCGCTGCTTGGTTTCGCCCTGACCACAAGCTGCACGCCCGGACCGAACAACGCCATGCTGACGGCTTCCGGCGCCAATTTCGGCTTTCGTCGCGCGGTGCCGCATA
>JADCEX010000008.1 GCA_020249825.1 Roseomonas sp.
AACCCCCCTATAGCCATTTGCCCGGCACAACCGCCGCGCGGCTTCAAATTCCGATACCGCCCAGATGTATTGGCCGAGGCTGACAAAGCTGCGCCCCCGCGCACCATGCGACCCGGTGATCCAATCACCTGACACGGTGCACACCCAAACCGCATGCTGTTCGGGCGCATCCATGGCGGATGCCATCAGCAGCACCGGCCATTCCAACTTGTCATCGCGCAGCCATTCGGGCTGGGGCAGCCGCGCCTCATACCAAAGCGGCGTGCCGCAGCGCGGCGCTGTCATCAGCCGCCGCGTGAGGCCAAGCGCCACCATCGCGCGCGCCATATGGCCTTCATCCTGCTTCGTGCAATGTTCCGGGAACGCCCAGGCAATTTGCTCACCGGCTTTGGTGCCGCGCTTGGGCAGCGGCGCGAAAATGCCGGTATCCAGGCCATGCGGCGCGCGGTTATCCCAGGCGGATGCGATTCTGGCGTGAACGTCAGAGGCAAAGGTAGCGCTCACGGCACCGCCCCTTTCCTGTAACCGACAGGCATTTCATTCCACTCCCGCCCATCAAGCTCTCGCCCATTGGTTTTTGGCCGAATGCCGCCCCATTGTTTGAAGAAAAACGGCACATTCTGCGCGATGCACTGATCCCGAATTTCGCGCACCCAATCGGGGTGCATCGGGCGCGCGCCTGGGCCGCTTTCGCCGCCGACAATCACCCAATCAATGCCGGATAGGTCCAGCGCACCAAGCGGGCCAAGAAGCGGTTCAACCGACAGAAAGCGCACTGTTGATGGGATCATGCGAAGAACATGGACGCGGCGCTCTAGCTTGGCGCTCTCCAAAGAAACCCCCATCCAGACATTTTTGGGCAGTTCATCATAACCATATCTGTGCCAGACGTAATCATTCATGCGGCTGGCACGCTTAGTCAGCACCTGGAAATTGTGCCAATCCGCCCGATCCATCACATCAAACACCTGATCAACAAAGCTGGCCGGCACATCCTTATGGAACAGGTCAGACATGGAATTGACGAAGATGCGCCTGGGCTTCTTCCAGCGCAGCGGCTGTTCAAGCCGATCAGGCCGCAAGGTCAGGTCAAAGCCTGCTTCAAACGGATGCCCGGGCGTGCCGCGCCAGCGTTCAGCAAAGCGCGCAGCGTAGCAGTTATCGCACCCCGCACTGATCTTCGTGCAGCCGGTCACCGGGTTCCAGGTGGCGTCAGTCCATTCAATGGCGCTTTTGTCACCCATGGGCTGGCACACCTTCCAACAATTCGCGCATCTCCGCATGGCAGCGCGCGACTTCTTCATGCCCCTGCTTCTGCCGCCAAATCTCTGCATTCTTCATCAGGCTAAGCAAATCCGTGGGCGCATCCGGAAAGCAATTCAGAAATTCCCGCATGCTTGAATGCGCGAGCGCCAAATCATCATGAGCCCGCATCTTCAGCCACACTTCCGCAAGCGTCAGAAGCGTCAATAGCTTTGCCGCCATATTCGGGCTCATGCGTGGCCCTCAATCGGCGCGGCGGCGAAGGCGGCAGTCTGGCGCGCCGTTGCGGCCAGGATGTAGCCATAAACCAGATCGAGCGTATCTTTGCCCGCTTCTGGCCATTGATCCTGCCGCCGCCCGGCGATGGTTTTCTGCGCCATCAGCGCAGCCAGCACCTTCTTTTCCTGCGCGGGCGTCAGCCCATGCCGCGCCAACACTTCGCGCACTTCTTTGCCTGCGGCACCAAGCCGCGCGAATTCCACACCGTCACACATAGGCCGGGAACCTTCCGCGTGCGGGCGGGCCTTGCCATGCGCGATTCTTTGGCTTTTCCCGCACTTCATCTTTCGCAGCCCCGCGCTTGGTGAAGCAGCGCGCGTGATGCGCTGGGCAATAGGCACTATCCTGCCGCCCTTCTTCATTCCGCCGCGCTGGCGCATCGCAAAAGCGCGGTTCTTCCCCCAGCAGCCTTTGTTTGTCGCCCCACATCGGAAACTGACAGCCCCGCACCGGAAAAAGCTGCGGCCGAGGCTTTGAAGACCCAGCCGCAGAGTTCACCAAAGGGAGGAAAGGCAAATGCGCGGTAGCAGCCGCCGCGCGCGGCCCGGGCTGGGCCGAAGCCTCAGCCAAGTTGTGGTGGGCGACGGTCGCCATTTGGAACCCCCCAACGACCGTCGCCCTAAGCCGCGCTGGAACGAGCAAACGACGCGGCTTATTCTTCACACCTTCAAGCGCCACCGGCAGAGGCCGGGGCGGCAAATCCAACCGATGCACCTTGCCAACCACGGAGCCCTTGGAAACACCGAGGGCATCCGCGATTTCAGTGTAGCTATCGCCGCGCGCATGCAATTCGCGCAGCCGCTCAATCATGCCGGGTTCACCCCATGGGCCAGGATTGGCGCTCATGACCGAAGGCACCGATCATCAACGATTCGCTTCGCGCGCCGCGCCGCCCGATCCCCCAGACGGCAGAACCATTCACCAGGCGCCCACAACACGCCGGCCAATGCGCGCCATAAGGACGCACGAATGAGCGCTCCATATTGACCCTTCATTTCTTCACCCCCTCCAAAATCGCCGCCGCTTCTGTGGCGACGGCGACCAAATCCAACATCTTCTGCCGCAGATCGGCGCGTTCAGCTTCCGTGATCACGCCATCCGAAACCGCGCGCACGAAGGCCGCGAAAACATCACTGGAATTCTGCCCGACCGAAGCTATGGCGCTGATGGCGCAGCCGCCGATGGGTTCCACATGCACCAGCGCCAGGCCATGCATGGCAGCCAACAGCTTCGTCACAACCGGCTGCCCCGCCGCGCGTTCCAAATCCGCCACAACATCCAGCGCAGGGAAGCGATCTTTCGCTTCCTGATCATAGCTTGCGGCCAGATGAGTCTTGCTGAGGCGTGAAGCCGCCGCCGCCGCTTCCAGCCCGCCCGAATGCTGCACCAGCACCCGAAACCCGGTTTTCAGCGCGCGACGTTCTTCATCCGTAGTCAGGTGCATGGGCGCGCCCCCATCGCGGAACCATTCCGCATGACAAACGCGCAAGCCTTCGCCATATTCCGGCAGAGAAGGAGAATGGCCCGATGCTGAAACCAATCACCGCCGCCGCCCTGGGGCTGACCCTGATGGGGTGCCATTCCATTGACACCACAATGGCGATCGGCATGGGCACGTTGCGGGTTGAACCGCACCCGATTCACGAAGACAGCGTGCGCGTTACCACCGTTCACAACGCGCCGCTGTACTTCGACACACTGGGTAGGGGCCGCGGCACCAGCGAAGCGCAGCGCAACACGGTTGACGCGCTTTTCGGCGGTAAATGCCGGGGCGCGCCGATCATTCAGGAAGGCACGGTGCAGTTGATGAGCCTGCGCCAGGACGCAGTTTTGCGCGTGATCTGCCCGGCTGCGCGCGGAACGCCGTAACCCATGGCCGGCGAAACGCTCTTTGCGCTGATCCTGCTGATCGGCCTTCTGGCGCTGTTCTACATCAACGCGCGCACTTGGCGCCGCGAAGAACCGCGCAACACGGCACCGGATGAACCCTTTGCCGATGAACCGCCCAAGCGCTCGCCGCGGCGCACCCTGCCGCCCGCCAAGCCCATCGCAACGCTTGAAATCGAATACGCCGACGCGCACGGGGAAGTCACCGAACGCCGCATTTCCATCATCCAGATTGACGCGGAGGTTGATGAGGAAGGCGCCTTCCACCCCGAAAGCATGCGCGCCTACTGCCACATGCGGAAGGGTAACCGAACCTTTATGGTCGGACGCATCGAAAGGCTTTACCCGCCGGGCGAGACAACGCCGATCCGCCGCCGCGCGGAGATTTACGCTTGGTTTGCGGAACTTTGCCGCCAGGTGGCGGAAGCCGATAACAGCCAGGTCACGCGCAGATGACATCAGGCGGCGACCTTTGGCGGCTCAGATGGGCGCCACATCACGGCTTCGCGGGTCACCTGGGCCAGCCCGTCAGCCTGGGCAGCATCCAAAATCGGCACCCAATACCGTGATGGCACCCCCTTCACGCGCCAGTGATAAACTGCGGTGCGGCCCGCGCCGAAGCGGCGGGCCATCTCAGCCGGGCCGCCGAAAGCGGCAATTACGGTTTCAGCATCCATGACCGCGAGACTGTCAGAAATCCTCACAGACTGCAAGCCTATTTCGCGCCTGAACGACAGAAAAAATGACATTACTGTCAGAACGCATCAGGGGCATAAAGCGCGCATGTCCAAAACGCGCAGCGAATTGCACCACGCCGAGATTGCCAAGCGCCTTCAGGCCGTCAGACTTGAACTGGGCCTTTCAAAGCGCGCTCTGGCTGACAGACTTGGGATCAGCCGCACGCGCTACCTACATTGGGAAACCAGCGCCAAAAGCGCGAATTTCCCCGCTGAAGAATCAATGATTGAACTTTGCGAAATGCTGCCCGGCCTGACAATGGACTTCATATATCGGGGCGTGCTGGATGCGGTGCCGCACGCGCTGGCGATCCGCCTTTCTGCCTTTATGGAAGACATAGACCCCGACACACCGGCTTAGGCGCTGGGACGGGCCTTTCTACCGGAACCTTCGGCGGCTTGACCACATCATAAGGTGTAGGCCAGACGAACCCGCGCATCACCGCACCTCCCTGCGAATGAGAACATATAAAGAACCTTAACAGGCACCGCCGATTATGGAAGTGCCCGGCGCCAGATTTTTTTTCATGCAATGTCAGTTTTTCTCATTGCAAAGTGAAAGAATATCTGACAGTCTCCGCCCCGTCAAACCCAGACGGAGGCCCAAGTGACCACGCAACCCGCCCCACTTCCCGCACCCGGCACCACGCATTCCCCGGCGCCGTGGCGCGTACACGGCCAATCCGAAACTGGCCGCTACATCACCGTGAAGGCCGCGAATGGCCGCACCGTGGCGCGCGTGCCCTGGAACGTCGCAAACACCCCACTGGCGGAATGCACTGATGCGCGTGACGCGCTGACCATTGCCCTGGCGCCGGAACTACTGGCCGCGCTGGAAGACATGGTGGCCCTCGTTCAGGAACGCTTTGAAGCAGCCGCGCTTTCCGAAGATGAAGGCGACGACCTAACCCGGCGCTTTGATAGGGCAAAAAACCTTATCGCCGAGGCGCGCGGCCAATGAATCGGCGCGCAATCCCTATCGGCAGGCAGTCCCGTGGCACATGGATCGAAATCGAAGACGATTTTGTTGAAGAATTCGAACCAGGGTTTCACGGCGCCGTAGTCCTTAGTGACCTGACCAGCGGCAGCATCAAATGCGAAATGCACATGGATCGCGAAGCCGCGCAACTTGAACCGCACGAAGCGATTGCGTGGGGAGAGGCTCTAATCGCCGCCGCGCATGATGTCGCCGCGTACAAGGTGAAGCCATGAGCGACCGGTCCATTGGGATAACCCTGCCGCCATGGAACCTTCCCTTCACCGTTTTCACGCGCGAAGGCGCCCTGAAACAATCTGCTGAACTCAAGCTCCGGTCAGTCTGGCCAGGCGGCGACCAGCTTTACCTTGCGGATATTGAAAAGCGCCTGGGCTTCACCCTGACCGCACATGATGCGCGCACCTGGGCCAAAGCCCTGACC
Organism: Roseomonas sp.; assembly: GCA_020249825.1. Lineage (GTDB taxonomy): Bacteria > Pseudomonadota > Alphaproteobacteria > Acetobacterales > Acetobacteraceae > Neoroseomonas. The sequence continues at coordinate 5,585 of JADCEX010000008.1, forward strand.
GAAGCCGCAAACGCGCTTGAAGCGGCGGAGAGAAAACCATGAACCAGATCACCCGCCCAAGCAGGTTCTATGTCCCGCCCATGGAGCCCATCGCCGCAATCTCCGCCCGGCTTGAAGACCTGCCCCCGCCGCTCTGCGCCTGGGCAAGCCTGACGCTGCGCACCGCCACCAGCGCGGATCACCTCCTGCTTGTCGCCGATGGCGCAGATGAAGCCGCCCGCGAAGCCGAAAACATCTTGCGCGGAGACAAAGACGCAGCCGCCTACCGCCTGATGGCCGCGCTTCTGCGCGAAGCCGCACCAATCATCGAAGCCCAAAGAAAGGAAGCACGCCATGACATGGCTTGAAGTTGAACAGAACCCGCCGCGCCATGCCTACAGGAAGCAATTTGTGCCGGTGCGCCTGGCGCTGAAAGAAAAGAACGGGCGGTCACATCTTTGGGTGACTATCACGAATGATTTGGCCGAAAAGGCGGGCTGGCAGGCCGGAACGCGCCTTGGCCTTTCAGTCGGCCGAGGCAAGTTCGATGGCTGGCTTAGGCTTTTCGCAAAGCGTGATGGCCGGTCACTGAAGCGCGTGGGCAAATCGCAGGCAGTTTTCACAACATCTTTCATCGCGCCTGACGAATGGCATGGCCTGGCCTGCGAAAGCACGGAAGCGGAAAAATTTGTCCCGCGCGCCGATGAATTGCTGATCCAAATTCCCTGGGATTTCTCCGAAGTGGAAACCGCCGCAGCCGACCAGCAGGAGGCAGCATGACACACCACCCCAACCAAGCGCCGCACCGCGGCTGCTATAATTGGCCGGCCATTGAAGGCCAGCGCCTGCCACGCAAAAGCTGGGTCGGCATGAAGCTGACCGCCCTTGTGCTGGCCAGCCCGCTACTCGCCATCGGCTTCCTGTGGGTGGCCTACTACCTGGTGCAGGGCCTTGGCGTATTGGCGCTGATTTTCGCGGCGGTGCTGGCATGATCGCGCCGGGCCTGAACGCTGCCATTGCCGTGGCGTATGAAGCGCTGAGCGCCGCCGAACGCGCGCCAGACCGCATGACAACCCTGCTTCACCTGCGCCGCGCCGGCATGGCCGTGCAAGCGCTTGAAGCAGATGTCGCCCGCGTGCAAGCGCTGGAAGCCTCTCCCATCCCGGCACATTGGCGCCAGCAGCCGGTCGCGCTGGCCGATCTGCCGCCAAATGTGGTGCCACTCCGCCGCGCGCGACACATCCCAATCCACCACGGGGGCGCCGCATGACGCATCCCGGCAATGGCCGCATTGTCTTCACGCCTGAACGCTGCGCGGCACTGAAAGAAGATTGGGAAGCAGGCAGGGCCGCCAGCGCCATCATGGACCGGCTGAACACCATGCCCTGCGCTCACCCCGTCGCCAGCGCTCAAGCAGTGATAGACAAGGCCCGCGTGATGGGCCTCAAGCGGCCCGAAGGCTGGATGCGCGCCAAAAGACAAACTGCCAAACCACGGACCTGGACGAATGAACGCCGGGACCTGCTGCACAACCTGATCAACCTGATCCCGGATGATGATTTGCTGGAAAGGCTGAACGCCCTACCCGGCCCGGCAGTGCGCAACCGGCGATCCATGCGGGACAAAGCTCAGGAGCTTGGCTATCTTGCCGAACGCCCGCGCAAATCCGGCCCCAACCAAGGCACCTGGACAGCATTGCGGACATCCTTCCTGCGCGAAAACTATGGGCGCATCCCGCCGGCGCAACTGCTTGTGGCGCTGCAATTCATGCCCGGCACGGCCATCGGCAGCATCAAAACCGTGCGCAGCGCCGCGGTCAGGCTGGGCATCAAAAGTGCCGGGCTGGTGCGCACCCCACCCGCACCACGCGCGCCCCGCGCAGCCAGGCCACGCCCCACCCTGGCGACCAGCACACCCGAACCCGAACCGCGCCCCCTGACGGCTGAGGAACAGGATGCGATCATTCTGGAAAAACTCGCGCGCATCGAAGCGCAAGCGATGAAGATGTTCAGCAAGCGCGAAAGCGCCGCGACAGTCAGCGGATCACTGAAAATCCCGCTGCGCGAAGCCTTCCGCCTGCAAGCGGTGCATCGCGAACAACAGAAGGAAGCCGCGTGATGGCTGACATTTACCTTGATGCAATAGACGTTCACCGCGCCCTTGCCGCCGCATGCAAGCGCGCCGGCGGCCAGAAGGCATTTGCCGATACGCACTGCCTATCCACCAGCTACGTGAATGACGTGCTGCATGGACGGAGGGACGCGGGCGACGGAATCCTTGACGCCCTCGGCCTTGTGCGGGTGGTGCGGTACAAACGGATGAACCCCAAAGCAAAGCAGGGGGCGGCGTGATGAAGAGCATTGTTGAACGCCCCATCCCGTTCAAAGGCGAAATGGTCCGCGCCATTCTGGATGGCCGCAAGACGCAAACGCGGCGGATCATGAAGGTCCAGCCGTGGCCTGACGCCTTAGTGACAGTCGAACATTACCACCCCACTGTAATTGATCGGCACGGCGACATGCAGCCGGGAAAAGAAACCTTCGGCGCGCATTGGGATGATGGGGAATACGGCCTGAAATCGCCCTACGGCGAGCCCGGCGACCTGCTTTGGGTGCGAGAGACTTGCTGGGCAGAAAGCACCTTTGACGGCGACGGAGTTCGATACCCGGCGGATCACGTTTGGCGGATCATTGAGAATACACAAGAAGCATCAGAGGCTTGGTGCAAACTGGCGCGGTATGGCGGCGATGCCGCTCTTGATAATCAAACAAACACTGGAATGCGCGTTCCACCCACCCACATGCCTAGATGGGCAAGCCGCATCACGCTCCGCATCACGGATATTCGGGTGGAACGGTTGCAGGATATTTCCGAGGATGATGCGCGGGCGGAAGGCGTGACGCCAGCCACCGAGCCGCCGACTGCTGCGGCGTTGATGACGGCGGTAGGGCGCGGCGCATGGTTCATGCCGCACCGCGGCGCTTTTGCCAACATCTGGAACAAGATCAACGGTCCCGACGCCTGGGACGAAAACCCCTGGGTGTGGGCGATCAGCTTTGAAAGGGTGAAGCCGTGAATAAGCGAGCACTTCCCGCATGGAGCATTCAGATTAGGGAAAACGGCGACAAGGTAACGCTTGTGAGAGACAAAGAAAGGCAGCACAACGTATTGGAGTTTCAGCGCAACGGAAACGCCACCACTATTGTGCTTAGTGACGCTGCGCTTAGCGCAGTCGTCATACTGGCGGTCAATCGCGCCGGCGTGCCTGTCATTGTGGATCAAACCCATGACTGACCGCCCTGAATGGCCGATTAATGAATCGCCAGAACAAACAGTCCGAAACGTGATCAGGAATTGCGCGGTGCCGATTGCTTCACCCAACAATCGAGCTTTAGGCGAACCGCGCTGGTCTATCGTTTCGCGAGTCACAGCGCATGGCAGCACCTATTCCGCCGCGCTTTGCCGATGGGCCGGACTGGACCCGGACGAGCTTGTGAGGAAACGGCCATGAGCCCGCGTCACCTAACTACCCGCCATCCGGTAGCGCGCAAGCAGCACCAGTGCTGGGAATGCACCAGGCCGATTGAACCCGGAACGGTTTATCGTGTGGACGTCACAGCGTATGAAGGCCGCACCTACTCTATCAAGGCGCATGTGGAATGTGCTGACGCCGGCATGACGCTGGCGAGTGATATGGACTTGCAACAGGCCTTCGATGAAGGCCGGGACAGCCTCATTGAGGAAATCACGGCAAGCGGCGAACCGTTGACAGCCTTCGATCTGCCAGACGTGGTGCGCCGCCGCTTAGAAGACGCGATTGCGGAAGGCGAAGCCCGCGACCAAGCGCGCCGCGCGGAGGCACTGGCCCGCATCCGTGCGGCGAAGGAGGCAGCCGCATGACTGACCCCGCCACCCTCCTAGCCCTTGCCGAACGCTGCGAACAGGCAGCTTGGCCGGATCGCGTGCTTGATTCAGACATCGCATACGCCCTCGGCTGGACATTCGAAAAGCGCGGGAACGAAAAGCGCGCTTGGTGGCGCGACCGGAACGGCGAAAAGAACGTGCCGCCACCATTTGGCGCTTTCTACAAAGAAACCGCCGCCGCGCTACGGGCAAGGGCGGATGGGCATGACTGACCGCCTTCTTACCCGCCCCCAGGTTGCCGAGCGCTTCCAAATTACCGCCCGTCACTTTGCAGATTTGGAGAAAGAGCATTCAATCCCCATCCTCAAGGCTGGCCGTGCGGTGCGGTATGACACCGCGGCCATCCAGCAACTGGAAGCAGCTATCAGATGCCCCTCTCGCTCTTCCGCCAGAGCACCACGGGTGCTTGGCAAATTGTCGGAACCGTTGCCGGGCAGCGGATCAGGCAATCTGCGCGGACGTCTGACCGCAGGCTCGCGGAAGAAGCCAGGGCCGAACTCGAAGCCACCCTGTACCGTAGTGCCGTTTTCGGCGCGCGGGCGGTCGTAACCTGGGATCAGGCCGTCAATTCCTATTTGGACGCAGCGCCGCGTAGCGCCGCCGAAAACGCCCGGCTGCTGCGCCTTCTGGATAGCCTGACCGGCAAGCGCCTTTCAGACATCACCCAGGCTACCATAGACCGTGTGATCCAGGCCCGGTGCCGCCTTGGCGCGCAGCCGGCCACCAAGCTGCGCGAAGTGATCACGCCCATCCGCGCCGTGCTGGCCCATGCCGCCAGGCGCCAGTGGTGCGATATGCCGAACTTCGAAGCGCCGAAGGGCGCCAGCGGCGTCAAGCGCACCCGCTGGCTCACCCCAGCCGAGGCCGATTCCCTCACCGCCGCCGCCGCGCCGCATTTGGCGCCGCTGTTCCTGTTCCTGCTTGGCACCGGCGCGCGCCTGAGCGAAGCGCTGGCGCTGCAATGGGCCGATCTGGACCTGACACACGGCCGCGCGCTGCTACGCCAGACCAAACAGGGCCGAGACCGCGTGGCAAGCCTGCCGCCACGCAGCGCGGCAGCCTTAGCCAATCTGCCGCACCGGGAAGGCCACGTCTTCCGCCCGCCGGCCAGGAAGCGCGGCAAGCAGCCGCTGGCCTATGCCGACACGGGCGGGCTATATGGCGGGCAGATCGCCAGCGCCTGGCGCGGCGCCTGCAAGCGCGCCTGCATAGCCGACGCCTCGCCCCACACGTTGCGCCACACCTGGGCAAGCTGGCACTACGCAATGCACCGCGATTTAATGAAGCTGAAATCGGATGGGGATTGGAGCACCGTGAGCCAAACCGAGCGCTACACGAAACTGGTGCCGGGCACGATGGCGCCGGAAATTCGGAAATTCTTGGGGCTGACCAAGCCCAGCAAACGCGCTGCGGCGTGAGATCAAAACAGAAAAGGATGCGATGAATGGCGACGATTTGGAAACATGCTCCCGGCGACTGGTGCCACATCTGCGGCAGCCGCTACTCGGCAACCGTGGACATTGAATATCCCAACAATGCCGAACATGAGACGACCAACACCAAGTATGTGCGCATTTGTGCAGGATGCGCTGAAGCCATTTTGTTTGTGATCAAGAGCGGCGTGAAGATTGACACTAAAAATCGCATCAGTCCAAGCGGACCATGAGGGGCACATGGAAGAATTTTTGACACTGCGCCAGCAGAAAAAACGAGAAATTGAACCCGTTTTGAAATTGCCGCATGCCAAGCCCACACCATCTCCCGGGCGCGACGGGCGCGATCTTGAAATATGTCGGCTTAGAGAAATCGGGCTAACACTAGACGCCATTGCGCGCCTCTTTGGCATCAGCCGAGCGCGCGTAGCACAGATAATAAAGAAGGCCCCCAAGATTCGCCGCAGACACGAGGCACAGGCAATTATAGCCAAGGCGCTAGACGGCAGGCAGCGATCGGCATTCTGGGTGCAGCGACATGATTGGACACCCGAAAAGCAGGAAGAAGAAATTCGCCGCGAAAGAAAAGAAATCGTGTCAAAGCTAGAGCAGCTACCCGCCGCAAGGATGAAACTGTGATGATTCGCACCGCGCCGGCATATGTCAGAAATTTGCCACTGTTCCGTTCTTGTTCATGCCTTTTAGTGCCATTCTGTTCCTGCTGGCCGCAAAAATATCCGCGCTAAGTCTTTGAAATAATGGTGCTGTTGGAGAGGATTGAACTCTCGACCTCTCCCTTACCAAGGGCGCGGCCAACCCAAAGTTACCGCGCGCAATCAATGCGTTAAGCGCACCCACGCCATGCCGCTTGTCAATTTTGTGCCCGGCCATTGAAGCCCATGTCCCAAAACGCTGCATCCTCGGATGCAGAAAAATGGGACATGACCACCATTTCCCTGACCTCGGGAAAATGGTCACGCCCCGGGCCAAGCCCCCAGCACCGCCACCGCACAGGCGAAGATTGCCCGCCGATCCGCCAACCCATTCAGCCCGCCATTCACGCGCAGCGTAATGCTTTCCACCATTTCCCCAGCACCCTGATCCGCCAGATCATTCAGCCGGTTATCCGCCCAAAACAACCCGGCAGACATCGCCGCACCTTCGCGCGTGGCCGCCCAGGCCGCGGCGGCTTCTGGCGTATCCAGGCCATACACCTCAGCCAGCCGCGTGAAATTGCGCCTGCCCGTCGTTTGCTTCAGGCCGCGCCCGCGGAAGGTCCAGCCATCCCCCGGATTCACATTACCCAGGTCGCGCCGCCCTCCATAGACGAAATTCGCCAGCGCTTCAGGCGCTTCTACGTATCGCGCAGCCTCAGCCTCCGTCGCGAATCGGCGTGGCCACATCGCCTGAATGCGGCCAGCGGTGCGATAGAACAGGTCTTCTTCCGTGACGGTCAGGCGCATGCTTTCATGCCCCACCTGCGCCAGAAAATGCGCCACGCGGCGCGGCGTGGTGATGGCGTAGCGCTGCATGGCCGCATCCAGCCAAACCGCCCAATCGCCCCGGCCCGGGAAAATTGCGTCAAGCTGCTTGGCGGTAATGGCAGGGTCAGGAACAGACATTTTCGCCTCCGGCGCTGGCGCAAAGATGCGCTTAAACCAATTCATGACTGCACCAGCCCGCGCACCAGGCGCAGCTTGGCTCGGCAATCTTCGCCGGCATCAACCGTGTCCAACATCCAGCGCGCGACCGCGTGATCATCCATCGTCAGTTCAAGGCCGGGCTGCGCCTGGCATTCCAACAGGCTGGCGGGCACCGCCACCTTGGGCTGCGCGCAACCCGTCAAGAGCAGCCCGCACAGGGCCACTATCAGCGCAGGAATTCGAAGCTGGTGCATTGGCCACTGCCCTTCTGATGGGTTCCATTTTCGCACGGCGCGCGGCGCTTTCCGCCGCCGCCTGTTCCAGCGCGGCAATCGCCTGGTCGCGCGCCGCAACCTCAGCCTCCGCCGCCTCAGCCCGCGCATTGGCGGCCTGCCGCCCCATGCGTTCCAGGCTCGCCCAGCCGATCAGGGCCGCGACCACACCCGCCAGCACCGCGAATCGGCCAAGGGGCGAGCGGATGAACGCCAAGGCCGCGATCATCACTTCCGTTCCGGCAGAAACGCGGAGATAAGGCCAAGCAGCACCCCGCACGAAAGCGCGATGTGCGTCACCGCCGTGTCGCCCGTATCAAGCCCAGCCACGGAAAGGCACACCCAAATCAGGCTGCGCATGGTGCCGGGTTCGGCCAGCCGTTCTCGCAGATAGTCAATCGCCTTCATTCGTCTTCCCCTTCATCATCTTTCAGTTCCGGCCAGATGAGCCTTTCGGACATGATGTGCAGGCCGCGTTGCAGCGCAGGGCTTTCCGGTACGGGAAACACCCGGACGCCATCGCGGTATTTCGCGACGATCATCAGGCTGAGCGGCCTATCGGCCAGGGCCGCTTCCAGCGCGGTGACGGCCGGCGCGGACAAATCCACAGGCGCAGCCTTGCGCTTGACGCCTGCCGTCATGCGCCCCCCAACTTTCATGTTTGCTTGAAGGTTCAGCCCTTCAGGGTGCTTCCATGCGGCTTTGCTGGATGGCCAGGGCAGTCCAAACCACGTCGCACCCGCAGACCTCCGCGCGCTGCTTCGCGGCTTCACCGAAGGCCGCACCAAGCGCGCGGGATACGCTCACAAAATCCAGGCTGGCGCCGTGCTGGGCGAGTTCCGTAAGGGCCGCCCGCACAATCGCGTCACGGCTTTCCCGCCAGTTGCGCGAATCATCCACCTGGGCGGGGATATCTGCCATCACGCCACCGCATCCCGGAACATATCGCCTTGGCGCTGCGCTTCTTCTATCCGGCGGCAGGCGACGTGGAAGTAGCGCGGCTCGATCTCAATCCCGACGAAAGGATGGCGCATCTGCATTGCCGCCACGCCGGTTGAACCGCTTCCCATGTAGGGATCAAGGATCACGCCGCCGGGCGGAACTTTTGCCTGTTCAATACACCAGCGCATGATGGAAGCTGGCTTCTGTGTCGGATGAACACGCGGGACACCTGGCCGACAATCCTCTTTCGCTTCTGTGCCAACACACAATCCCGACCAGACAACTGATTTCAATCGAACCGCGCGCGGCGGATCATGATTGATCCAGGCCAGTTCCGCGTGCCCCTGATCTGTGTGCGCTGTCTTACCAAAGCCAGTCTTGTCCCAAACCAAAACAGAACCGGGCGGCAAAAAATGTGCGAAACGGTGAAAGCCCCAAAGCGCTACGATTGGCGCCATTTCGATGAGCGGCGACGGATCGAATGCCTTATCATCCCCCACAATGGGCTGCCATTCGCCGTTTCGGACTTTTCCATTAATGCGCCTGACGCCTACTGCTGAAACTTTCCTCTGAACCATTTTTAAATTCTGCCCATAAGGCGGATCAGAAATCACCGCCGCTGGCCGTTCCAGCCCCGGCGCAATCTCCCGGCAGTCGCCAAGGTAAAGCGTCGCCAGCCCAATCTTTTCCACGCGCATCACGCCACCGCCACGAATTTCACTTGTTCACGCTGCTTCGGTTCATCGCAGAAAACATTGAAGGGCAGATTTGGCCCAAAGCGCGGATGCACGAAGAACAAGCTTTGCGTCGGCGGTGCAAAGCTGTAGCGCTGCATCCGGCTGTATTCATCAAACCCTTTCAGGGTGCCATTCACCACAAGCCCCGAATGCGGCTGCCAGAT
>JADCEX010000080.1 GCA_020249825.1 Roseomonas sp.
CGCGCGGTCCCACCGCATCCTTCGCATCATGCGCGCAGCCGCGGCAATAATCGCCCATGCGATTGATATAGGCCGCTGACGCCGCATAGGGCTTGGACGCCATGACCCCGCCATCGGCGTAAAGCGCCATGCCCTGGGTATTGGGCAATTCCACCCATTCAAAGGCATCGGCATAGACCGCAAGATACCAGCGATTGACCTCGGCTGGATCAAGCCCGGCGATCAGCGCGAAATTCCCGGTAATCATCAAGCGCTGGATGTGATGCGCATAGGCGTAATCGCGTGTCTGCCCCACGGCTTGGGACATGCAGCGCATGGAAGTCTCCGCCCCCCAGTAGAACGCCGGCAAGGGGCGCCTGGCCGAAAGCGCATTGCCTTCCGCGTAACCGGGCATCAGCAGCCAATAGAGACCGCGCACATATTCCCGCCAGCCGATGATCTGGCGAATGAAACCCTCCACCGCATTGAGCGGCGCCGTGCCATCGCGCCAAGCCTGTTCCGCCGCGCGACAAATCGCCAAGGGATCGAGCAGCCCGATATTGAGGCTGGTGGAAATCAGCGAATGAAACAGGAAGGGCTGCCCCGCCGCCATGGCATCCTGATAATCGCCAAAGCGCGGCAGCCGATCCCGGATGAAGGCCGCAAGTGCCGTTTCAGCATCGCGCGCCGTCACGGGCCAGGCGAAGCTCTCCGCCGTGCCAAAATGCGCGCCGAAACGCGCGCCCACCAAAGCCATGACATCGCGCGTGATCTCATCCGGGGCGAAGCGCGGCGGGGCGGGTGGTGTCACGCCCTTCGGCAAGGCCGCGCGGTTTTCGGCATCGTAATTCCAGGCGCCGCCGGCGGGTTCATCGCCCTCCATCAAAAGGCCGGTTTCGCGGCGCATGTCGCGATAGAAGAACTCCATCCGGTATTGCTTGCGCCCCTTGGCCCAGGCGCGAAAGCGCGGCAGGTCGCAGATGAAGCGATGATCGGGACGGATTTCCACAGGCAGGCCAAGCGCTTTTTCCCAAGCCTGCATATCCTGCAACACGCGCCATTCGCCGGGATGGGTTGCAATCACCCGCTCTGGCCGATGCCGCGCGACCGCGCGCGCCACCTCGCCCGCAAAACTTTGCGTATTCGCTGCGTCATCCAGGCGGATGTAATCCACGGCCACACCACGCGTGGCCAATGCGCGGGCGAAATGGCGCATGGCGGATAGGATCAGGATGATCTTTTGCGGGTGATGCGGAACATGGGTGCATTCGCCCATCACCTCCATCATCAATACCCGATCCCGCTTGGGGTCGAGCCCCTCCAACGCAGAAAGCCCAGGCGTCAATTGATCGCCCAGCACAATGCGCAGTGCGGCGGTCTTGCTCATCCGATCAGCTCATAAACAATGGCGCTGCCATCCTCGCCCTTGGTGGAAAGCGCTACCCAGCGACCTTCGGCATCAAAGCGCGCCACGGCTTCAACCTCACCATTCAGGGTGAATTGCACGCCGCCGCCAGGTACGGCGCTGCGTATCGCTGCACCCGGAATAAGCTTGCCGGTCAGGGGGCGGATCAGCGGGCGGGCGAAATTGGCGCCATTCCACCAAGTGAGCGGCGCGGCATTGGCGGGCAGGCGTGCGGCACCCTCCGGCCCCTCAGCCATTAAAGCGCCGCCTTCAGCCATCGCGCGCGCTTCGGTCACGGTGCCGTTGCGGTCATGGCGCGATGTCAGGCGTTGCAGCCGGTCATTCGCCCATTCTTCCGTGATATCATGGCGCAGGCGAAACACGGTGAAGCCGGCCAGCTTCACCTGCAAGGCGATTACGGTCTGTACGGAAAGCTTTGCGGCATTGCCCGAAAGCCGCACCTGATGCGTGCCGATTTCCTTGCCATCGCGCAGCACGCGAAACCGCGCCGGGCCGGGGGCGGCAAAGGCGCCGGCGGGCATCAGCAATCCGGGCAGGGCAAGCAAGGCACGACGCAACATCAGCCGCGGCTCCTGAGGGTGGAACGGCCGCCATCCACGGCCATGTTCTGGCCGGTGATCCAGCCCGCCTGATCGGATAGCAGAAAATCCGCAAGCGCGGCGGCGTCTTCGCCCTCCCCCAGCCTTGGGATCGGGTGTTGCTTGGCGATCGCATCGGCCATTTGCGCATTCGCCAGCAAGGGTGCCGCCATATTGCTGCGCGTCAGGGATGGCGCGATGCAATTGATGCGGATGGCTGGCGCCAATTCGGCGGCGAGTGCGACTGTCAGCCCCTCCACCGCGCCCTTGGCGGCGGCAATCGCCGCGTGGTTGGTAAAGCCCGCCCGCGCCGCGATGGAGGAAAACAGCACCACGGACCCACGGCCCGCCGCCAGCGCATCCTGCGCTGCCTGAATGGCGAGTACGGCACCCAGCGCATTCAGGCGAAAGGCGCCAATCATATCCGCTTCGGTCACGCGCTTCAGCGGCTTCAGCGCAATGGAACCAACGCAATAGGCAAGCCCCGCCAAGGGCGTGCCGGCGGTGGCCACTGCGCTGCGGAGTGCGGCGGCGTCTTCGACATCGGCCGGGATAGCAAGGCTGCCGGGGATTTCGGCGGCAAGGGCAGCCAGCCGCGCGCCATCGCGCGCCACCAGCACGGGCCGCTGCCCGCGCGCCGCGACGCGCCGTGCCAGCGCCGCGCCCACCGCGCCGGTCGCGCCCAGGATCAGGATTGATGCTTCAGCCATGCTACCCTCCAACTACCTGTCACCAAATGGTCATGCGCGGCAAAAGCGCGAGGGGCGCGACAAGCCCGCCGCGCCGTGCCAATATGCGGGGCCATGCGTCAACTCCTTCTGCTGCGCCATGCCAAATCCGCCTGGGATGACCCGGCGCTGGCAGATCATGCGCGGCCCTTGAATGGCAGGGGCAGGCGCGCGGCGGCGGCGATGGCGAATGCGATGCGCGGCCTTGGCCTTTCGCCCGATGTGGTGCTGGTGTCTTCCGCCAGGCGCACGCTGCAAACCCTGGAAGCGCTTTCGCCCTTGCCCGATAGCCCGATCATTGAGCCGATGGATGAGCTTTATCTGGCATCCTGGCAGAACCTTCTCGCGCTTTTGCATCGCGTACCGGAAACCGCACGGAGCGTCCTTCTGATCGGCCATAACCCCGGCCTGCATGATCTGGCACTGGCGCTGACTGGCGCGGACGCCATGGCGCGCAACCCGGAAGCGCGGCGCATGGCGGGTGCCTTCCCGACCGCGGCCTTGGCGGAATTCAGCATCTCCAGCCCCTGGGCGAGCCTGGCCGAAGGTGGCGGGCGGCTGGTGCGCTTCATGATCCCGGCCGATCTGCCGGAAATGGCGGAATGACCCCCGAAGGCCGAGAGACCGGCGGGGCTGGGGCCGAAGCATCGGCACCAGCGCCGGAGCCACCGCTTAGTCTGGAATTTGTTCTGCCCGCGACGGAAGCAGCGCGGCTCGCGCGCTTTCCCATCCTGGCTGCACTCCGCCAGGGGCGCATCAGCACGAGCGCCGAGGAAACCCGCTGGCTGGATACGCCAAGCGGCGCCCTGGCAGATGACGGCAAGCTGCTTGAGGCGCCGAAGCGCGGGCCACGGCGGCTGATTGCCCTTGTCCCCAAAACCGAGGCGCCCTGGCATCCGGGCAAGCTGCTGCCGCCCCTCGCGCTGCTTGGCCCCGATGAGCTGCCTGAGAGCATTGCGGGGGAAGCGCTGACTGCCCTTGCCGCCTTCAGCGGCAAAAGGCGCAGCCAGCGCCTGCTGATCGGTGATGCGGTGGTGCTGCTGAGCCTGATCGAAGGCCAGTTGCGCGCCGTCGCGGCCGAACGCGATCTGGCGCGGGTGGTCCTTTCTGGTCCCGCCCCGGCAGTGCTTGATCTCGCCCGGCGCTTGACCGCCGCCCTGCCCTTGCTGCCGCCCAGCCAAAGCCTGGGCGCCGAGGCGCTCAGCCTCGCCACTGGCCGCATGGCTGGCCCGCGCCGCCGCGGCGCCCCCGATACCTCAGCGGCGGCCAGCGCCGAGGCCTGCTTTACCTTGGCAATCGGGCATTTGCTTGAAGTGGCGCTGCATTATGCGCCCATGGCCCGCGCCGGGCTTGATCCGGAAGGGGTGCATCAGCTTCGCGTCGCGCTAAGGCGGCTGCGGTCTTTGCTCAAGGTCTTTCGCCCGATCACCAGCGGCAAGCAAAGCCGCGCATTGGATGGGGCAGTGAAGGAAATCCTGGGGCTTTTGGGGCCGGCGCGGGATTGGGATGTGTTTCTGGGCGGGATCGGCGCCGATATGGCGGCGCTTCTGCCTGAGGATAAGCGCCTGACATCCCTGCTGCGGGCGGCAGATGCCAAGCGGCAGGCGGCCTATCAGGCACTGGCCGGGGCGCTGGATGGGCCGGGCTGGCGGCAAATGCTGGTGGCCGGCATTACCTTTCTGCTCGACAAACCCTGGCGCGATGGGGCGGATGCGGAACGGCTTGAATGGCTGGATGGTCCGCCACAGCACTTCGCCGCGCGCGTCTTGGAAAAGCGGTGGCGGAAGCTCTGCGATGACGGGGCGGAGATCGAAACCCTGCCGGCTGAGGCGCTGCATGAGCTTCGCCTGGACGCCAAGCGCCTGCGCTATGCGGCCGAGGTCTTCGCCCCGGTCTACCCGCAGAAATCGGCGCGACGCTTTCAGCGGCGGCTGGCCGGTTTGCAGGAAGAATTGGGCCGCAGCAATGACGCAGCCGTCGCGACCGGCCTGGTGCGGGGCCTGGCGCGGGAGAAGGATGAGGCGCGCAGCTTTGCCATTGGCCTGGTGGAAGGCTGGTGCCTTGCCCGATCTGCGATGGACCGAAAAGCCGTGCTGGTGGCCTGGAAAAAATTATTGGCCAAAGAATCATTCTGGTCAGCGGATTAGGTGCATCTCTTCGCCTTTTGCGTGAGTATGACGCCAATTTTTTGCTGTCTTGGCAGTTGTAACACGGCGTAAAATTCGGTTAACCGTGCCGTGTGCGAGAACCAAGGCGTATCTTCAAGGGAAGGCAATTCGGCCCCCGCTTCGGCGGTTCCGGGCTGGGGGTGGCTTGCGCGGTTGTCGCGGCGCTTGTCCTTGGTTTTGGCTTGCCTTCCAACCTGTTCGGCTCTGCCCCCGCAGATCGGCCCATCACGGCGGAAGCCGCACAAATCCGCGTTTTTGATGGCGAAACGCTCGGCCTTGGGGATCGCATCATCCGGCTTTCCGGCATAGCCGCGCCCGCGCGGGGTGAGGCCTGCGGCGATGCCGCGCGCGGTGATTGCGGCGCTGCCGCGGCTGCGGCCTTGGCCGGGCTGGTGCATGGCGAGGCGGTGACCTGCCGGATTGAAGGGCATGATGGGTTCCGCCGCGGCCTGGCGCGCTGCATTGCCGGCGGGCGCGATGTGAATGCCGCCATGGTGGAAACGGGCTTCGCGCTGGCTTCCGTTCCCGTGCTGCGCCCGCTGGAAGTGGCGGCGCGCGATGGGCGGCAAGGGCTTTGGGCCGATGCCAGCCTGATGCCGGCCGATTGGCGCCGGCGCTGAGCGCCTTTGCCGGGCCTTGGATGGCCGGGACGCTACGCTTTACCCCAATCTTCAAGGGCGGTTTACGCTTCGGCGTTAGGGTTTGGCTGTCTGCCGGCCACGGGGTTTGCCAATCTGCCCGCTCCCCCCTTATCCTGCACCGCACCATGATTAATCGCCCCCGCTTGTGCTGGTGGCGTGACCGTTTTTGAGGAAGACAAGCATGACCACGAAGGCCCAGGGGTCCATCACCATCACCTTGGATGGCACGAACAAGAGCACGACGCTGCCCCTGCTGGGCGGTACGCTTGGCCCGCAGGTTGCGGATATTCGCAAGCTTTATGGCGATCTTGGGATTTTCACCTTCGACCCCGGCTATGGCGCGACCGCTTCCTGCGAAAGCACCATCACCTATATTGATGGCGATGCCGGCATCCTGCTCTATCGCGGCTATCCCATTGAGCAATTGGCCGAAAAATCGAGCTTCCTCGAAATCTCCTATCTGCTGCTGAATGGCGAATTGCCCAATGCCGCGCAATATGAGGAATTCCGCAAGGGTGTGACCTATCACACCATGCTGCATGAACAGCTGCGCCGCTTCTTCGATGGCTTCCGCCGCGATGCGCACCCGATGGCGGTGATGTGCGGCGTGGTCGGCGCCTTGGCCGCCTTCTATCACGACAATCTGGACATCAATGATTCGCGCCAGCGTGAAATCGCGGCCTTCCGCCTGATTGCGAAGGTACCGACCATTGCGGCCTGGGCCTATAAATATTCCATCGGCCAGCCCTTCATGTATCCGCGCAATGATCTGAGCTATGCGGAAAACTTCCTTTACATGCTGAACGCCGTGCCGGCCGAGCCCTGGGTGAATAATCCGATCCTGGCGCGCGCCATGGACCGCATCCTGATCCTGCATGCGGACCACGAACAGAATGCGTCCACCAGCACGGTGCGTCTGGCCGGTTCAACCGGGGCCAATCCCTTCGCCTGCATCGCCGCCGGCATCGCTGCCCTTTGGGGCCCGGCGCATGGTGGCGCAAATGAAGCCGTGCTGAAAATGCTGGGCGAGATCGGGCACCCCAAGAATATTCCTGCCTTCATCAGCGAAGTGAAGGACAAGAACAGCCACACCAAGCTGATGGGCTTCGGCCATCGGGTCTATAAGAATTTTGACCCGCGCGCGAAGATCATGAAGGAAACCTGCCACGAAGTGCTGGCGGAGCTTGGCATCAAGAATGAGCCGCTTTTGGATATGGCGATGGAGATGGAGCGCATCGCGCTTTCCGATGATTACTTCGTCAGCCGCAAGCTTTATCCGAATGTGGATTTCTATTCGGGCATCATCCTGAAGGCGATGGGCATTCCGACCCATATGTTCACCGTGTTGTTCGCTGTGGCGCGCACGGTGGGCTGGGTGAGCCAGTGGAAGGAATTGATCGAAGACCCGAGCCAGCGGATTGGCCGCCCCCGGCAGGTTTATTCCGGCGCGGCAGAACGGCCCTTCGTGCCAATGGCGCTCAGGCCCTGATCCCGGCTGCCCTCCCCGAGGTTCTTCACTTTGGGGAGGGAGCGCCGTTAATTCCGTGTCAGGAAAGAATACCCCAATTTTTTAAGGGCTTCCGTGCAATCATGCGTGTATGGAAGCCGCCGACACGATCAACCAGAAGCCGAAGATCAGGCTGAAATTGACGCCACCTGTGCAGAGCGCCGGCTCGGCGTTAACCTTTCATTCATCTTTAGGGCCTAAGGTCCATTCCATGCTCAGCTTGAACTCAGTTGCTGCCGTCTCCCAGGAAATCGCGGCCAAGGCCGGGATCATCCAGGCGCGTTCCCCGGTTCAGCCGGTGGATGCGCTGGGCAATAACCGCCAGGGCCAGCCCTCGCCGCAGCGTTCGCTCGAAGCCGTGCCCCCCGCGCCGCCCTCACCGGTGCCGCGCGGTTCCTTGCTCGACCTTCGGGTCTGACGAATTTTTCAAAAAATTTGTTGGTTTTGCGCGGCGCTATTCGTGTTTGAGCGCCGCCATCACGCCCGCCATGGCGGCCTGAAACATCTCCGGCGTGAGGCGCCGCGTTGAGGTGTTGTAGCGGCTGACGTGATAGGAATCGGCCAGGATCAGCCCATCGGGCAGACGATGCCGCGCGCCATGGGCAAAGGCGAAGCGCGAAGCCGGAATGCCCTTGGCCCGCAGCAGCGCGTTATGCGCCACCACACCAAGCGCCAATACCACGCGCAGGCCCGGCATGCCGGCAAGCTCGGCCTTCAGAAAGCCGTTGCAGGCGCGGATTTCAGCGGGTAGCGGCAGGTTTTCCGGTGGCACGCAGCGCACCGCATTGGCGATGCGGCAGCCGGTGAGCTCCATGCCGTCCTTGGGGTCTTCGCCATAGGCGCCGCGCGCCAGGCCATATTCCAGCAAGGTCGCGTAAAGCAGCTTGCCGGCATAATCACCGGTGAAGGGCCGCCCGGTGCGATTGGCACCGCGCACGCCGGGGGCAAGGCCAAGCACCAAAAGCGGCGCCTCTTTCGGCCCCCAAGATGGCACGGGCGCGTTATGCCAGCCCGGTTCCTTGGCGCGATTGGCGGCGCGGTAGTGGGCCAATCTGGGACAAAGTGCGCAATCGCGCCCCGGTGCCGCAGTGTCGGTCATTCAGGCTCGATATCCGGCGCCTCACCATAGGGGTCGGCGGGGGTGGCGCGGCTTGGCCGGGCAGGTGCGGCAACAGGCGGCGCTGCGGGGCGCGGGGCGCGGGCTTCCGGCGGCGGGCGGCGGGCGATCTCAGGCCCAATATCGGCCAATTCCAGAAAGCCATCGGCCTGACGGCGCAATTCATCGGCGATCATGGGCGGTTGGCTTTCCATGGTGGACACCACCGTCACCTTCACGCCCTGGCGCTGCACCGCTTCCACCACGCGGCGGAAATCGCCATCGCCGGAAACCAGCACCGCATGATCCAGATGCGGGGCCAATTCCATCATATCCACCGCCAATTCGATATCCATATTGCCCTTGATCCGGCGCCGCCCGGTCGGGTCCGCCTGTTCCTTGGCGGGCTTGGTCACCACGCGCCAGCCATTATAGGCGAGCCAATCGGTCAGCGGGCGCAGGGGGGAGTAATCCTCGGTCTCGATCAGGGCGGTGTAATAGCAGGCGCGAACCAGATAGGTGGAGCCGCCGAAAAACCGCAGCATGGCGGCGAAATCAACCTCGAACCCCAGGGCCCTTGTGGCGTAATACAGGTTGGCCCCATCAACGAAAAGACCAACGCGTTCCAGGCCAGCCTGGCGCCGAGCAATATGAGCAGACATCAAATGATCCTCAATGGTTTGAGACGAACGATCAAATTCGAAGATTTTTGTTACACCAAACAGGTCGGCTTGTCATGGCCCAAGCCCTGATCGGTATTGGCGCCAACCTGCCGGCGGGTGATGGCGCGCCACCTTTGGAAAGCTGCAACGCGGCGCTGGCGGCACTCGCTGCCCTGCCGGGGCTGCGTTTGGTGGCAGCATCAAGCTGGTGGGAAAGCGCGCCCATCCCGCCCGACCCGGCCTCTCCGCGCTATATCAATGGCGTGGCCCTGCTCGAAGGCGCAGCGGAGCCCGCAAGCCTGCTCGCCGCGCTGCAAGCCATTGAAAACGTCGCCGGGCGCACCCGCCCCTACCCCAATGCGCCGCGCGTCTTGGATCTGGATATCATTGATCTGGATGGGGTGGTGCGCGATGCGCCGGACCCGGTGCTGCCCCATCCGCGCGCCCATTTGCGCGGCTTCGTGCTGCTGCCGCTGGCTGAGGTTGCGCCCGCTTGGGTGCATCCGCGCCTGAAGCAGCCTGTCGCCGCGTTGATCGTCGCCCTGCCGCCACAGGATCTAAGGCCCCTCCCCCCAACGAGTGGCCAAGGTGCTTGAAATCCTTGCAACGCGGCGCCGGGTCGACTATTTAATTTGAAGAACCGGTCCAGCCGGGCGCCCGGCCCCCGCCGCGCGCCCCTTTTGTCTTTGGAGCCCTCATGGCGCGCGTTACCGTTGAAGACTGCATCGAAAAGATCCCGAATCGCTTTGAACTCGTGCTGATGGCGGCGCAGCGTGCGCGCAATATCAGCCGGGGTGAGCAGATCGCGGTGGATCGCGACAATGACAAGAACCCGGTCGTGGCTTTGCGCGAAATTGCCGAGGAGAAGGCCGATCTTCCCGCGCTGGAAGCTGACCTGATCAAATCCCTGCAGCGCGCGCCCGAACCGGAGCCCGCCGAGGAAGAAGTGATCGACCTGATCGCGACCGATGAGAACATCTTCGGCATCATGGATGTGCAGGAAGAAGCCCTGCCGGACGCCGGCGCCGAAGACATGGCGCCGGATGATCTGGAAGCCGCCATCGCCGCCGAGCTTGGCGGCAAACGATAGGAATGCCGATGGGGCGAAGCTTTACCTTCTGCTTCCCCCCGGAATTTCCCCGCGCGCCTGAAGGTCTGGCCGCGGGGCGCGCCCTTTCGCCCGGCGCTGAGCTTGCTTCCCATGTTGTTGCCTATGATCCGCGCGCCGATGCTGCGCTGATTGCCGCGGCCTATGATCTGGCCGCCGACGCCCATGCGCCGCAAAAGCGCGATGATGGGCAGCCCTATATCGTGCATCCCTTGGCGGTGGCGGAAATCCTGGCCGGCTATCGGCTTGATCCCGGTTCCATCATCACCGCGCTTTTGCATGACACGGTTGAGGATACGCCGCTCAAGCTCGGTGATATTGAAAGCCGCTTCGGCAAGGAAGTGGCACGGCTGGTGGATGGCGTCACCAAGCTGACGCGGCTTGAACTGCAATCCGAACGCACCAAACAGGCCGAGAATTTCCGCAAACTTGTCCTTGCCATGAGCGAGGATATCCGCGTGCTGCTGATCAAGCTCGCGGATCGGCTGCATAATATGCGCACCATCTCTGGCATGCCGCAGGCGGAACGCCGCCGCAAGCAGGCGCGCGAAACACTGGAAATCTATGCGCCGCTGGCGGAACGCATCGGCATGGATGCGCTGAAGACAGAATTGGAAACCCTTTCCTTCCGCGAAATGAATGCGGAAGCCTGGCAGACCATTGCCGCGCGGCTGACCTATCTGCGTGGCCAGGGTGCCGATTTGATCGCGGAGATTGAGGCGGATTTACGCCGCGTGCTCGCCGATGCCGGTGTGACGGTGGTGGATATTCAGGGGCGGGAGAAATCGCCCTATTCCATCTGGCTCAAGATGCAGAAGAAGAATGTGGCGTTCGAACAATTATCGGACATCATGGCCTTTCGCATCATCGTGCCGGAAAAGGGTGATTGCTACGCTGCCCTTGGCGCCATTCATTCCGCCTATCGCGTGGTGCCGGGGCGCTTCAAGGATTGGATTTCAACGCCCAAGACCAATGGTTATCAAAGCCTGCATACCGGCGTGACGGTGCCCGAACGGCGCAATGCCAAGATCGAAGTGCAAATCCGCACCAAGGAAATGCATGACATCGCGGAAAATGGCGTCGCCGCGCATTGGAGCTACAAGCAAGGCCCCGGTTCTTCGCGCGATCAGAAGCGCTATCCTTGGGTGCGCGACCTTTTGGAAATTCTGGAAAACGCCGCTGAGCCTCAGGAATTTCTGGAACACACCAAGCTTGAATTGCATCGCGATCGCGTTTTCTGCTTCACGCCCAAGGGCGATCTGATCGAATTGCCGCGTGGTGCCACGCCGGTTGACTTCGCCTATGAGGTGCATAGCCAGGTTGGCGATACGACTGTTGGCGCCAAGGTGAATGGCAAGATCGTGCCGTTGCGCCATGTGCTGGAAAATGGCGATCAGGTGGAAATCATCACTGCGCGCGGTGGCACGCCCAATCCGGGGTGGGAACGTTTTGTTGTTACCGGCAAGGCGCGTTCGCGCATTCGCCGGGTCAATCACGCGCGGCAGCGTTCGGAACATCGCGAAGAAGGCCGCAGCGCGATTGCCAAGGCGTTTCGCGCCGCAGGTCTCGATTTTTCGGAAAAGCTTGCCGAGCCCGCGTTGAAGCCGCTGAAGCAGGCGGATTTTGAGGCGATGTGCGTGGCCGTTGCCACCGGCAACCTCTCG
This sequence comes from Roseomonas sp., assembly GCA_020249825.1. Classification (GTDB taxonomy): domain Bacteria; phylum Pseudomonadota; class Alphaproteobacteria; order Acetobacterales; family Acetobacteraceae; genus Neoroseomonas. Next base: position 11,558 of record JADCEX010000080.1, read on the forward strand.
CCGCGCGATGTGCTGAATGCGGCGGTACCGGAATTGCGCGCGGCTGCCCGCGGGGCGGACCCGCTGCCCCTTGCACGGCCGCGCGGGCGGCTTGGCGCCGGGCCAACGCTGATGCCGGGCAAGGCGGACCGCCAATCCTCGGCCAAGCGCGATGCGGCGCTTGGGGTGCGGGGCCTGGTGACCGGCATGGCCGTGAGCTTCGCCGGCTGCTGCCACCCTCTGCCCGGGGACCGTATTCTGGGCATTGTCACGACTGGGCGTGGAGTCACGATCCATCGGCAGGATTGCCATGGCTTGCAGGCCTTTGCCGCCACGCCGGAACGCTTCATTGATGTGGATTGGGATTATGATGGCGCGACCAAGGGCACCCATGTCGCGCGGGTTGAACTGGTTGCGGAAAACCGCCCGGATGCGCTGGCGGGGGTGACCACGGCCATCGCCCGGCAGGAAGGGGCGGTGAATAGCCTTCGCATCACCAACCGGGCCGAGGATTGGTGCGAAGTGCTGGTGGATGTCGAAGTGCGCGATATTTCCCACCTGACCGCCGTGCTGGCGGCGCTGCGCGCCTGCCCGGGCATCACGCAGGTGGAACGCGGCAAGGGATAGACCAGCGCATGATCATCGGCATCGGGTCGGATATCCTGGATATCCGGCGCATTGAACGCACCATTGAACGCCATGGGGATCGCTTTCTGGAACGCATCTTCACGACCGCTGAGCGTGCCAAGGCGGAAAAGCGCACCGAACGCATTCGCGCCGCCACCTATGCCAAGCGCTTTGCTGCCAAGGAAGCCGCTTCCAAGGCACTCGGCACCGGGTTTCGCGCTGGGGTTTTCTGGCGCGATCTGGGGGTGGTGAATTTGCCATCCGGCCAGCCCACTTTGCGCCTGACTGGGGGCGCGGCAGAACGCTTGAAGGCCATTACGCCGGCGGGGCATGGCGCGGTGATAGCGCTTACCATGACCGATGAATTTCCCTATGCCCAGGCGATGGTGGTGATTACTGCCGTGCCGCTTCCTTGACAGGGCGCGCCGCGCCGCTATGCCCTGCCCTGACCCGACAGTTTCGTCGGGGTTTGAATGCGCCGTTTGGGCGATATCCTTGGAAGTGACATGGCCTCGAAGAAATCCGGCGGTTGGCTGGAAAGTGTAAAAACCATTGTCTATGCCGCCGCGATTGCGATTGGCATTCGCACGATTGCGTTTGAGCCTTTCAATATTCCTTCCGGTTCCATGATCCCATCATTGCAGGTTGGGGATTATCTGTTCGTGTCCAAATTCTCCTACGGCTATTCGCGCCATTCCATGCCCTTCAGCCCCAATCTTTTCGAAGGGCGGATTTTTGCCTCTCCGCCCAAGCGGGGCGATGTGGCCGTGTTCAAGCTGCCGCGCGATGGCAGCACGGATTACATCAAGCGCATCATCGGCCTGCCCGGGGATCGCGTGCAGATGCGCGCAGGCATTCTGTATTTGAATGGCGCGCCGGTGCGGCGCGAATTGCTTGGCCCCTATACGGTGGAAGGCGATGGGCCGCGCATTACAGTGCGGCGCTTCCGCGAATTCCTGCCCGCGATTGATGGCGCGCCGGGTGTGGCGCATGACATTCTGGAAGCATCCGATGATGCGCCCTTGGACAATACGCCGGAATTTCGCGTGCCGCCCGGGCATGTTTTCGCCATGGGCGATAATCGCGACAATAGCCTGGATAGCCGCGCGATGAATGCGGTGGGCTTCATCCCGATTGAAAACCTGGTCGGGCGTGCGGAGTTCATCTTTTTTTCCGTGGATGGTTCGGCTGCCTGGTGGCAGGTGTGGAACTGGCCCTTCGCCATTCGCTGGTCGCGGCTATTCAGCGCTGTCAGATGATTGGTCATCACAAAGCATGAGTGCTGATTTGCAGGAAAGGCTTGGCCATCACTTCGCCAAACCTGAATTGCTGATCCGCGCGCTGACCCATAGCACCGATGCGGAAAGCCGTGGCGAGGGCCTGCTTTCCAATGAGCGGCTGGAATTTGTCGGCGACCGCGTGCTGGGGCTTTGCATCGCCGAATGGTTGGCGGAGCGTTTTCCTGCCGAGCGCGAAGGGGATTTGGCGAAGCGGCTTTCCATGCTGGTTTCTGCCGATACGCTCTGCAAAATTGCCGAGGAATTGGGGCTTGGCGCTGATTTGCGGATGCCCGCGCGTTACCGCGCCACGGGGTTGATGGGGCCGCGCAATTTGCTGTCCGATGCTTTTGAAGCCGTGCTCGGCGCGATATATCTGGATGGTGGAATCGCGCCGGCGCGCGCTTTGGTGCGACGCTGCTTTGCCGGGTTGATTGAAGCCGATGCGCGCCCACCGACCTCGGCGAAAAACCGTTTGCAGGAATGGACTCTGGGGCGCGGGCTTGGCTTGCCGGCCTATGGGCTGGTGCAATCGACTGGGCCTGCCCATGCGCCGCGCTTTGTCATCAGCGTGCTGGCAGCGGGCCGCGAGGCGCAAGGTGAGGGCGACAGCAAACGCGCCGCCGAACAGGCAGCGGCGGAAGCCTGGTTAAAGGGTTTGGAAACATGACAACGCGTTGCGGGTTGATTGCCATTCTGGGCGCGCCCAATGCCGGCAAATCCACGCTGGTGAATAGACTAGCCGACAGCAAGGTGACGATTGTCTCGCCCAAGCCGCAAACAACGCGCTTCCGGGTGCGCGCGGTGGTGATGCGCGGTGAGAGCCAATTGGTGCTGGTGGACACACCTGGCATTTTCACGCCACGCCGACGGCTGGATCGCGCCATGGTCGCCGCCGCCTGGGGTGGCGCGCAGGATGCTGATATCTCGCTGCTGATCGTGGATGCGCGCGCCGGGCTGACCGAACCCTTGCGCGCCATCATTGAAAAACTCGGCAAGTCGCGCCGGCCCATCTGGCTTGTGCTGAACAAGACGGATTTGATCCCGCGCGAAAAATTGCTGCCGCTGACGGCGGAATTGCACAAGCTATTGCCCTTCGCCGAGACCTTCATGATCTCTGCGGAAAAGGGCGAAGGCTTGGATGACCTGCTGGATCGCCTGGCGGCCACAGTGCCGCCCGGGCCTTTTCTTTTCCCGGAAGATGATCTGACCGATCTGCCGAACCGCATGTTGGCGGCTGAGATTGTGCGCGAACAAATCCTGCGCCAGACGCATCAGGAAGTGCCACACCATGCCTCGGTTGAAACCGAAAGCTGGACGGAAAAGCCCGACGGATCGGTGCGCATTGATTGCACCATCTACATCGCCCGCGCGACGCAAAAAGCGATCCTGATTGGGGATAAGGGCAGCCGCATTCGTGAGATTGGGCGGCTCGCGCGGTTGGAATTGATCAAGCTGCTGGAACGCCCGGTGCATCTTTTTCTGAATGTGAAGGAAAAGGCGGATTGGGATGAAACCGCCGCGCGCATCCGCGCCATTGGGCTTGAGGATGCCGGTTAAGCCCCGTTTCCCATGAGTATTGAATGGCAGGCCCCGGCTGTTGTGCTTGATCTGCGCCCGCATGGCGAAGGCGGCGCGGTGGTCACGGTGCTGACCGAAGCCCATGGCCGCCATGCCGGGCTGGTGAAGGGCGGCGGGTCTCGCGCCCAGGCGGGGCTATGGCTGCCGGGCAATTTGATTGAGGCGCGCTGGGTGGCTCGGCTATCCGATCAATTGGGCAGTCTTTCCGGGGAAATGGTGCATCCGGCGGCGGCGCTTGCGATGGATGAACCCCTCTCGCTCGCGTTGCTGTCTTCCGCCTGCGCCATCGCCGCCGATGCGCTGCCGGAACGCGAAGCCCATCCGCGCGCCTTTGCTGGCCTGGTTTCCCTGATCGGCCATCTGGCCGGCGGCGCTGAGGGCGTGATGGCGGATTATGTGCGGTTTGAAGCGCTGATCCTGGCCGAGCTTGGCTATGGGCTTGATCTGGCCGCCTGCGCCGTGACGGGGGTGAGCGAAGGCTTAACCCATGTCTCCCCGCGCTCAGGCCGTGCCGTCAGCGCTGGGGCGGCTGCGCCTTATCTGGACAAGCTGCTCCCCCTGCCCGCCTTTCTGCGTGATGCGGAAAGCCTGGGCGATGCCGCATCCTGGGCGGCGGGGCTACGGCTGACGGGGCATTTCCTGGAACGCGACGCCTTTGGCGCGCGGCATCGCCCCCTGCCCGAAGCGCGTTTCAGATTGGCGGAGCGGATAGCTGCATTGATGGGCGACGCACCCGGTAATGCATAACGCCGGTTTGCCCACCCATGGCGGCTTCACAAATTTCGTGAAACTCCTCGGGCAGGGAATGAATCCTTTCGGGTTCAAGGCGTAAGCCATTCAGCGTGGCAACGTGATTCCAGCCAAGATTGCGCAATGTCATGGCTGCCCTTTCCGCCGCCATATCGGCAGAACTGGCCAGGTTGAAGACCAGAAAGCAGCGAAATTCGCCACGCGGTGCCAAGGTGGCGGGGCCGGCAATACCCTCGGCCCAGGTCACCCAGACCCTAAGCATGGCCGGCGGCAAGGCCGACACGGCGGTGGCGATGGCCAAATTCATCATGGCTGAAAGAATACGGCAGGAATGCTTTACGAAGTCTTGAAGCCTTTGCAGCGTGATTGGCGCAGGGTTAGACGGATGCCTGAATAAGGATGCGATTCGCCCATGCCTGATGATGTGAAATCCCTGACGCCCAGCGGGGCGGAGCGTGAAACGCGGCTCGCGGATGCTTTGTCCGAGCGCTATCTGGCCTATGCGCTCTCCACCATTACCGCGCGGTCGCTGCCGGATGTGCGCGATGGGCTGAAACCCGTGCATCGGCGCCTGTTATGGGCGATGCGGCAATTGCGGCTTGATCCGGATGCGGGCTTCAAGAAATGCGCGCGTATCGTGGGCGATGTCATGGGTAAATATCACCCCCATGGCGATGCCGCGATTTATGAGGCGATGGTGCGGCTCGCGCAGGATTTCGCGGCGCGGTATCCGCTGGTCGAAGGCCAGGGCAATTTCGGCAATATTGATGGCGATAACCCGGCGGCCATGCGCTACACCGAAGCGCGGTTGACCGAAGTGGCGCAAGCGCTGCTGGAAGGGATTGAGGAAGACGCGGTAGATTTCCGCGCCACTTATGATGGGGAGGAACGCGAACCCATCGTGCTGCCGGCGGCCTTTCCGCATCTGCTCGCCAATGGCGCGGCGGGGATTGCGGTGGGTATGGCAACCTCTATCCCGCCGCATAATGCCGGGGAGCTTTGCGCGGCTGCGCTGGAATTGGTGCGCAACCCCGCTGCCGAGACGCGCGATTTGCTGCGCCATATCAAGGGGCCGGATTTCCCAACCGGCGGCATTCTGGTGGAAGCGCCTGACTCCATCGCCGAAGCCTATGAAACCGGGCGCGGCGGGTTTCGCGTGCGCGCCAAATGGGAAGTGGAAAAGGGCAAGGCGGGAAGCTGGGTGATCATTGTCACCGAAATTCCCTACCAGGTGCAGAAGGCCAGGCTGATCGAACAGATCGCGCAGTTGCTGGAAGAAAAGAAGCTGCCGCTGCTGGCGGATTTGCGCGATGAAAGCACGGAACAGGTGCGGATCGTGCTGGAACCGAAATCCCGCAATGTGGAACCGGCGGTGCTGATGGAAACGCTGTTCCGCGCGACCGCTTTGGAAAGCCGCTTTCCGCTGAACATGAATGTGCTTGATGCCAATCGCACGCCGCGCGTCATGAGCCTGAAGGAAGTGCTGCGCGCCTGGCTGGATCATCGGCATGAGGTCTTGCAACGGCGCACCAATCATCGGCTTGGCGCCATTGCGCGGCGGCTTGAGATTCTGGATGGCTATCTGATCGCCTACCTGAATTTGGATGAGGTGATCCGCATCATCCGGGAAGAAGATGAACCGAAGCCCAGGCTGATGGAACGCTTTGGCCTGAACGATACTCAGGCGGAAGCCATCCTGAATATGCGGCTGCGGGCGCTCAGGCGCCTGGAAGAAATGGAAATCCGCAAGGAGCATAAGAAGCTTTCGGCAGAACAGAAGAAGCTGCAGGCGCTGATGAAATCCGAAGCGGCGCGCTGGGAAACGATTGCGGAAGAAATTGAAAGCATGCGCACGCGCTTTGGCGATGGCGCGCTGGGCGCGCGGCGCACGGCCACCGGCGCGGTCCTGCCAGAAGTGGTGGTGGATGAAGCGGCCTTTGTGGAGCGGGAACCGATTACCGTGATCCTGTCTGAGAAAGGCTGGATCAGGGCGCAGAAGGGCCATGTGCCGCTTGAAAATGAATTGCGCTTCAAGGAAGGCGATAGCCTGTTCATGGCGCTGCATGCCGAAACCACGGATCGGCTGGTGCTGTTTGCGACCAATGGCAAGGCTTTCACACTCAAGGCCGATGCCATTCCGCGCGGGCGCGGCGATGGCCAGCCGGTGCGCCTGATGCTGGACCTGACCAATGAGGATGCGGTGGTCACGATGTTCGTGCATCGTGAAGGGCAGCGCTATCTGGTAGCTAGCTCCGACGGCAAGGGCTTCCTGGTGAGGGGTGAGGATTTGCTCGCGGAAAAGCGCACCGGCAAGCAGGTTCTGAATGTGGACCCGCCGGCGGAAGCGGCGGTCTGCGCGCCGGCGGAAGGCGATTCCATTGCGGTGATCGGCGAGAACCGCAAATTGCTGATTTTCCCGATTGACCAGGTGCCCGAGATGACGCGCGGGCGCGGCGTGCAATTGCAAAGCTATCGCGATGGCGGGCTTTCGGATGCCAAGGTCTTTACCCGGAAGGAAGGGCTTTCCTGGGTGCTTGGGGAAAGGACGCGGGTTGAGACGGATATGCGCGCCTGGGTCGGCAATCGCGCCGGCGCGGGCAAGGCGCCGCCGAATGGCTTCCCGCGGTCCAACCGGTTTGAATGAAAAAACCCCAGTGTGATTGCTCACACTGGGGTCATTGCTTCAGCGGTGACCACGCGCCTTACGGCATGGCGACATCAATGCCCTGATAGAAATAGTTCTGCGCGCGGATTTCATCATCCGAAAGCCGCCGGCCCGCAGGGATCACCACCGTGCCATCCTGACGCGTGATCGGACCTTCAAACGGATGCAGCGTACCGGCGGCGATGGCGTCACGGATGCGCGTCGCTTCGCTGACTTCCTCGGGCGTCATATTGGTGAAGGGGGCCATGCGGAACATGCCGCTACCAAGCCCGCCCCAGGTATCCGTAGCGCGCCAGGTGCCGTCCAGCACTGCCTTCGCACGTTCGGCATAATAGTCGCCCCAGTTATTGACGCTGCTGGTCAAATGCGCGCGCGGTGCGAAGCGTGTCATGTCAGATGCCTGACCGAAGCCGAAGATGCCGCGTTGTTCCGCCAATTGCAGCGGCGCCGGGCCGTCAGTGTGGCTGCACAGCACGTCGCAGCCCTGGTCAATCAGGGCGCGGGCCGCATCGGCCTCTCGCGCTGGGTTCGACCAGGCATTCACCCACACCACGCGCACCTTCATGGAAGGGTCCACCGACCAGGCGCCGCGCATGACGGTGTTGATGGCGCTGATCACCTCCGGCACCGGGAAGGTGGCGACATAGCCAATGGTCTTGGAACGCGACTTGCGCGCCGCGATCACGCCTTGGATGTAGCGGCCTTCGTAGAAGCGGGCATTGTAGATCGCCATGTTCGGCAGCATGGTCGGGCCGGTCGCGTTTTCGAAGAATACGCCCGGGTGCTGCGGCGCCAGGCGCTGCGTGGGGGCGAAGTAGGAAAAGCTGGTGGTGAAGATCAGCCGATGGCCGGTGCGGACCAGCTGCGTCACCACGCGGTCGAAATCGGGCGGCGCCACGGATTCCACCGTGGTGGCGTTGACGCGATCGCCCAACACTTCGGCCATGCGGCGGCGGCCCTGGTCGTGCATATGCGACCAGCCGAAATCGCCGACGGGGCCGATCAGGACTACGCCAACATTCAGGCGCGTTTGCGCTTCGGCCTGCTGGCCGAAGGCGGCAGCGCAGGCAAGACCGGCCGAGCCGGCCATAAGGTGACGACGGGTGATGTTCATGAAGCTCTCCCTGAAAAGCGATGTGGGTTAAGCAAATTTAATGCCGAAAGCATTTTCAAGCCAAGTGGTCACACTTGGCGGCTCGGAAAATGCGACCAAACAACACGTGGAAGGCCCTATCTATCGGGCACAAAAGGCACGCCGAGCGAAGCTGGCCCCGCCGCACCCCCACGCCTTGCCCGCATAATGAGCACCAGCACCAGAATCGTGATCAGATAGGGCAAGGCCGCCAGAAACTGCGATGGCAGGGGCACGCCCGCCGATTGCGCATGCAATTGCAGGATCGTCAGCGCGCCGAACAGATAGGCGCCGACCATGGCCCTGAAGGGCAGCCAGGAGGCAAAGACCACGATGGCCAGCGCAATCCAGCCCCGCCCGGCGGTCATGCCGCTGGTCCAGAAGGGGGTCAGGACCAGGGACATATATGCCCCCGCCAAGCCCGCGCAGCCGCCGCCGAACAGGATGGCCAGCAGGCGTATGCGCCGCACCGGATAGCCAAGCGCATGCGCCGCCGCGTGGTTTTCGCCGACGGCGCGCAAGACAAGCCCGGCGCGGCTTCGGGTCAGAAACCACCAAACCGCCACAACAAGCGCGATTGAGGCATAAACAAATGGGTCCTGGTGAAACAGCACCGGGCCGATGAAGGGAATATCGGACAGCAGGGGAATTTCGATCTTGCCAATGCCCGCGCGCTGCACGCCCACAAAGGGCGCGCCGATCACGCCCGAAAGTCCAAGCCCGAGGATGGCCAAAGCCAGCCCCGCCGCCACCTGATTGGCCGCAAGCCCCAAGACAAGGGCGGCAAATACCAGGGACAGCGCCATGCCGGCCAGTACGGCCACCAGCACGCCAAGCGTGGAAGACCCGGTGGCGATGGCCGCCGCAATGCCAGCGGCAGCGCCGATCACCATCATGCCCTCAACGCCCAGATTCAAAACGCCTGCGCGTTCCACCACCAATTCACCAATCGCCGCAATCAGCAGCGGGGTGGAAGCGGTGATGATGGTCAGGATGATGGCTTCGAACAGCGTCATGCGGCGGCACCCCGCAGCAGGCGGAAGCGATACAAGAGCAGGCTATCGCAGGTGAGCACGAAGAACAGCAAAAGCCCTTGCAGCACGCGTGTCGCATCAAGCGGCAAGCGCAGCATGATTTGCGCATTCTCGCCGCCGATGAAGGTGATGGCGATGAAAATGCCGGCGAACAGACAACCAATCGGGTTAAGCCGCCCAAGGAAAGCCACAATAATTGCAGTGAAGCCATAGCCAGGTGAAAGTCCAGGCTGCAATTGCTTGATGGTGCCCGCGGCTTCAAGCACGCCCGCAAGTCCCGCAAGCGCGCCTGAGATCATGAAAACCGTGATGATCAAACGTGTTTCGGAAAACCCCGCAAAGCGCGCGGCGCGCGGCGCTTCGCCCACCAGGCGGATTTCAAACCCCTTCAGCGTGCGCCCCATCAGCAGCATGAAGCCCAGCACTACCACGATCATGATCGGCGTGCCGATATTGAGCCGCCCGCCTGCCATCAGCAGCGGCAATGTGGCTTCCGGTTCGAAGACCACGCTATTGGGCATATTGAAGCCGGCGGGGTCTCGCCACGGGCCGCGCACCAGAAAATCCAGCAGCAATTCCGCGACATAAACCAGCATCAGGCTGGTCAGGATTTCATTCGCGCCGAAGCGGGTGCGTAGCAGCGCCGGGATCAGCGCGAAACACGCACCTGCCATGGCACCCACCAGCAGCATCACCGGCAAAAGCCACGGCCCTTGCGTGCTGCCATGGGTAATGATGGCGATATAGCCGCCCGCCATGGCGCCGAACAGGAATTGCCCCTCGGCACCGATATTCCAGACCTTGGCGCGGTAGCAAACCGCGAGCCCAACCGCGATGAGCACAAGCGGTGTCGCCTTCACCGCCACTTCCTGCAAACCCCAGGAATCCGAGAGTGGGTCAAGGAAATACGTGCTCAGCGCCGTCACCGGATCCTTGCCAAGCAGCGCGAACATGATGGCTGCCGAGATCAGCGTGAGTGCCACGGCAATCAGCGGCGAGATCAGCATCAGGCTGATTGGCGTTTCGGTGCGACGCTCCATCACCAACCGCATCATGCCGCCATCCCCGCCCCGCCCATCAATAGGCCGAGCGATTCACGTGTGGCTTGAGCAGTTGGCATGGCGGGCGAAAGCCGGCCCATGAACATCACGCAAAGCCGGTCTGAGATTTCCAGCAATTCGTCCAAATCCTGGCTGATCACCAGCACGGCGCTACCGGCGCGGGCAAGGTCCATCAGCGCTTGCCGGATGGTGGCGGCAGCACCCGCATCCACGCCCCAGCTTGGCTGCGCCACCACCAGAATGCCGGGCTGGCGCGCGATTTCCCGGCCAATGACAAATTTCTGCAAATTGCCGCCGGATAGCGCCCGCGCTTCCGGATCGGCGGGGCCTTTGCGCACATCAAAGGCGCGCACCACCTTACCCACGAAATCAGTCAGCTTCGCGCGATCCACCAACCCATGGCGCAGGAAACCATTGGTGGCGTGGCCGGAAAGCAGCGCATTCTCTGTCAGCCGCATGGTGGGTGCCGCGCCATGGCCAAGCCGTTCTTCCGGCACAAAGGCTGCACCGCGCTTGCGGCGTTCATTGATGCCGGCGCGGCCAACCGCCACCCCATCCATCGCAATGGCCTCGGCATGGGGCGCCAATTCTTCGCCGCTGAGCGCTGCAAAAAGCTCATCCTGGCCATTGCCGGCGACACCGGCGATGCCCAGCACCTCACCGGCGCGCAATTCCAGGCTGATCTTATCAAGCGCAATGCCATGCGCGTGCTGCGGCGGGAGTGACAGCGCCGAAACCGCAAGCCGCACCGGGCCTTGCGCTTCGATGTGATCATGGCGGATGGGCACGACATCGCCACCCATCATCATGCGCGCAAGGCTTGCCGCGGTTTCAGCACGCGGATCGCAATGCGCGACCACCTGCCCGCCACGCAAAATGGTCGCGGCTTCGCAAATGCGGCGCACTTCTTCGAGCTTGTGGGAGATGTAGAGAACCGAACGCCCCTCAGCCCGCAGCCTTGCGAGAGTCTCGAAAAGCCCCTCGGCTTCTTGGGGCGTCAGCACCGAGGTCGGTTCATCCAGGATCAACAGGCTTGGGTCCTGCATCAGGCAGCGCATGATCTCCACGCGCTGGCGTTCGCCAACGGAAAGCCGCCAGACTTCACGGCTGGGATCAAGCGGCAGGCCATAGGCACGGCTGGTTTCAGCAAGGCGTTCCGCAATTTCCTCAAGGGCGCCCGCATCATCCAAGGCGAGAGCCACGTTCTCCGCCACCGTCAGCGCCTCAAACAACGAAAAATGCTGAAATACCATGCCAATGCCAAGCGCGCGGGCGGCGCGCGGGCTTTCCACCTGCACCAGCGCGCCGCGCCAATGAAGCCCGCCCGCATCCGGGCGCAGCAGCCCATAGATGATTTTCACGAGCGTGGATTTGCCGGCGCCATTTTCGCCAAGCAGGGCGTGGATTTCGCCGGGGGCCACCGTCAGGTCCACGGCATCATTCGCCACCAGCGCGCCAAAGCGCTTGGTAATGCCCTCGGCGGCCAGAAGCGGGGGGGTGGCTTGCATGAATCGCCTGTAACCTTTTTCGCGCCCGCTGTCGCCGGGGCAGCAGGCCAAAAAATCAGCCCGGCAGGGCGAAGGCGGTAAGCTCGGCGCGCAATTCGGGCATGCCCTGGCCGGTTTCGCTGCTGGTCACCATCACCACCGGATGTCCTGCGGTATGGCGCCGGGCGAGGCCCTCAACCTCTGCCAGGCGCTTGGCCAATTGGGCGGGCGGCACATCATCGGCTTTGGTCAGCACGATCTGGAAGGCGACCGCGGCCTCATCCAATAGCTTCATCGCGGCAAGGTCGGCGGATTTCGTTTCAATCCGCGCATCCATCAGCAGCAGCACGCGGCCAAGATTGGGCCGACCGCGCAGATATTCGAACATCATGCCCTGCCAATCGGCCTGCAATTCCTTCGATGCCTTGGCATAGCCATAGCCAGGCATATCCACCAGCGCCAGCCGATCACCCAGGTTGAAGAAATTGAGCTGGCGCGTGCGTCCAGGTGTATTGGAAACGCGCGCGAGAGCATTCCGCCCGGTCAGCGCATTCAGCAGGGATGATTTGCCGACATTGGAACGTCCGCAAAAGGCGATCTCCGGCAGGCCAGGCGGTGGCACTTGTTCAAGTTTTTGGGCGCCGAAGTAGAAATCACAAGGCCGCGCAAAAAGCAGCCGCCCCGCTTCCAGCAGGGCAGCGCGCGCTTCTTCAGTGGTAGCCTCGGCCAAGCCACTCATCACGAAAAGCCGGCAAGCGGCACCACGCCTACTTGCCGCCCGCCTTGGCCGCGCGATTGGCCGCGCGTTCATGGCGCATGATGTAGTATTGCTGGCCGACGGAAAGCGTATTGTTCCAGGCCCAATAGATAATCAGCCCCGCCGGGAAGGACGCCAGCATGAAGGTGAAGATGATGGGCATCCAGGCAAAAATCTTCGCCTGAATCGGATCGGGCGGCTGCGGGTTCAGCTTCTGCTGCACCCACATGGTCAGGCCCATGATGAGCGCCCAGGCCGGCATATGGAGGAAGGTGCTCCAAGCCGCCGGATCAAAGGGCAGCAGGCCGAACAGGTTGAACAGGTTGGTGGGATCAGGCGCAGACAAGTCCTTGATCCAGCCAAAGAAGGGCTGGTGGCGCATTTCGATGGTGACGAACAGCACCTTGTAAAGCGCGAAGAACACCGGGATCTGGATCAGGATCGGCAAGCAGCCGGAGGCAGGGTTCACCTTCTCACTCCGGTAGAGCGCCATCATTTCGACCTGCGCCTTTTGCGGGTCATCCTTGTAGCGTTCCTTGAGCTCGGCCATTTTGGGCGCAAGCACCTTCATCTTCGCCATGGATTTATAGGCCTTATTGGCCAGCGGGAAGAAGACAACCTTGATGGCAAGCGTGAAGACCAGAATGGCGACGCCGAAATTGCCGAAAAGCTGGAATAGCCAATCCAGCGCGTAGAAGAAGGGCTTGGTCAGAAAGTAGAACCAGCCGAAATCAATCGCCTTGTCGAAATCCTTGATGCCAAGGCGTGCGGCGTAATCATCCAGCAGATGCACTTCCTTGGCGCCGGCAAAAAGGCGGCTCTTGAAGCCATCCGTGGCACCGGGGGCGATCTGTTGCGCGGCAGGGGCGGCGATATCCACCTGCCAACGCTCACCGGCTGTGCCGGGGCCTTCGCTGACAAAGCGATAGGCCGCGCGCATCGGCTGATCCGGCGCGGCGGGCATCAATGCAGCGAGCCAATACTTGTCGGTAATGCCAACCCAGCCGCCGACATCTTCCTGTTCAAAGGCAGGGCCGCGCCGCTTCTGCGCCTCAGACTTCGCGTCGGAATAGGTTACCTCATTCAAGCGGCCGCCGATCACGCCGGTGAAGCCTTCATGCAGGATGAAGAAGCCTTCCACCTTGGGGGTGACTTCGCGCCGCACCCGCGCCCAGGGCAGCACCGCGACCGTATCGCCGCTGGTATTGCGCATGCGCTGTTCGGCGGAGAACATGTAATTCTCATCCAGGCTCAGCAGGATTTCGAAAACCTGGCCCTGGCCATTATCCCAAGTGAGCGTGACCGGCTTGCCGGGCGCGAGCGGCCCGCCGCTGATCTGCCAATCCGTATCGCCATCCGGCACGCGGGTGCGGCCATCCGCCGCGGTCCAGCCCCATTGTGCGAAATAGGGTGCAGCGGAATCGCGCGGCGCGAAAAGCCGTACCGGCGGCGAAGCGGCATCGGTGGTTTCGCGATAGCGCAGCAGCACCAGATCATCGAGCCGCGCACCGCGGAGATTGAGATTGCCGGAAAGGGTTGCGCTTTCGATCGGGATGCGACGCGCCGGCGCGCGCGCAGCAGGCGCGGGTTCTTGCGGTGTTGGCGCGGTCAGCACCGGGGTTGCCGGCACGGGCGCGCCGGAGGCCGCCGGCGCAGGGACGGCCGGGGCGGGCGTGGCCTGCTGCGTGATGGGGGCCGGCGCTTCCGGCGGCATGGTCATGCGCTTGTAAACATCGAACAGCAGCAGAATGCCGATTGAAATCGCAATCGCGGCGAACAGGCGCTTCTGATCCATGGCGGGTGCTCAGCCTTTGGTGTTTTTGGGGCGGGGAACGGGGTCGTAACCGCCAGGGGTCCAGGGGTTGCAGCGCAGGATGCGCCGCGTGGTCAACCAGGTGCCGCGCGCAGCGCCGTGGCTTTCCAAAGCTTCCAGCGCGTAATCGCTACAGGTCGGGTAGTGGCGGCAATGGCTGCCGATAATGCCGCGCAGCGTATAGCGATACGCATGCACGCAGCCCTTCAGCGCAACGGTCGGCAGGCTCATGGTGACACGCCCGCTTGGCGGAGTGCCGCGCGCAAATCCTCGATCAACAGGGGAAAGGGGCGCTCAGCGGTCGCATCGCGCCCGATCAGCACCAAATCCCAGCCGGAAAGCGCCATGCCAGGCAGCGTCAGCCGTGCGGCTTCCTTCAGGCGCCGACGCGCGCGATTGCGGATCACGGCATTGCCGATTTTCTTCGTCACGGTGAAGCCAAGCCTGAGTGAGGGTTCCGGCACGGCAAGCGCTTGCAGCACCAGCCCGGGCCTTGCGGCGCGTGTGCCCCGCGCTGCGGCGCGCAAGAATTCCCGGCGCTTCTTAAACCTTTCCAGCCGCGGTGCCGCCGGGGGCAATGGCGCGGCGATGGCTTCAAGCCGCTCCATCCCGTCACCCCCGCGTGAGGCTCTTCAGGCGGAAAGACGCTTGCGGCCCTTGGCGCGGCGATTGGCCAGCACCTTGCGGCCGCCCACGGTCGAAAGACGGGAGCGAAAGCCATGGCGACGCTTCCGGACGAGCTTGGAGGGCTGATAGGTACGCTTCACGATACTTCTCCCGAGGGGTCATAGCCATAAGGCAAAGAAAGAGCGCCGGCGGCGGGCCATTGACGGGCCGCCCCGGCGGGGTGGGGGTCTATAGGGAGAGCAGGGGCGATCCGTCAACCTGAAGCGCCCTGAAAAGCGATTGACGCTGGCGGAAAGCGGCCCGCATCATCCCTCAAATGGCTGGGAAAGCTGCGGCGCGGTGGGTTCCGCCACGCCGAAAGGGGGAGGATGGGCATGGCTGAAGCGCCCCATGACACGGTTTTGCAGAATTTCCGTCTGGCCGATGGCGGGCCGCCGGGACAGCGCCTGGCGCTGAAGGATGGGCGGATTGCGGCCATCCTGCCGCCGGATGCTCCAGCGCCCTTTGCAGGGCAGGTGCTGGATTTGGGCGGGGATTTGCTGCTGCCCGCCCTGGTGGATGGCCATATGCATCTCGACAAGACCCTGTTTGGCCTGCCCTGGACGCCCCATGCCGCCGAGCCCTTCCGCATGAGCCGGATTGCGACCGATCAGGCGCTGCTGCCTTCCCTGCCCTTGGATACCGCCGCGCGGGCCGGGGCGCTGATCCGGCGCTGCGTGGCGAATGGCACGGCGCATATCCGCACCCATGCGGATATCACGCCGGCCTTTGGGCTTTCCGCCCTGGAAGGCGTGCTGGCAGCGCGGGAGGCGCATAAGGCCGCCGCGACCGTGCAGATAGTGGCCTTCCCCCAGGCGGGCGTGATGCGCGCCGGGGGCAAGCCGATGCTTGATTTGCTGGATGCTGCCATTGCCGCGGGGGCTGAGCTTGTGGGCGGCATTGACCCTTGTGAGGTGGATCGCGACCCACGCGGGCAATTGGACGGCATTTTCGCGATTGCCGAGAAGCGCGGCGTTGGCGTGGACATCCATTTGCATGAATCCGGTGAGCTTGGTCTGTTCAGCTTGCAGGAAATCTGCGCCCGCGTGCGCGCGCATGGCATGGCGGGGCGGGCCACCATCAGCCATGGGTTCTGCTTGGGTGGTATTGCCGAATCAAAACAGAAGGCGGCGGCGGAGTTGATGGCTTCCTGCGGTGTCGCTTTGGTGACGCATGGGGCGGGCAGTGCGACCATGCCGCCGCTCATGCTGCTGCGCCACGCCGGTGTGCGTGTTTTTTGTGGCAATGATGATGTGCGCGATACCTGGAGCCCCTATGGCAATGCCGATATGCTGGAACGCGCTTCCGTGATCGGCTGGCGGGAAGATTTGCGCCATGATCCGTTGATCCTGGAATTGTTCAGCATGGTGTCATCAGAAGGCGCGGCGGCGCTGGGCATTGCGGATTATGGCATCGCGCCCGGCAATCCGGCGCATTTCTTCAGCATCGCGGCTGAGAATATCCCGGATGCGATTGGCGCGCATCCGCTGCGCAAACGGGTGTTCCACGCGGGGCGCCTGGTGGCGACGGATGGTGTCTGGAGGGGCGCGGCATGACCGAAGAAGCGGGGGTTTTTGACTTTGTTGTCTCCGGCGCCGGTTCCGCCGGGGCGGCGGTAGCGGCGCGGCTTTCGGAAGATGGGCGCTATTCAGTATGTTTGCTGGAAGCCGGGCCGCCGGATCGCAACCCTTGGATCCATATTCCGCTTGGTTTTGCGAAAGTCTATGCCAATCCGGCGATCAATTGGTGCTTTGAAAGCCAGCCGCAAAAGCAATTGAATGATCGCAAGTTCTTCGTGCCGCGCGGCAAGACCCTGGGTGGGACAAGTTCCATCAATGGCATGGTCTATATGCGCGGCAATCCGCGCGATTATGATTCATGGCGTCAGCGCGGCTGCACGGGCTGGGATTACGATTCCGTCCTGCCCTTCTTCAAAAAAAGCGAAAACCAGACGCGCGGCGCGGATGAGTTTCATGGCGTTGGCGGCCCGCTCAATGTCTCGGACCACACTGGCACGACGGAATTGACCGAGGCGATGATCAGCGCGGCGGAGCAGGCCGGCATACCGCGCAACCGGGATTTCAATGGCAAGGTTCAGGAAGGCACCGGGTATTATCAATCCACCACCAGCGCCAATCGGCGCTGGAGCACGGCGCGCGCCTATCTGGTGTCGGCCAAGGGCCGCGCCAATCTGGATATTCGCACCAATGCCCATGCGACGCGGGTGGTGATCGAAAACGGACGGGCGATTGGCGTTGAGTATCGCGACCCGGGCGGGCTTAAGCGCGTCCGCGCGCGGCGGGAAGTGATTGTCTCGGGCGGGGCTTATGGGTCCCCGCAATTGCTGCAATTGTCAGGGCTTGGGCCGGCGGAGCATTTGCAGGCCATGGGCATTCCGGTGCTGCGCGATATGCCGGCGGTGGGTGCCAATCTGCATGATCATTTCTGTGTCTATCTGATGTGGCGCTGCGCGAAGCCCCTCACCTTCAATGATCTGGAAAAAAGCTGGCCGCGCAAGATTGCCGCTGCCCTGCAATATGGCTTGTTTCGCAGTGGTCCCATGGCGGTGAATGCGGTGCGCACGGGGCTTTTCACGCGGTCCGATCCCAGGCTGGAGCAGCCCGATTTGCAGATCAATCTGCTGGAATGGAGCACGCTGGAGCGCAATAAAAAGGGTGTCATTCCGCATCCTTTTTCGGGCTTCACGCTAAGCCCGGTACATCTGGCGCCCGAAGGACGCGGCACGGTCAGGCTGGCAAGCCCTGATCCCTTCGCAGCACCGGCGATTACCTTCGGTTTTCTCGCGACCGATTATGATATGCGTGCGATGATCAGCGGCATCAAGCTGGTGCGGCGCCTGGTGGAACAACCGGCATTGAAGCCCTTTGCGCTTGGGGAATTGGTGCCGGGCAATGCCATGGAAAGTGAAGCCGATATGGAACGCTTCGTGCGCGAAACCGGTACGACAAATCACCACCCATCCAGCAGCTGCGCCATGGGTATTGGAAGCAATAGCGTGGTGGACCCGCAACTTCGCGTGCATGGCATGGCGGGGCTGCGCGTGGCGGATGCTTCCATCATGCCATCGGTGGTGGCGGGCAATACCAATGCGCCTTCCATCATGATTGGCGAGAAAGCAGCGGCGATGATTCTGGAAGATGCGCGGGCGGCAGCCTGAAAGGATAAATATGATTTCCCTGCTTGGCACCTGGCAATTGCTGCGCGTGCGCGCGACCGATGCGGCGGGGCAGCCGCTGGAACATCATCAATATGGGCCGGAGCCAACAGGCATTGTACAATTCGGCCCGAAGCGCATGCAGGCCGCAACCGGCGATGGCCGCGCGATGCTGCCACCTGGCGTGAAGCGTTTCTGGTCCGCCTATACGGGCAATTACACCTTTGATGGCCAAACGCTGATCACGCGCGTTGATGACAGCAATCTGGCGGAGCGGATTGGTGGCGATCAGGTCCGCCAGTTGCGCGCGGAAGGTGCTGGCGTTTGGCTGAAGCCGCCACCACGCATGGTGGATGGCGCCATGCAGCAATTGGAATTGTATTGGGAGAGGATTGGCTGAAGCGGCAGCATTACTCTCTGCTCACGCGAAAGCCTGTTGGCGGCGATTGAGCCGCCACATCAGCCAAAGCGCAATGGATAGATTGACGAGATTCCAAGCAATGCCGTTCAGCATCGCCGCCGTATAGCCGCCGGTTGCGTCAAACAGCGCCCCCGCCATCCAGCCGCCCACCGCCATACCGACCATGGTGGAAGACAGCGCCATGCCAACGCGGCTGCCAGCTTCTGATGGTGGGAAATTCTCACGCACGATCATCGCGTAGCAGGGCACCAGCCCGCCCTGGAACAGGCCGAACATGAAGGACACCAGGAACAGCGCCGCCAGCCCATCAGAGGGCAGGAACATCAGCA
>JADCEX010000081.1 GCA_020249825.1 Roseomonas sp.
TTCCGGTCCGATTGGATCCGTGACATGGGCGAATTCTACGGCATCAACCTGTTCCTGGCCGAAAGCAGCGCCACCACGGGCGGCCTCGATAGCTTGTTGGAACCCACCGGCAACATCAAGCGCGCGCAGGAAATGGCCGCGCGCGCCTTTGGTGCTGATCATGTCTTCTTCGTGACCAATGGTACCTCCACCTCCAACAAGATGGCGGTACAGGCGCTGACCGGACCTGGCGATGTGATCATTGTTGATCGCAACTGCCATAAATCACACCATTACGGCATGGTGCTGACCGGCGCGCAGCCCTTCTATGTGGAAGCCTATCCGCTTACGCAATATTCCATGTATGGCGCGGTGCCGCTTTCCACCATCAAGCGCGCCATGCTGGCGCTGAAGGCGGAAGGGCGGCTGGATCGGCTGAAAATGCTCGATCTGACGAACTGCACCTTTGATGGCCATATGTATAATGTGCGCCGGGTGATGGAAGAATGCCTTGCCATCAAGCCCGACCTGATTTTCCTTTGGGATGAAGCCTGGTCCGGCTTTGCGCGCTTCTCACCTTTGCTTCGCCCCAGAACCGCCATGGGCGCGGCGGCGGAAATCGAAGCCTGGATGCAGGACCCCGCATCGGTTGCGGCCTATGAACAGCAAAGGGCCGCGCTTGGTGATGCGCCATCCGATGAAACGCTGCTTTCAACACGCCTGATCCCTGACCCGCGCCAGATCAGGCTGCGCGTTTATCAGACGAATTCCACGCATAAATCCATGTCATCCATCCGCCAGGGCTCCATGCTGCTGGTGAAGGATGTGGATTTCCACACGGTTGAAGCGCAATTCCACGAAGCGGTCTTCACCCATGCCTCCACCAGCCCCAATCAGCAACTCATCGCAAGCCTTGATGTCGCGCGCCGGCAGATGGAGCTTGAAGGCTATGGGCTGGTGATGAATGCGATTGAAATCGCGCTCAAGATCCGTGGCATGGTCAATCGCCATCCGCTGATCTCGAAATACTTCTGCATCCTTGGCGCGGATGAGATGATCCCCGCCGCCTATCGCCAATCGGGCTTTGTGGATTACCTCAAGCCCGGCGTCACCTGGGCGAATATCGTTCATGCGATGTTGGAAGATGAATTCTATCTGGACCCGACGCGCATGACCCTTGTCTGCGGCACGGCCGGCTATGACGGCACGCAATTCAAGGGGCTATTGGCCGACAAGTACAATATCCAACTCAACAAGACCTCACGCAATTCGGTGCTGCTGCAATCCAACATCAACAATACGCGGAGCGACGCAGCGCATCTGATCCGCGTATTGGTCGAAATCAGCCAGGAGATTGAAAAGCGCCTTTCCGTGGGCGGGCCTGAGGCGCGCGCTGCCTTTGATGCGCGCGTGAAGTCGCTGATGACCGACGTGCCGGATTTGCCGAATTTCAGCCATTTCCACACGGCCTTCCGCGCCGATGCCGGGGAGACAACGCCAGAAGGCGATATGCGCAGCGCCTTCTTCGGCGCCTATCACGCCGCGCAATGCGAATATGTCCCCCTGTTCGGCGCCGAATGCGACAAGCGCCTGAAGGAAGGGCCTGAGATGATTTCGGCCAATTTCGTCATTCCCTACCCGCCTGGTTTCCCGATCATGGTGCCGGGCCAGGTGCTGACGCAGGAAACGATTGATTTCATGCGCAAGCTCGATGTCAAGGAAATCCACGGCTATGAACGCGAACGCGGGCTGAAGCTGTTGCGCGCCGATGCCGTTGGCGCCGCCAAGCGGCGCTGAGGAGAAAGCCAGATGTTGCAGGAATTCTTCCATTTTCTGGCAACCAATCCCTTCATCCTGCTGTTTCTCACGGTGGGGCTCGCCGTTTGGCTCGGTCGGCAGAGCGTGGCGGGATATGGGCTTGGCATGGTCGCTTCTGCCATCATCGTGGGCAGTGGGCTTTCGGTTTGGGCTTCGGTCTATGGCGAAAAGCTCGCACTCGATAACTTCACCAAAAGCCTGTTCTATTATCTGTTCATGTATGGCGTTGGGCTCAGGGTTGGGCCTTCCTTCGTGAATAGCCTTGGTGGCGATGGCATCAAATTCACTGCGCTTGCCATCGTGTCCTGCCTTTGTGGCCTGACCATTGTCGTGCTTGGTGTGCGGTTTCTGGAATTGCCGCCTGGCACGGCGGGCGGCATCCTGGCCGGGTCGCAGACCATGTCGGCGGCCATTGGTTCCGCTGAACAGGCCGTGACCGCCGGTGCCATCACCCTGCCAGCAGGCACCAGCGCGGGCGATGTCAGCGCCATGATCGCGCTTTCCTATGGCATCACCTATCTTTGGGGCACGGTCGGCATCATCCTGATCACCAAGTATCTGCCGACCTGGTGGGGCATTGATGCGCGTGCCGCGGCGCGTGCCTATGAAAAGGAACATGGCGTCGCGAGTGGCGATGCCCCGGCGCTTTCCGGCTGGACCATGGGAAGCTTGCGCGCCTATCGGCTGGAAAATCCCGGCTGGGTTGGCCGCACCATGGCCGATATGCTGCGCGAAAATCCGGAATACCGCTTCGTCAATATCGTGCGCGATGGCACGGCACTCGGCGCGCGGGAAGATTTGCCATTGGCGCTTGGCGATATCATCGCGCTTGGCGGCACGCTGACGGGCCTTACGGATAAGATGGGGTTGATCGGGCCGGAGGTTGCGGATCGCACCGCGCTTGATCTGCCGCTTGATCGCGCGGAAATCCTGGTCACCAATCGCGACACCTTGAAGAAAACGCGCGAGGAATGGCGCGCCCTGCCAGGGGCCAATGAAGTCCAGGTACTCTCGATTGAACGTTCCGGCGTGCCGATTCCGCTCGGCACGAATACCACGCTGCAACGCCTGGATGTTGTCACCATTGTTGGCCTCAAAAGCGCGGTCGAGAAAATCGGGGAGGCTTTTGGGCGCGTCATTCGTCCCTCTACCGGGACGGATTTGCTGACACTCTCACTCGGCATGATCCTTGGCTTCCTGATTGGCGCCATCGAATTTCCGGCCTTCGGGTCCAAGGTTGGGCTGGGCAATGCGGGCGGCTTGCTGGTTGCGGGAGTGATTGTTTCCTCGCTCACCTCGCGCTTGCGGTTCTTCGGCAATACGCCGGCGGCGGCGCGCAATATACTGGAAGACCTGGGCCTTGTGGTGTTTGTCGCGATTGTCGGCATCAATGCGGGCAATTCGCTGCTGGCGCAGCTTACGGGGATGCTCGCCCTCAAGATTTTCGTGCTGGGCTTCATCGCCTGCAGCCTGCCGCCCATTCTGGTCTGGGTGCTTGGGCTTTACGTCTTCAAGTTCAACCCGGCGGTGCTGATGGGCGGTGTGGCGGGCGCGCGCAGCCATTCCGGCCCATGCCGCGAAGCTGCGGTGGAAATCGGGTCCAATGTGCCCTGGATTGGCTTCCCGGTGGCCTATGCGGTCTCCGGCGTCTTGCTGACAGTGTTTGGCTATTTCGCCATGGTGCTGGCGAATTGAAGCCCCCCTGGCTCAGGCGCTCGTCGAAAGAATGGCGGGCGCCAATGCCGCGGATTTAGCCGCCGGGTGGGATGGGTTGCGGAAACGCAGCTCCCCACCCGCCACCGCATCAGGTGGCGCCAGGCCGAAAAGCTCCGCGCGTGAGGAACAGGCAGCCGCCACCACACGCCGCGCGGCATGGCCGGCCAGAAAGCGGCGCACCGCGCCTTCAAGGGCCAGATCATCGCGCAAGCCGCGCCATTCGGCGCGATCCATATCCTCAATGAAGATCGAAAGAATGCCAGGCTTGGCGCCGGATAGATGCGCGCCTGCGGCACTTGCCATGCGCGTGGCGACCGCGTCCGAAATGCTATTTTCCTGACCAGCACGCGCTGCCAGCACGAAGACCGATCCGCCAGCCGGATCGCCGGTCACGGCCAGATGCGCTTCTGGCCCGAATTGCTGGCGCAGCCGGCCCGGCAGGGGATCGGCTTGCGCGCCCGCCAGCACCAGCGGGTCAAGCTTCAGCACCGCATCAGCGCTGCTATCCTGGCGCTTTTCGGCGGCCAGCATGGCCATGATGCGCCTTTGCAATTCCACAGCCTTGTCAGGACCGGAAAGCCCATCGGGCAGCGTCATGCGCAGTACATAGCGGCCGGGATGCGCGGCAAGCCAGGTTTGCAATTCGGGATTGACGCTATCCATCAGCGCATACCAATGCCCGCGCTGTACCGGCCGGCCTTCCTCGGCCGAGATCGTCTCACACACCACTTCCGCGACAGCACCACCGCGGCTGATGGTCAGATCATGCGCGCTATCTTCCGCAAGGCCAGAAAAGCGCACGTCAAAACCTTGCGCGCGATAAAGCGCGGCGCTGCGCAGCAAGTGGAAAAGGGGAATCAGCGTTGCCTCACCGGACAGCCCCTGCGTGATGGCAGCGCGCAGCTTCTCGCGCCGTGCTTCCGGCAGGCCATTGGCCAAGCGCACCGCTTCCGCCGCGAAGCCAAGCGCGCGGCGTTCCGCACTGCCTTGCGCCGTGCCGCGCGCGGCGCGTGCCAGCGCAAATTCCAAGGCATGGCGATGCTGCGTGGCGCGCCCCTGAAAGGCGCTTGCCTGCGCACGGCGCCCCAAATCCGCGAGCCGCGCAGCCCAAAGCTCAGCCCCGACCAGCCGCAGAAAATCCGGCATCGCCCTGGGATCGGCAGAGGTTTCGGCAAGCGGCATGGCAAGACCCTTCGGGGCGCGAAGCCCAATTCATGGCTTCACGCGGAAACGCGTTATGCGAAGCCAAGCCCACCTCGGGTCACGTCAGCGCAAGCGCTGAAGCTTCGGTCTTGATGCCGATATTGTGCAGATACCCCGCCGCCCCCAGGGGGCGTCAAGCATTAACCTTAAAGAGCCCCAATTTGGCGCAGCACCATGGCTTCCGTCAGCACTTCGGGCAGGATCACGGCCTCCCCCCCGCCCGGCGGCCAAAACAGGTAAAGCGGCACGCCTTCCCGCCCATGGGTGCGGAGCAGGGCCGCGATGGCGGGATCGCCGCGCGTCCAATCCGCCTTCAGATAGACAATGCCGCGCGCGGCCATGGCCGCCTGTACCGCTTCGCGGCGAAGGGCGATGCGTTCATTCACCTGGCAGGAAAGGCACCAGGCGGCGGTGACATTCAGGAACACGCCCTTGCCCTGGGCGCGCAGGGCCTCGACCCGGCCTGGGCTCCAGCTTTCGACGGTTTCCGGCATGGGGCCGGCAGAAGGGGCCGCGGTCAGACCAAAGGGCAGGGCTATCAGCAAACCGAGGGTGGCCAGAACGGCGCCCAAGCCGCCTTGACCACGGCGTTGTGCGCGCCCAAGACTGCTGGTCCCCAGAAGCAGGCCAAGCCCGCCTGCCGCAGCAAGCGCCACGCCGGGCCAGCCGCTTTGCGCCCAAAGCACCCAAACCAGCCAAAGTGCTGCGCCATACATCGGCCAGGCCATGATGCGGCGAAGCTTTTCCATCCAGGGGCCAGGCCGGGGCAGCTTGCCCGCCAAGCCCGGCGCCAGCGCCAGGATCAGCGTCGGCGCCGCCAACCCCAGGCCAAGTGCTGCAAAAACCGCAAGGGTCGCCGGTGCGGGCATCACCAAGGCCGCACCAATCGCCGCCGCCATGAAGGGCGCCGTGCAGGGGCTTGCCACCAGCACGGCCAAAGCACCGGTCGCGAAACTGCCCAAAAACCCGCCGCGTGCCGCGATATGCCCGCCCGCGCCAATCGGCCCGCCAAGCGCGAAAACGCCCGACAAGTTCAGCCCGACCGCCAGCATCAGCCAGGCAATCGCCAGCACAAAAACCGGCGAGGTGAATTGAAACCCCCAGCCCAGCGCCATGCCCGCACCGCGCAGCACCAGCAACAGCCCGGCCAGCGCCGTGAAGCTCACCACCGCGCCGGCGGTATAGGCAGCCGCTTCCAGCCTGACCGCGCCCCGCGCCGCGCCACCCAGCCGCGCCAAGGCCATGGCCTTCATGGCCAGCACGGGGAAAACGCAGGGCATCAGGTTCAGGATCACCCCGCCGATCAGGGCAAAAATCAGCGCCTGCCACAGCGGCAAGAAACCCGCGCCCGGCAGCAAAGGTGCCGCGATCTCATAGCCAAGCCGCCGCCCGCCCTGATCGGTGATCAGCAGCACGCCTTCCAGGGCGGTCAGCTTCTCGGGCCTTTCGGCGCGTTTCAGGGTCAATTCCAGCCAATCCGGCCCTTGGGTCAGGCTTTGCGGCGCGGGGTGATCCAAAAGCCCGCCTTGGCCCGGGATGAACAGCGCTTGCTTGAGGCTTTCCCGCCCCAGGCCAGGGCCAGTCAGCCGCAGCCGAAGCGCTTCGCCCTGGGTCGTCGCGCTGGCCTGCCAGGGCGAAGGCCGCGGCAGCGCGGCGGCAGCGGCGGCGAAAAGCGGTGCAAGATCAGGATTGGCCTGCGCCTCAGCCGCCACTGGCAGATCAAGCCGGAAGCTGCCTTCTTCGGGGATGCAGACATCATCGCAGACAAGCCATGTCGCCTCTGCCGTAATGGAGAACAAATCACCAGCGCGGAGCCCCACCGGCGGCGTGATCTGCATCGGCAAAACCACTTCCCCGTAATAGCCAAAGCTCATCAGCGGGCCGAAGGGGATGGCCTGGGGGATGGGCCAGGCGATGGGGCCGGCCTTGCTACTCTCCGGCAGGGTCAGGTTGATTTCCGTGGGCGCGCCGGCATCCCCGGCATGGCGCCAATAGCTATGCCAGCGCGGCGCGAGGCGTAGGCGCAGCCCAAGCTGAAATGCCTGCCCTGGCGCGATGGCCAGTTGATCCGCAACCAATGTCACCCGCGCGCGGGGCGATTCCTGCGCCGTGCTTTCCAGCGCGCGGGCCGGCAGCCAGGGCAGGATCAGCAGGGCAAGAAGGGCAACCAGGAAACGCATGCCCCATAAAGGGGCGCGAAAGGGGCTTGGTGCAAGCCCGCAAATGAGAATAGGCTCTGACTGTTAGTAAACGGTTAATCTTTACCGGTGAGGCTTCACCATGCGCAAAATCCTCCTGGCTTGTTTTCTGCTGTTTTCCTTGCCGCTCGCGGCGCAGGAACCGCCGCAATGCACCGAAGCCCGCGAAGGGCAGCTTGCCTGCATGGCCGGCAAGCAATGCGCCTGCCGCTTCATCCCCGGCGGCAGCATGACTGGCCGGCCGGACCGCTTCGCCTGGGATTGCGGCATCAATCGCCCGAATTGCCCGCCCGATCCAAATATCGTGCAGCAGCCGGGCTATGCGCCGCCGATTGGCGGGGTTTGGGTCAATCCGCCGAATTTCCCGCCGGGGCCGGGGCCCGGTCCCATGCCGCCGCGCCCAGGTCCGGGGCCGCGCTGACGTAAGCCGCTTGATTGCGCGCCGCCGGCGCGTCACATGGGGAAGGCTTTCGGATCATCCTCCCCGCCCATGCTCCCTGAATTGCCCGTTACTGAAGCGCTGCCGGCGCTGCGCGCTGCCTTGCGTGCGGCTTCCAACGCCGTGCTGATCGCACCCCCCGGCGCGGGCAAGACCACCATCGTGCCGCTGGCGCTGATGGACGAAGCCTGGGCCGCCGAAGGGCGCATCCTGGTGCTGGAACCGCGCCGCGTTGCTGCCCGCGCTGCCGCGCGCCGCATGGCCTTCTTGATCGGGGAAGACCAACCGGGCGGCACCATCGGCCTTGCCACGCGTCTTGATCGGCAATTTTCCGACCGCACGCGGGTTGAGGTGGTCACCGAAGGCCTGCTGGTGCGCCGGCTGCAAAGTGATCCTGGCCTTGAAGGGGTGGCCGCCATCCTTTTCGACGAGGCGCATGAACGCAATCTGGACACTGACCTGGCACTGGCCTTGGCGCTTGATCTGCAACGCGCACTCCGCCCCGAACTGCGCCTACTTGCCATGTCGGCGACCCTGGATGGCGCGAGCTTCGCGGGGCTGATGGCAGAAGGCGGCACGCCCGCGCCGGTGATTGAAAGCCTGGGCCGCGCCTTTCCGGTCGAAATCCGCCACCGCGCGCGGGATTTGCGCGACCCGCGCGACCTGCCCGAAGCGATGGCGAGTGCGATTCGTGAAGCGCTGGTCTCCCACCCCGGCGATGTGCTGGCCTTCTTGCCGGGTTGGGGGGAGATTCGCCGCACTGCCGAAAGGCTGGGTGGGCTCAATGCGCTGGTGCTGCCCTTGCACGGCGAATTGCCGCCCGCCGAACAGGACCGCGCGCTCAATCCCGCCCCCGATGGTCAGCGCAAGGTGGTGCTGGCGACCTCGATTGCCGAAACATCGCTGACGGTGCCGGGGGTGCGGATTGTGGTGGATGGCGGCTATCGCCGCGCGCCGCGACTTGATGCCGCAAGCGGGCTTTCACGGCTGGTGACTTTGCGGATTGGCAAGGCTGCCGCCGAACAACGCGCGGGCCGCGCAGGGCGCACCGCGCCGGGGGTGGCAATCCGGCTCTGGACCGAGGCTTTGCATCGCAGCCTGCCGCAGGCGGATCGGCCCGAGATTCTGGAAGCGGAACTCTCGGGCTTGGCGCTTGATTGCGCGGCTTGGGGGGCAGAGCCCGGCGCGCTCGCCTTTCTGGATGCGCCGCCAGCCGGGACAATGGCCGCCGCGCGCGGGCTGCTGCGCGATCTGGATGCGCTCGATGACGAAGGGCGCATCACCGAAACAGGACGGCGCATGGCGCGGATGGGCACGCACCCAAGGCTGGCGCGCATGATGCTGGCGGCGGCGGGCAATGCGGAAAAGGCACTGGCGGCGGAGCTTGCCGCGCTTCTGGAAGAACGCGACCCTTTGCGCGGGCGGGAAGCGCCGGCGGATATCGGCTTGCGCCTTGATCTGCTGGCGGGCGGTGATCACGCGGCGGCGGATCGCGGCGCCGTGCAGCGCATTCGCCGCGCCGCCAGCCTGCATCGGCGCCGGCTTGGCATTGGCAATAGTGTTGTCGCTGAAGGCGATGCCGGCGCCCTGCTGGCCGCTGGCTTCCCGGACCGGATCGCGGCAAAGCGCGGGTCCATGGATGGCGCCTTTCGCTTGGCCTCGGGCCAGGGGGCGCGCATCACCGGCATTGATCCCTTGGCCAAGGCGCCTTTGCTGGCCGTGGCGGACCTCGAAATCGCAGGAACCGAGGCACGCATCCGCATGGCAGCGCCCATTGAACGCGCCGTGCTGGAAACCCGCTTTCCCGAAAGGCTGCGGCGAGAGGAAGGTGCGGCGTTTGATGCACGCAGCGGCGCGGTGCTGGCGCGGCGGCGGCTGCGTTTCGGCCCCCTGGTCTTGGAAGAAGCGCCTTTGCCGCAAGCGGACCCGGCGGCGATGGCGGCCGCACTCGCTGAAGCTGTTGCGCAGCGCGGCCTGCGCGATCTGCCCTGGAGCGAAGCGGCACGGCAAACCCGCGCGCGGATTGGCTGGATGCGGCAGGTGGAAGGCGATTCCTGGCCTGATATGACCGATGAGGCGCTGATCGCCTCAGCGCCTGAATGGTTGGCGCCGCAGCTTTCGGGCCTGACGCGCTTGCAGGAATTGGCGGGGCTTGATCTTGCCCAGATCCTGCTTGGCCTTTTGCCCTGGGAAGCGCGCCGGGCGCTGGACCAGGCCCTGCCCGCACGGCTCGCGCTACCGGGGGGGCGGAGTGCCGCGATTGATTACGCGCGGGATGTGCCAACGCTCGAAGCCCGCGCCCAGCATTTGTTTGGCCTGCCGGGGCTGCCTTTGCTCGCCGGCGGGCGCGTGGCTTTGCAGGTGGCGCTGCTTTCCCCCGCCGGGCGGCCCATTGCCATTACCGGCGATCTGGCGGCGTTTTGGGCGGGAAGCTGGGCGGAAGTGCGCAAGGAAATGCGCGGGCGCTACCCGAAACACGCCTGGCCGGAGAACCCGGCTTCACCGCAAGGTTGAAGCGCGCGCCGAAGCGCTGCATTTATAAGCCATCATGGAATCTCTTCCGCCCAAACTCACGCGCCGCGCCGCGCTTTTCCTGCCTGCCGCCCTTGGCGCTTGCGGTCCCGCCATTGCGCAGCGCGGCCTGCCGGATTTTGCCGATCTCGCGCAAAGCGTGATCCCGGCGGTGGTGAGCATTCAGGTCACGACCCGCGATGGCGTGCCGCCCGAATGGCGCAACCAGCCGCGGGAGCGCATCCCGCGCGACCCTTCCCGCCGCAGGGGGCCGATCATCCAGGGCGCCGGGTCCGGCTTCATCATCGAACCCTCGGGCATTATCGTCACCAATGCGCATGTGCTTGGCGAAGCCGCGAATGTGCTGGTCGGGTTGCATGATGGGTCGGAATACCCGGCGACCATTATCGGCATTGATGAATTGACTGACATCGCGCTGCTCAAGATCGAAGCGCAGAGGCCCCTATCGGCCGTCTCCCTTGGTCATTCGCGCCAGATGCGCGTTGGGCAATGGGTCTTGGCGGCGGGCAATCCCTTCGGGCTTGGCGGGTCGGTCACCTCCGGCATCATCTCGGCCATTGGGCGCGATATTCGGCTTGGGCCATTTGATGACTTCATCCAGACCGATGCGCCCATCAATCCTGGCAATTCCGGCGGGCCGCTGTTCAACATGGCCGGTGAGGTGATTGGCATCACAACCCTGATCTTCTCCCCCAGCGGTGCCTCGGCCGGGATCGGCTTTGCCGTGCCATCCGATCTGGCGCGCCCGGTGATCGAGCAGTTGCTGCGCGGCGGGCGGGTTGAACGCGGCTGGCTTGGCGTTTCCGTGGGCGATGTGGAAGCGGCACCTGGCCGCCCGCCCCGTGGCGGCGCGCAGGTGCTGGGGGTGGAACGTGGCAGCCCCGCCGCCCGTTCAGGGCTGCGCCAGGGCGATGTCATCACCGCGGTGGATGGGGCGCGCATTGCCAATAATCGCGATCTGGTGCGCGGCATTTCCGCCATCCCGCCCGGGCAGAATGTGCGGCTTTCCCTGCTGCGGGAAGGGCGCGTCGTGGAAATCACCGTCCAGGTCGGGCGCCGGCCAGGGCCCGGTTGAACGCGCCATTTTGAGTATTTCAAGGAAGCGGCGTAGCCTTGGGCTGCTGGGGAATCGCCGCTGTTTCTGGAGTTAGCCTGTCATGCAAATCCTGCTTGTCGAGGATGATGCCGAAGTTGCCCGCTTTGTGAAAAAGGGCCTGCAAGAGGCTGGGCATATTGTCGAGCATGTCGCCAATGGCCGCGATGGGCTTTTCATGGCCGCGTCAGAACCTTTTGACCTGCTGATCCTGGACCGCATGCTGCCGGGCGGTGTGGATGGCCTCCGCATTGTGGAAACGCTGCGGAGCCAAGGCAATAAGACACCTGTGCTGTTCCTGACCGCGCTTGGCGCCGTGGATGAACGCGTCAAAGGCCTCAAGGCCGGTGGCGATGATTATTTGGTGAAGCCCTTCGCCTTCGCGGAATTGCTGGCGCGCATCGAAGCGCTGGCGCGCCGGCCTGCCATGGAAGTGCCGGCGACGAAACTCACCGTCGCGGATCTTGAAGTTGATCTGCTGTCACGCACCGTCATGCGGGGCGGTAAGCGCATTGAAGTGCAGCCGCGCGAATTCCGCCTGCTTGAACATCTGATGCGCCATGTGGGGCAGGTGGTCACGCGTACCATGCTGCTTGAGAAGGTCTGGGATTATCACTTTGATCCGCAGACCAATGTGATTGACGTGCATGTCTCCCGCCTCAGGCAAAAGGTGGATCGTGGCTTTGATGTGCCGCTGATCCATACCGTGCGCAATGCGGGCTATATGATCCGCGCCGACGCCTGAGATTGCATGGCAGTGCCGGCTGAGCAGATGGGCGGCTGGCGCGATATTGGCGCCTATCTGA
Organism: Roseomonas sp.; assembly: GCA_020249825.1. Classification (GTDB taxonomy): domain Bacteria; phylum Pseudomonadota; class Alphaproteobacteria; order Acetobacterales; family Acetobacteraceae; genus Neoroseomonas. The sequence continues at coordinate 11,785 of JADCEX010000081.1, forward strand.
AAAGTGCCGGCTTCCGCTTCGCTGCGCTGTTCGCCGTGCTGTTCATTGCGGCGATTCTGGGCTTTGCGCTCATGCTCTGGTGGGGCACGGCGGGGACGCTTTCGCGCCAGATTGATGATGCGATCCGCGCCGATGCCATTGGCTTGCAGGAAGCCTGGCGCGGCGGCGGTGCGGCCGCGGTGAAGGAAGCGATTGGCGAAAGATTGGCCGTGGATATTGATGACCACGCCATCTATTTGCTGACGGATGACGCAGGAAGCCGCCTTGCCGGCAATCTGGATCGCTGGCCGCCGGCGGCGGAAATCGCGGGGTCCTGGTCTGCCGCGACGGTGCGCCGCGATGGCGTTGCGGTGCCGGCGCGCATGTTTCATGTGCCGCTGGCCGGCGGGCATCGGGTTCTGGTCGGGCGCGACGCGGCTGATCGCGAAAAGCTGCGCTCCTTGCTCTCCGAAGCCTTGCTTTGGTCCTTTGCGGTGGCGGTTGCCTTTGCGCTGGCCGGCGCTGCGGCGCTGCGGCGCGCATTGGCGGATCGGCTGCGCGCGGCTGCCGCCACCGCTGGCGCCATCGCCGCTGGTGATCTTTCCCGCCGCGTGCCGCTTTCCACGCAGCGCGATGAATTCGACCAATTGGGCGAAAGCATGAATGCCATGCTCGATCGGATTGATCAGCTCATGGCCGGCATAAAGGGTGTTTCCGATTCCATCGCGCATGATTTGCGCACCCCCATCGCGCGCGCGCGTATGCGGCTTGAAAACGCGCTGCTGAGCGCACCGGATGAGGAAAGCCTGCGTGCTGCGATGGAAACCACGGTTGCTGATCTGGATGGCATCAGCCGCGTTTTTCAGGCGCTGCTCCGCATTGCGGAGGCTGAGGCCGGCGCACGCCGCGCCGCCTTCGCGCCCTTTGATCTGGCGACAGTGCTGACCGATGCGGCGGAAGTCTATGGCGCGCTTGCCGAAGAACGCGGCCAGCATCTGGAAACAGCCTGGCCCGAGAGGCTCACCATGGTGGGTGATCGCGATATGGTGCTGCAGGCGATTGCCAATCTTTTGGACAATGCGGTGAAATTCACCCCCGAAGGCGGCACGATCCGCTTGAGCGCCAGCGCGCCCGCGCGCGGCAAGCGCGAAATCAGCGTGCGCGATGAAGGGCCGGGCCTGGCGGCCGAGGATCGCGCCCGGGCGGGTGAGCGGTTTTTCCGCGCCGATCCATCCCGCGCGCTGCCGGGTTCCGGGCTTGGGCTTTCCCTGGTCAAGGCAGTGGCTGCGCTGCATGGCGGGGAATTGCGCCTGGGGGATGGGCAACCTCGCGCTGCAAGGCCCGGGCTGGAAGCGCGGCTCACGCTCAGTTCCCGCGCATGACGCGGGCTTCATGCGCCTGACATCACCCGGCAGGGCAGAACCGCCTATGAGGCGGGCATGCCTTGGGTTTTCGCCCTTTTGCTGTTGGCTTCCTGGCCTGCCGTGGCGCAGCAGGCCGCGCCAAGGCTGATTTCCGATTCACCCGAATATTGCGCTGAGCTTGCCGGGCGCTTTGCCGCCCTGGGTCCTGAGGCGCCGGCGCATTTACGCCTGCTGGCGGATGAAGGCCGGCAGCTTTGCAACGAAGGGCAGACGCGCAGCGGTATCGCCAAGCTGCGCCGGGCGCTCAAGGAAGCGCAGCGGGGGGAATAGGGTCAGGGGCATCCAACCTGCCCATGGACGCGGCGGCGCAGTGATGGTTCCTTGCGCTGATGGATTTGCCGCTTTCCCCCCGCATCCGCGCCACCGGCGCCCCGCCCATTCCCGCCGTGCGCGGCTGGGCCGCCCGCTACCAGGGCGGTGCCGGGCCGGTTCTGGATATGACCCAGGCCGTGCCTGGCTATCCGCCGCATGCTGACTTGCTCGCGCGCCTTGCCGCTGCGGCGGGGGATGCCAAATCCGCCGGCTATGGCCCGATTGAAGGCGAAGCCGCTTTGCGAGAGGCTTTGGCTGCCGATATGGCGCGCGCCTATGAAGCGCGGATTGGCGCCGCCGATATTGCCATCACCGCCGGCGGCAATCTGGCCTTCACGCTTGCCATGATGACGCTGGCCGGCGCGGGAGATGCCGTGATGCTGCCCGCGCCCTGGTATTTCAATCATCGCATGGCGCTGGAAGCGCTTGGCATTCCCTGCCGCGTTTTGCCTTGCCGGGCAGAGGATGGCTTCCTGCCCGACCCGGCACGGGCAGCGACCCTCATGCAAGGCGTGCGCGCCATTGTGCTGGTCACACCGAATAACCCGACAGGTGCGACCTATTCGCCCGAACTCATTGCGCAATTCGCCAAGCTTTGCCGCGATCACGGCGCCTGGCTGGTGCTGGATGAAACCTATCGCGATTTCATCCCGGAAGCCGCCGGCGCACCGCATGGGCTGTTCCAGGATGCGGCCTGGCAGGATCATGTCGTGCATCTCTATTCATTCTCGAAGGCCTATTGCGTGCCGGGGCATCGTGTGGGCGCCATTGCGGCCGGGCCTGGGTTTCAGCGTGAATTGGCGAAAGCGATTGATACGGTGCAGATCTGCCCGCCACGCACGCCGCAAATCGCGCTGGCTTGGGGGGTGGAGGCGCTGCGTGATTGGCGCGCGGGCAATCGCGCCATCATGGCCGCGCGGGCCGAGGCGTTTCTCGCTGCCATGGCGCCCGTGAATGCCTGGCGCATTGATGCACTGGGCACCTACTTCGCTTATTTGCGCCTGCCTGATGATGCGCCGGATGGGGAAGCCATGGCCGAGGCCTTGGCGGTTGATCGCGGCCTGCTTGGCCTGCCGGGTAGCTTTTTTGGCCCCGGCCAGGAACGCCATTTGCGGCTCGCCTTCGCCAATGCCGAGGAAGCGGTGATTGCCGCCGTGCCGGGCAGGCTGGCGTGACGTTTCAAACGACGCAGCATGAGATGGGTGTTTTGGTTCTTTGGGCGCCCAGAGCCGCGTTGCGGGTGTAAAATGCCAGACCTCGTCAGATGCGGCGTGGCGGGTTAGGCTTTCCCCGATGCAGCTTTTTCATTCCGCCGGTTCGCCCTATGCCCGCATCGCCCGCATGGCGGTGCTGGAGCTTGGCCTTGAAGGGCGCATTTCCTTCACCGAAACCACCTTGCGCGACCCGGCGTCTACGCTGTTGCCGCATAACCCGGTTGGGCGCGTGCCATCGCTGGTGCTGGCGGATGGCACCACGGTCACGGAAACCACGCCCATTCTGATGGTGCTGGATAGTCTTGTGGCGCCTGAGAAGCGTTTGCTGGGTGATGGCGCGGATGGCTGGAAGCGGCTGGCCGCCTATGGCCGCGTGCTTGGCATGCTGGATGGCATCGCAGTCTGGAACCGCGAATTGCGCCGGCCGGTGCATGAAAGATCACCGGGCGTGATTGCGCTGGAAGAAACCCGCGCCGCGCGCATTGCCGCCGCGCTGCAGGATGATGTCGCGAAGGGCGTTTATGCCGCGCCTGATGCCGGCTTCCTCGCGCTGCTCGCCGTGCTTGGCTATTGCGAAAGGCGGCATCGCGTTTGGGCCTGGCGTGATGGCTTGCCAGGCTTGGCCGCCTGGTTTGACCGCGCGTCAGACCGGCCTTCCTTCGTTGCCACAATGCCGCCGGTAAGCGGGATCTGAGATGCTCCCGCCAGCACCTGAGCATTTTCAAGCCAAGCGGAATCGCTTGGCGGCTCGGAAAATGCGATCAAATCATGGGCCAGAGCATGTCTGGTGAGCGCATGCGAAGCGGACATGCTCTGGGCCATAATGGCGGCCCGCCGCTGGAGGAGGAGGAAGATGTCAACGCATCCTGGCGCGCCTGGCATTGGCGCCGCGCGCACAAGAAGGCGTGGAAAACCCCGCCGCGTGAGATTGCGCTAAGGCGCCTGGCGCGCGCCGAGGAACTCGGCATCACTTACAAAGAATATACGCTCGAGATTCTGGAGCGCGGCAAATATCTTTAAGCAGTCGTAATCACCGCTTCCAACGTCATCAGCACGGGATTATCGCCAGGCGTCAGCACGCCCGCGCTCAATTGCCCGGTCAGATCCACCATGGCGACATCAAGCCGCGTCGCACCCGGGCGGATCAGCCCTTCGCGGATCAGCATTTCGGTCGCGAAATTATCCACCGGCGGCGCATTGGCGTAGCGCGCGCCGATAATGCTGCCGACCCCGCCATGCAGCAGCGCTGGGCCAAAACCGGCCCCCGTCGCCGCCGTTTCCAGCGCCGCCGTGATGTCCTGATTGGGGCAAAGCCGGATGGCGATGCCATTCGCCGCCGCCGCATTTGGCGCTTCGGTGGCGATGGGGGTGAAAAGCTTGAAGCCGGTTTCCGCATCCTGCCGCGCTTCAAACCGCGCGCCGGCAATCAGCACGCCCTTGGCGCGGATGGGGGCGGCGATGGTGGTCTCCTCGGGCAGCATATGGCCACCGCCGGGCCGGCCATCGGCCTCCGTCCAGAAGCCATGGCAGTGGAAAAACGGCGCGCCATCACGGAAGCCCACGGTGATGGCCGCGATATCAAGCCGCGTCTGCCCCGCCGGGCGGAAGGTTTCGCTGTAATAGGCAGCGTGTGAGGGATCAGGGGCCAGCGCCGGGATCACATAGGCAAAGGGACCAAGCGCGCCGCCCGTTAGTGTCAGGCAGCCGCCTTCCGCGCCATGCCCCCGGGCCAGATCATGCAGTGCCGCGAGCAGGCTCGCGCCGCGCGGCAGTTCCACATCAATCGCCTGCGCGCGCACCGGATGGGCGATGATGCGTTCAGGCCCGGCAGGCCCCGGTTGCTGGATGTGGCGCATGTCCTCTCTGCCCCCTTCTCACTCGCCGGCCAGTGTCGAGGGGTTTCAGTGCAGCGTAAACACCCCATTGGCGTAGCGAAGCTCCGCCGGACGGGTCAGCGCCGCCGAAGCAACGCGCACCGAATGCAAAGGCCCGTCAATTTCGCGCTGCCAAAAGGCCAGGAAGCGGTCCAATTCCGGGAAATCCGGCGCCCGGTCCAGCTTCTGCCAGATGAAGCTTTGCAGCACATGCGGATGATCCGGCAGATGATAGAGCAATTCAGCCGTGGTCAGCCGCCAATCCGGGATACGCACCACGCTTTCCAACCCCTGAAGCTTCAGGCTCATCTTCCTTTCCTCTTACCTCAATAAGCCATCCCGGCCCGGCTTCCCGGCGGGACGGATGGTAAGCTTGCCATGACGACTCGGGCTGTTGGCAAGAAAAATCTTTGTTTTCAATTTGTTAGCACTAGCACACCTTGAGTGCTGCCAACCGCTTGACGCGCCGCGCCGGCCAGCCTACATCGCTGGCACTCCTCTGGGGGGAGTGCTAACGGCCGGGGCACCCTCGGTGACCGGTCAGGCTTCCCAGAGCGAGCCGTCATCAACCCGAGGCTCAGGAGAGGACCTTATGAAATTTCGTCCCCTGCATGACCGCGTTCTGGTTCGCCGCGTTACTGCGGAAGAAAAGACCGCTGGTGGTATCATCATCCCCGACACCGCGAAGGAAAAGCCCCAGGAAGGCGAAGTCGTCGCCGTGGGCGCCGGCACCTTGAACGAAAAGGGCGATCTTCGTCCGCTCGATGTCAAGGCTGGCGATCGCATCCTGTTCGGCAAGTGGTCCGGCACCGAAGTGAAGCTGAATGGCGAGGAGCTCCTGATCATGAAGGAATCCGACGTCATGGGCATTCTCGCTGCCTGATCGCCGATTTTCCAA
>JADCEX010000082.1 GCA_020249825.1 Roseomonas sp.
ATGTCGCCCGAAGCTGAATTGGCCGGCCGGCGAGAGGCCGAATTGCCAGCCGCGGCGGAATGACGAAGAAGCCGGGACAAGAAATGCCTGATCCGGTGGCGCTGCGTTCAGCGCGCCATCTGGATTTTTTTGATTTCATGTTCACGCGCTTTTTCCGCAAACATATGCGTGCGTTGCGCGTGGCGCGCTGGGGCCTGCCTGATTTGCCGGAAGGTAAGCCAGTGGTGATTTTCGCCAATCATCCCTCCTGGTGGGATGGCGTTGCCTTCATGCTGCTCTATCGCCGGCTTTTGCCGCACCGGCCGCTATTTACGCCAATGGAAGCGAAGGCCATTGAGAAATATCGCTTCATGAAGCGACTTGGCGTTTTCGGGATCGAGACCGGCTCGGCGCGCGGTTCGGTTGCGTTTCTGCGTGTAGTGGAAAAGGTGCTGGCCAATCCCGCGCATATTCTATGGATCAATGCGCCAGGGCGCTTCAGTGATCCGCGCGAAAGGCCCGTGCCGATTGCGCCTGGCATGATCCGCCTGCCGGAAATCGCGCCCGATGCGGTGTTTGTGCCGCTTGCTTTGGATTACCCGTTCTGGAGTGAGCGCAAGGCGGAAATGCTCGCCGCGTTCGGCGCGCCCATCCCCGCTGCAACGCTGTTGGAAGCGCCACGTGAAGCGCGCAGCGCCATGCTGTCTGATGCCTTGGCGGGCGTGATGGAAAAGCTCAGCGCCGATGCCATTGCGCGTGATCCGGCAGCGTTTCAAACCCTGGTGCAGGGGCGCGAAGGCATGGGCGGCATTTATCAAGCCTGGCGCCGCGCCAAAGCCTTGCTGCGCGGTGAACGCTTCGACCCCCGACATGAACAACGCGCGGAGACAGCGCCATGACAGATTTCCTGCCCTGGATTGCGCTTGCCTTGGCGCTGATGCCTGTCGGTTTCGCCATAGATAACCTCCGCCGCATGGCGAAGGCGCGCGGGCCGGCGCCGAAGGATGCGCTGGTGTCCATCCTGATCCCGGCGCGGAATGAGGAAGCGCATATCAGCGCCTGCCTTGATGCCGCACTCGCACAGCAAGGTGTGGCGATTGAAGTGCTGGTGATGGATGATGGGTCGAGCGATCGCACCGCCGCGATTGTGAATGCCTATGCCGCGCGTGATGCGCGGGTGCGGCTGCTCGCCTGCCCACCCTTGCCGCAGGGTTGGACCGGCAAGGTGCATGCTTGCGCGCGGCTGGCAGAAGCGGCGCGGGGCACGCATTTCCTGTTCATTGATGCCGATGTGCGGCTTGCGCGCGATGCCGCAGCACGCATGTCCGGCCATGCTGCGCGGCACAAGCTTGCCATGGGAACCGGCGTGCCGCGCCAGATCATCGGCACTTTGGGTGAGGCGCTGACCGTGCCCATGATCAATCTGCTGCTGATTGGCTATCTGCCCGGTGGCGGTCGTGCTGAAACGGGCCGCGCCGAGCTTGGCGCCGCCTGCGGGCAATTGATTCTATTTGAGCGTGGCGCCTACGAATCCATCGGCGGGCATGGCGCCATCCGCACGCTGTTGCATGATGGCTTGCAGCTTTCACGCAAGCTGCGCGGCGCTGGTTTCCGGACGGAAATGGTGGAAGGTGTGCAGCTTGCCGAATGCCGCATGTATGTTGGGCTGCGCGCAAGCTGGAATGGCTTCATCAAGAATGCGCATGAAGGCATGGCCACCCCCATCGGCCTGCCGATCTGGACCACGCTTTTGGCGGGTGCGCATATCTGGCCCTTCTTTCTGCTACCGGAATGGCAAGCGGCGCTCGCCATTTTGTTGGTCTTTGGCTTGCGCGCCGCCATTACCTTCAAAACCCGCGAAGCCTGGTGGACCGTGCCGCTGCATCCCTTCGCCGTGCTGGTCGGGCTTGCGATTCAATGGACCGCGCTGGTGCGCGTGCTCATCGGGCGCCCTGCCGGCTGGAAGGGCCGTGCCTATTCCGCCAGCGGCACGGCATGACTGCCGAAAGCGCTGCATCGCGCGCGCCGACACGTGACGCGGGGTCTGAGAATTTCCCTGTCGCGTCCCGGCTGCTGGCGCCGGAAACTCGCCCGAAGGTGCTCGGCTTTTATCGCTTTGTGCGCGCGGCTGACGATATTGCCGATGATCCAGCACTAGACCCGCCAGAGAAGCTGCGCCGCCTGGCCGCACTTGAAGCCGCGCTTGATGATCCCGCAACAGCGGAACCCGCCGCCACGGCCTTGCATTGCGCGGGCAGTGGCACGGATGAAGCGCAGCTGATGCTCTCGGCCTTTCGGCAGGATGCGACGCAAGCGCGTTACGCGGATTGGGCAGGGCTGGAAGATTACTGCGCGCGGTCAGCCAATCCTGTCGGGCGCATGTTGCTCCGCTTGCATGATGAAGAAAAGCCGGAAGCCGTCGCTGCCGCCGATGCGCTCTGTACTGCGCTGCAAATACTCAATCACCTGCAGGATTTGGTGCCAGATCGGCGCGATATCGGGCGCGTCTATCTGCCCGAAGCCTGGATGGATTTGGCCGGCGGTGAGGCGCGCTTCTTCGACCCCGCCAATACTGAAGCGCGGCGCGCTGTGCTGGATGCCGCGCTGGATCAGATAGAGGAAAGGCTGGATGCCGCCGCTGCACTGCCGCGGTTGCTCTCGGCCAAGCGCCTTGCGCGCGAAAGTGCTGTGACCATTGCTCTCGCGCGGCGGCTATTGGCGCGGCTGCGCGCGGCGGATCCGGTGCTGGGGCGTGTTGCGCTATCGCGCCTTGATTTTTTGCAGGGCTTTCGCGCGGCACTCGGCACCGGGCCAAGCGATGCGGCACTGGTCAGTGCGCGGGTTGGGCGTGCGGGGTCTTCCTTTGCGCGCGGCATGTCGGCGCTGAAAGGCGAAAGGCGTCGCGCGCTTTGGGCGGTTTATGCCTTTTGCCGCGCGGTGGATGACATTGCCGATGGCGCGATGCCGGAAGCGGAAAAGCGCCGCTTCCTGGCGGATTGGCGCGGCAAGCTCCGCGCGCCGGATTGTGCGCTTTCGCGCGAATTGGCGCAGGCACGCAGCGCCTTCGCGCTGCCGATTGAAGAATGCGAAGCGATGATTGCGGGCATGGAAACGGATTCCACACCCAGCCTACGAATCGCCGATACCGAAGCGCTGAACCTTTATTGCCGCCGCGTGGCCGGCAGTGTTGGCGCCATGGCGGTACGGATTTTCGGCGCGCCTGACGCGGCTGATTTCGGCCTTGGACTTGGGCGCACGCTGCAATTGGTGAATATCCTGCGCGATCTGGATGAAGATGCGCTGCGGGATCGCGTCTATCTGCCGCTTGATCTACTGGCGGCTGAAGGTGTGGCCGACGCACCCGCCGCAACATTGATCGCAAGCCCCGGTTTTGCCCGCGCCGCCGCACATTTGGCGCGGCAAGCCGAAGCAGGCTTCGCGCAAGCGGCGGCAGAGCTGCGCCATTTGGATCAGCGCGCCCTTTTGCCGGCGCGCATCATGATGTGGGGTTATCAGCGGCTGTTTGAGCGCCTGATGGTGCGCGGCTTTGGCCTACCGCGGCCACGCCCGCGCCTGACGCGCGGCGAGAAACTGCAAATGGCAGCCTATGCCATGGGAATCATGCCCATGCCGCAAGCCAGCACCAGCCGCGCGTGACCAGCACCGCCACATGCCATGTTATTGGCGCTGGAGTCGCGGGCCTGGCGGCGGCGCTGCGACTGGCGCAGCGCGGCCGCGCCGTGGTGCTGCATGAAGCGACACCGGTGGCGGGCGGGCGCTGCCGCGCCTTGCCTGATGGCACGGATAACGGCACGCACGCGTTGATGGGCGCCAATCGCGCTGCGCTGCGTTTCCTGACCGATATCGGCGCGCGTGAGGGCTGGGTGGAAGCCGAACCGGAAGGCCTGCCCGTTTTCGATATGGCTGATGGCAGCGCGCGACGCATTGCGGCGAGCCCTCTTGATTGGCGAGACGCCGCCAAGCGCCCGCCGGGCTTGAGTACCGCTGCCTTCGCCACATTGCTGCGGCTCGCGCTGCCGATTGGGGATCGCCCAGTGGCCGAGGTGATGGCAGCGCATCCCGCGCTTTATCGCGCATTGATCGAACCGCTCACCGTCGCGGCGCTGAATACGCCGGGGCATGAGGCATCATCCGCGCGGCTTGGCGTGGTGCTGCGCCGGCTTGGTTGGCCTGGCGCGGGCGCGGTGCTG
>JADCEX010000083.1 GCA_020249825.1 Roseomonas sp.
CGCCGCTCATTTCCGTGGTGGTGCCGGTGCGCAATGAGGCGCCGAATATCGCACCGCTGATTGCCGAAATCCGCGCCGCCTTGGCGGGTGTGGTGCATGAGATTGTCTATGTGGATGATGGGTCCACCGATGCGACGCCGCAGGAATTGGCCGCGGCGCGGGCAGCGGGCGCGCCCTTGCGGGTGCTGCGCCACAGCACTTCCTGCGGGCAATCGGCCGCTGTGATCACGGGGGTGAAGGCCGCGCGGGGCGAATGGATCGCGACCCTGGATGGCGATGGCCAGAACGACCCCGCCGATATCCCCCGGCTTTTGGCGCGCGCCCAGGCTGAGGCTGCGCAGGGCATGCCGGTGCTGATTGCCGGGCATCGCGTCAATCGGCGGGATTCGACGGTGAAGCGCTTCAGCAGCCGCCTCGCCAATCGCTTTCGCGCCTGGATGCTGCGTGATGCCACACCCGATTCCGGCTGCGGGCTGAAAGTGTTTTCCCGCGCGCTATTCCTCAGCCTGCCGCATTTTGATCACATGCATCGCTTCCTGCCGGCGCTGACCTTGCGCGCAGGCGGTGTGGTGATCAGCGAACCCGTCAATCACCGCCCACGCGTGCGGGGCACATCCAATTACGGCACGCTGGATCGGTTGGCGGTCAGCATCCTGGACTTGATCGGCGTTGCCTGGCTGCAACGGCGCGGCAAGCGCCCGGTGATCGAGCCCGAGGCATGACCACCCCCGCGCCTTCCGCCCGGCGGCGGGCGGCGCTGATCCGGTTGCTGGTGCTGGCCCTTGGCCTGATGGCCGGCGGGTTACTGCTGAAAAGCCTTGGTGCTGCGCCGGGCACGGAATGGGTTGATCAATATGTTCTCGGCCAGGGCTTGCTCGGCGATGCGGTTTTCGTGCTGGCCGGGGCAGCGCTGACAGCGGCCGGCGTGCCGCGACAGGGGATTGCGTTCCTCGCCGGCTATGCCTTTGGCGTGGTGGAAGGCACGGCGCTTGCGCTGGCGGCACAAATCCTCGGCTGTGGCGTGGCCTATGCCTGGGCGAGGGCGATTGGTCGCCCCTGGGCCGAGGCGCGGCTGGCCGGGCGTTTCGGCCATAGGTTGCGGCCCATGCGCGATGTGCTGGTGGGCAGCCCCTTCGGTGCCACGCTGGCGCTAAGGCTGCTGCCGATTGGCAATAATTTGGCCGTCAATCTGCTGGCGGGCATGGCGGCAGTGCCGCCGCTGGCGTTCCTGGCGGCCTCGGCGCTCGGCTATGTGCCGCAGACGGTGATTTTCGCGCTGCTCGGCAAGGGCATAAGGGTGGATGGCGCCTGGCAGATGGGGCTGGCGGCGGTGCTTTTCGTGGTTTCGGTGATGATCGGGCTTTGGTTGTTGCGCCGGCATCGGGCCGGGCAGGTGCTGGAGGATCAGGCGGGTTCAGCCTGACCCCGCCATGCCAAGCGCGGCGGCGCGCAATTCATCCAAGGCGCGTCCTGGAAGCTGGCCCAAGGCTAGGCAATGCGCCGAAAGCGCGGCGAAGACGCGGGTGATCACTGGCCCTGCTTCCAGCCCCTGCATGGCGGCGCGGGTTGCTTCATCCAAGGCGCCGCTGCGCGCCACCCCCAGCGCGTCCTGCAGCGCCAGGATTGCGGCATGCGGCCCGGCTTCCAGCGCAAAGGCCATCAATGCCAGATCAAGCCCCGGCGGCAGGCGGTCCGCACCGAGTTCGTCCCAAATCAGGCGGCGATAGATGCGCCGCGTCAGCGTCTCATCCAAGCGCATCAGGCGGCCCACGCTGGCGGGTTCGCCCAGAAAGGCGCTCAACATGCCAAGGCTGATGCCGTTCAGGCAGGGGCCGCGGAGCGCCGAATCGCGATAGACCACGCCGCCATGGGCTTCCAGCAAGGCATCGGCGCACAGGTCGAATCGCGCCACCGGGGCGTGATGCGCTGCGCGGGATTGACCGAGGAAGAAACCGTCCATGCCTGCTCCGGGCGGGAAACTCATGGCGCATATAATGCGGGAAACGGATTAACCAAAGGCTTAAATCCAGGCCGTTGCGGGTGCGGTTTTTCCATATTGCGCGCCCCGGTCCGATCTGTCATTGACCGGCTGCCCCGTTGACACCGCGCGGGAGAGAGCAGGCCTGCCTGCCGCCGAAGGCGCAACCGGTCCCCGGAAACGCTCAGGCAAAAAGGGCCGCGCGGGGAAGGGGCCTCTGGAAAGCACGTGGCGCAGGCCATGGCACCGACGGAGAAAGGTGAGGTAACGCCCCCACCGAATCTCTCAGGTCATCAGACAGAGGGGGACCACGTTCTGAACCCATTTCGCCACGCAAAGTGGCGGGAGGAAGCGTGGTCGAGTCCCCATCCGAATCCCTGGCGGAAACCCCGCTCGCCGCGCTGCACCGCGAATTGGGCGGGCGCATGGTGGGCTTCGCGGGTTATGCGCTGCCGTTGCAATACCCCGCGGGTATCATGGCGGAGCATTTGCACTGCCGCAGCGCGGCTGCACTGTTTGATGTTTCCCATATGGGCCAGGCCGAATTGCGCGGCGAAGGCGCTGCCGCGGCTTTGGAGGCTTTGACCCCCGCCGATGTGGCGGGCCTCAAGCCCGGGCGGCAGCGCTATGGGCTGCTGACCTCGGCCAGCGGCGGCATTCTGGATGATTTCATGTTCGCCAATCTGGGCGACCGGATTTTTCTGGTGGTGAATGCTAGCCGCAAGGAACATGATTTCGGCCATATCGCGGCGCATCTGCCGCAGGGTGTGACGCTGCATCGGCATGAAGATCGCGCGCTGCTGGCGCTGCAAGGGCCGGGCGCGGTGCCCGCATTGGCGACATTGGCGCCGGGGCTTGCCGCGTTATCCTTCATGGGGATTGGCAGCTTCGATATTGGCGGCGTGAACGCCATCATCTCCCGCAGTGGTTATACTGGCGAAGATGGTGTTGAAATCTCGGTGCCTGCGGATCAGGCGGAAGCCTTTGCGCGGCGCTTGCTGGCACTTCCGGGAGTGATGCCGGCGGGGCTTGGGGCGCGGGATTCGCTTAGGCTTGAAGCAGGGCTTTGCCTTTACGGCAGCGATATTGATGAAACCACCAGCGCCGTTGAAGCGGGGCTGGTGTGGAGCATCGGCAAGCGCCGCCGCATGGAATGGAATTTCCCGGGCGCGGAGCGCGTGCGCGAAGAATTGGCCAATGGGCCGAAGCGGTTGCGTGTGGGTATTCGCCCGGAAGGCCGCCAGCCCGCTCGTGGTCATACCCCTATTGCCGGCGCTGATGGCGCGGTGATTGGTGAAGTGACCTCCGGCGGGTTTGGCCCTTCCGTGGGTGCGCCGGTTGCCATGGGCTATGTCGCGCGCCCCTTTGCCGAAGACGGCGCTGCCCTTGATTTGATGGTGCGCGGCAAGGCGGTTCCCGCCCGTGTTGCGGCCATGCCCTTTACCCCTCATCGCTACGCTCGCTGAAAGGCCCTGTCCCATGTCCGAAATGCGCTTTTCCAAAGACCATGAATGGATCCGCACCGATGGCGATGGCGCGACCATTGGCATTACCGATCATGCGCAGAATGCGCTCGGCGATGTGGTGTTTGTGGATTTGCCGGAGGTGGGCCGCGTGGTCGCCGCCGGTGAAGCCTGCGCCGTGGTGGAAAGCGTGAAGGCCGCTTCCGATGTTTATGCCCCCATCGCGGGCAAGATCATTGAAGTGAACAGCGCGCTGTCGGATGACCCGGGCTTGGTCAACCGTGAACCGAGCGAAGGCGGCTGGTTCTTCCGGATTGAGCCCGCCGATGCCTCTGAAATCGCCGCGTTGATGGATGAGGGTGCTTATCATTCCTTCGTGGATAGCCTGGCATGAGCGCCGCTGAACTTTCCGCGCTGGAAGCGCATTACGCTTTTGATCGGCGCCATATCGGGCCGTCGGAAGCGGAAATCACTGACATGCTGCGCGTGGTCGGCGCGCGCAGCCTTGAAGAACTTGCCGCCCGCACCGTGCCGGCGGCTATCCTGGAAGCTGATCTTTCCGCCTTGCCGCCGGCGGTGAGCGAGGCTGAGGCGATTGGCGAATTGCGCGTCTTGGCGGAACAAAACCGCGCCGATATCAAATCCCTGATCGGGCTTGGCTATCATGGCACGCTCACGCCGCCGGTGATCCTGCGGAACATCCTGGAAAATCCCGGCTGGTATACGGCCTATACGCCGTATCAGGCGGAAATTGCGCAGGGCCGCTTGGAAGCCTTGGTGAATTTCCAGACCATGGTGACGGATTTGACCGGGCTGCCGGTGGCTAATGCGTCCCTTCTGGATGAGGCGACGGCGGTGGCGGAAGCCATGGCGCTGGCCCATGCCGCAACGCGGGCCAAGAGCAATGTGATTGTGCTGGCGGCTGATTTGCACCCGCAAACCCGCGCCGTGGTGGAAACCCGCGCCGCACCGCTTGGCTATCGCGTGGTGGTGGCGGAAGTGGCCGGCATTGCCGCGGCTTGCGCTGCCGAAAAACCCTTCGCGCTGGTGCTGCAATATCCCGGCACCACAGGCGAACTGCGCGACCTGACCGCTGAGATCGCCGCCGTGCATGCTGTGGGCGGCCTCGCGATTGTCGCGGCTGATCCGCTTTCGCTGACTCTGCTGAAACCGCCAGGCGAAATGGGCGCCGATGTGGTGGTGGGCAGTGCGCAGCGCTTTGGCGTGCCCATGGGCTATGGCGGGCCACATGCCGCTTTCATGGCGGTGACGGATGCGCATAAGCGCCTGATGCCCGGCCGGCTTGTGGGCGTTTCTGTGGATGCCGCCGGTGCGCCCGCGATGCGGCTCGCGCTGCAAACCCGCGAACAACATATCCGCCGCGAAAAAGCGACTTCCAATATCTGCACGGCGCAAGTGCTGCTGGCGGTGATGGCCGGCATGTATGCGGTGTGGCATGGGCCGGTAGGGCTGACGCGCATCGCGAAGCGTGTGCGGCTGCTGGCGCGGCTGGCGGGTGATGCGGCTGCGCGGCTTGGCTTTACCCTGCGTCATCAGGGTTTCTTCGATACCATCACGCTGGAAGCCGGCGCGAGCGCCGATGCCGTGATGGCGGCGGCGTTGAAGCAGGGCTTCAATCTGCGGCGCTTGGATGATGGCGCCGTCGCGATTGCCATGGATGAAACCGTGACGCGCGATGATCTGGCGCGGCTGGTAGCCGCTTTGGCCGAAGCGGCGGGCAAGCCTGCGCCTTCGCTTGATGCGCTGACACTCGCCGGAGATTTGCCGGAAGCGTTGCGCCGCACCTCATCCTTCCTGACCGCTTCCGTCTTCAATAGCCATCATTCCGAACATGGCATGCTGCGCTATATGAAATCGCTGGAAGACAAGGATGTCGCGCTCAATCGCAGCATGATCCCGCTCGGGTCCTGCACCATGAAGTTGAACGCAACGGCCGAGATGATTCCGGTGACCTTCCCGGGCTTTGGCAATATCCATCCCTTCGCGCCGGTTGATCAGGCGGCGGGCTACATCACCATGATCCGCCGGCTGGAAGCCTGGCTTGCGCGCATCACGGGTTTTGCTGCCGTATCGCTGCAACCCAATGCGGGCAGCCAAGGTGAATATGCTGGCTTGCTTGCCATTCGCGCCTGGCATCTTGCGCGCGATGAGGCGGATCGCACCATTTGCCTGATTCCATCTTCCGCGCATGGCACCAACCCGGCATCCGCCGTCATGGCGGGGATGCAGGTGGTGGTGGTGGGCTGCGACCGCGATGGCAATGTGGATATTGATGATCTGAAGGTGAAGCTTGGTCAGCATGGTGCCAAGCTTGCCGCGCTAATGGTGACCTATCCCAGCACGCATGGCGTTTTTGAAGCCGAGATCAAGGAAATCTGCGCCCTGGTGCATGCCAAGGGCGGGCAGGTGTATATGGATGGCGCCAATATGAATGCGCAGGTGGGGCTCACCAGCCCCGGTGCGATTGGTGCCGATGTTTGCCATTTGAACCTGCACAAGACCTTCTGCATTCCGCATGGCGGCGGCGGACCTGGTGTGGGGCCCATTGGTGTCGCCGCGCATCTCGCGCCGCATTTGCCCAATCACCCCATGCTGGCGGAAGCCGGCCCCGCGACAGGCTTTGGCCCCGTCAGTGCAGCGCCTTTCGGTTCAGCTTCCATCCTGCCGATTTCCTACGCCTATATCCGCATGATGGGGCCCGAGGCTCTGCGTCGTGCGACTGAGGTTGCGATCCTTTCCGCCAATTACATGGCCAAGCGCTTGGATGGGCATTTCCCCGTGCTGTATAAGGGCGCGAATGGAATGGTCGCGCATGAATGCATTCTGGATTGCCGCGGCTTCCAGCAAGGCGGCGGCGTGCTGGTGGAAGATATCGCCAAGCGCCTACAGGATTACGGTTTTCACGCGCCCACCATGTCCTGGCCGGTGGCCGGCACGCTGATGGTGGAACCGACGGAGAGCGAGCCGAAGGCCGAGCTTGATCGCTTCATTGATGCGATGATCGCAATCCGCGCCGAAATTCGCGCGGTGGAACAGGGCCGCATGGACAAGGCCGATAATCCGCTGAAAAACGCGCCGCATACGGCGGTCGAGGTCTTGGCGGAGACCTGGTCGCACCCCTATAGCCGCGAAGAAGCCGCCTTCCCGCTGCCCTTCGTCAAGGCACGGAAATATTGGCCGCCGGTGAAGCGCGTGGATAATGTCTATGGCGACCGCAATCTGGTCTGCACCTGCGCGCCGCTTGAAAGCTACGCTCAGCAAATCGCGGCAGAATAATCATGCGCCGGCCAGGTGCCTGGCGCGTGGCCGGAACCCGCCTGATCCATGCCGATCGCTGGATCAGGCTACGCGCGGATCATTGCATCACGCCGGAAGGTGCGGTGCTGGATCCCTATTACGTGCTGGAATATGCCGATTGGGTGCATGTGGTGGCGATCACGGATGATGATTGCCTGGTGGTGAACCACCAATATCGCCATGGCGCGGGCTGCGTGCATCTGGAATTGCCGGGCGGCGTGATGGATGCGGCGGATGCCGGGCCGCTGGAAGCTGCCGCGCGCGAATTGCGTGAGGAAACCGGTTTCGCGGCGCGCGGTTTTCGCCACATTACCAGTCTAAGCCCCAATTCAGCCACGCATACCAATCGCATTCATATTGTGCTGGCGCTGGGCGCTTATGCCGCTGGCGCGCAAAGCCTGGATGCGGGTGAGGAAATCGCGGTGGAATTGCTGCCGCTTGCGGAAATGCCTGCGCTGATCGGCAGCGGCGCCTTTTTGCAGGCGGCGCATGTCGCTTCCCTGATGGTGGCTTTGCAGGCGATGGGGCGGATGCGCTTTGTGCCGCTGGACGCCAACGGCGCATGAAGGATGCTGGCGATTTTGATGATGTAATCGCCTCCGCCTGGGATGGGCCAGCCGGTGCGGTCGCGCAATCCGCGCGCCTGCTATTGCTGGATGGTCTTGGCTGCATGATTGCCGGGCTTGGCCATGCCACGCCGCGCCGCTTTGCTGAGGCTTTGGCGATCGCCATGCCAGGGCCAGTGCATTTGCCCGGATGCGACGCCGGACTTTCAGAAGCTGGCGCCGCGGCGGTGCTCGCTTCTGCCATGTGCTGGGATGAAGCGAATGAGGGGCTGGCGCGCGCCCATGGTCGCCCTGGGTTGGCGGTGGCACCGCTTTGCATCGCGGCCCTGGCGGCAGGGCGTGTCTCGCTCCGCGCCGCGCATCACGCTTTCGCCCTTGGCTATGAAATCGCCGCCCGCGCCGGAGAGATCTGGCGGATCCGCCCTGGCATGCATGTGGATGGGTCCTGGCATTCCCTCGGCGCCGCTGCCGCGGCGGCGCGCTTGGCGGGCGGTGATGCGGCGGAAGTGGCGCGCGCGATGCGTCTGGCCGCCTGCCAAATCCCCTTTGCGCTTTACGCGCCGATTGCCGCTGGGTTGGATGGGCGGAACAGCTACCCTGCCCATGCTGTCTTGCTTGGGGCCATGGCTGCGGCGGCAGCGCGGGCCGGGATGGATGCGCCTGCGAATGGCTTGGTGGAAGCGCGGCGCATCGCACTGCTGCATGAAGCGCCTGCCGTATGCGCGCCAGCGGGTGAATGGTTGATCGCTGAGGCCTATATCAAACCCTTCGCCGGCGTACGCCATGCGCATTATGCGGCAGCCGCCGCCTTGGCCTTGCGCGCCGAAATCGCTGGCCGCCTTAGTGATGTTGCGGCGCTCCGTCTTGAAACCTATGCCGAGGCATTGCGCTATGCCGCCAATCGCGCGCCTATGCGCGCCATTCAGGCGCAATTCAGCCTGTCTTGGGCAGTGGCGGCGGCGCTGATGCAGGGTGATCTTGGCCCTGCTGCCTATGCCGATGCCGCGCTTGCCGATCCCGCGCTGCGCCGTTTGGAAGCCTTGGTGGAACTTTCGGAAGATACAGCACTCACCAAAGCGGAACAGCGCGGCGCGCGGCTGATCGTGACCCTTGGTGATGGTGAAACGCATCACGCATCCATCGGCGCCATGGCGGGTGATCCGGGGCAGGCGCTCAATGCCGAGGCGGTGCTCGCAAAATGCCAGCGCTTTGCCGGGCCGGTGATTGGTGAGGCACCGATGGCGCGCCTTGCGGCGGTGATCCTTGCTGCCGATGGCGCCACGCCGCGCGATTTCTTCGGGGCAACATGACGCACCCCACACAAAACAGCGCCTTGGCGGTTGGGCTATTGCTCGCCGGCTTCTCGGTCTTCACCGGTGTGGATGCAGCTTCCAAGCTGCTGACGGAAAAATACCACACGCTTGAAGTCGCCTTTGGCCGCGCCGTGTTTCAGGTGCTGCCGCTGCTGCTGATCATTGCCTGGCGTGGCCGCGCCGTGGTGAAAAGCGCCCATCCCGGGATGCAGACGCTGCGCGGTGCCTGCATCTTTGTCTGCACGCTGCTTTTCGTGCAGGGGTTGAGCCTGCTTGATCTCGCGGATTGCATCGCGCTGACTTATATCTCGCCCTTTGTGGTGGTGCTGTTTTCCGTTTGGCTGCTCAAGGAAAAAGTGGATTGGCAGCGCTGGGTTGCGGTGGTGATCGGCTTTCTTGGCATGCTGATTGTGCTGCGGCCAGGGACGGGCGTTTTTGGCCCAGCGGCGCTATGGCCGCTGTCTGAGGCCGTGCTTTGGGCTTTCGCGCTGGTGATCACGCGCATGATGCCGCGCGATGGCGCCATGACGACGCTGATCTGGACCTCTGCGATTCAGCTTCTGCTGGCGGCGGCCTTTGTGCCGCTGGTCTGGCGCATGCCGGATGCGGCGGATTTCCCGCTCTTTGCTGCTGCGGGCCTGTGCAATCTTCTCGGCCAGCTTTTGCTGATTTCAGCCTTTCGCCGCGCCCCGGCGTCGCTTTTGGCGCCCTTCAGCACCGTGCAGATTGTTGTCGCGGCATTGGTGGGGTGGCTTGTGTTTCACACCTTCCCCGATTTCTGGACCTGGGTGGGGACAGGCGTGATCCTGGCCGGCGGCTTGCTGGTCTGGTGGCGGGAACGGCAATTGCTGCGGCGGTAGGGCTTTCCTAAATGCGCTTCGCCGCCACCACGGCGGCCTTGGAACCCGCCCCCACCACCCAGGCCCAGGC
>JADCEX010000084.1 GCA_020249825.1 Roseomonas sp.
CACGGGGGTTGGCTTCCTCGGCGCTGGGTTGATCCTCAGGGAAGGCGGGACGATCCGTGGGCTGAATACGGCGGCGACCGTTTGGTGTTCGGCGGCTGTCGGCGCGGCAGCGGGGGCTAACCTGCCGGTGCAGGCGGTTGCGATCGCGGTCTTTGTGCTGGTCTGCAATACCGCGCTGCGGCCGCTTGGCATATTGATTGACCGCCTGCCGGTCCGCGACCAGGCAGCTGAGGCGCGCTACCAGGTGGCCATCACTGTTACTTGACACATCATTCTGAACATCCGGGACGATCCGGGATGATCGGGGATGGGTTGGGATAAGATGCGAGAAAAATTGGGTTTTTGACCGATAGGCGACAAAAATTGGGTTTTGCCAAGGTTCCGGACAAAAATGGGTTTTTCGCCGCGAGTGACGGGCGGTTAGGGATAAAGAGCATTATCCTTCTTAGCCTCTCAAGGGGTTCTTAAGACCGGACCGGGCCGGCCTGCCACACCACCTGGCCCAGCACTTGGAGGGTCGGGGTTTCGACTGCGGGCACTTCCTCAGCGGCGTATTTGGGGTTGTCGGATTTCAGGATCACGGACCCGTCTCGGCGCAGGTCTATGCGCTTGACCAGCAGGCCTCCGCCGATTGCCAGCACGTAGATGAAGCTGCCTTCGATGCGCCGGGCGGAGGTATCCACCAGCAGCAAATCTCCGTCCCGGATGGTGGGGTCCATGCTGTCGCCGGAGGCCGTGAGCAGGGCCAGGTTTTGGGGCGATCGGCGAAGGGTCTGCTTCAAAAAACTCTCGGAAAATGCGATGAAGTCTACAAGGTGGTCGCTGCGGAGACCGCCGTGATTTCCCGCTGCCGCGCGGGCTTCCAGCAGGGGCAGAAGCACGTGGCCGGGCGGGGTGGCGGGCGCCAATACGGGCGCGGCTTCGCCCTGCATCGGGCCTTCCCCGGTGGCAAGCCATTCGAGCCTGACGCCCGTGGCGCGGGCCAGCGAAACCAGCGCTGAGGACGGCAATTCTCGCCCGCCGCGATAGCGGTGGAGGGTGCTGAGATACATCTCCGCCCGGCGCGCCACGGCACTGGGACCACCAGCCTGGGCGATGGCCAGTTCCAGTCGGGGAGCCAATTCCCCGAATGGGGGCGCCTCATTTTCGCTTCCACCTTCCGGCCCGGAAGGTGGAACTGGGCTTCCACCTTCTTTTTTCGGTTCCACCTTCGGTTTTTCCTCAATGATAACAGTCATTTAAGGACTTTTTGGCGAAAAATTCCCAAATGGGGAAGGTGGAACAAGAAAACGCTTGACGGTGCTTCCCATTTGGGGAAATATGATTTTACCAAACGGCAAAACCGACCACCCAAAGGCACCCCTGTTGCGCGCTAAACCCATCACGAAACCCTCCGCAGATTGGCACCCTGAGGACATTAAAGCGGCCATCCGGAAAACCGGCATGACGCTTTCTGACCTCAGCCGCGCTGCTGGCTTTTCTGAGGGTGCCGCCAAGCGCGCGCTGCTGATCCCCTGGCCCCGGATGGAGGCCGCGATTGCTGCGCGCCTTGGCCGCGAGCCCCACGAAATATGGCCCAGCCGATACTCGCCTGACGGGCGACCCATGGCTGGGCTGCATATCAGGCGCCGCAAAGACCTAGCGCCTGCCACCCCAGCCCGCAACGTCAGAAAAGAGAGAGCCAGTGAACAACGCGCCTATGCTTGACCCTATCGAGATGATCCCGGTGGATCAAATCCTGGTCGAGGACCGCCTGCGGTCCGTGAACCCGGACCATGCCGCGCTGATCGCGGAGAGCTTCCGCGCCAATGGCCAGATGACGCCGATTGAGGTGCGCCGGAATGACGCCGGCGAGTTTGTCCTGGTCGCGGGCGCGCATCGCCTTGCCGCTGCCCGGCTGGCGGAGATGGACCAAATCGCGGCCAGCATCATTGAAGCCGATGAAGACCAGGCGCGGCTGCGCGAGATTGACGAAAACCTGTGCCGCCGCGACCTGACGGAGCTTGACCGGGCGACCTTCCTGGCCGAGCGCAAGGCGGTCTGGATTAGGCTAAATCCAGAAACTGCTGTTGTTGGAAGGAAGAAATTAAAGACAAATTTGTCTTTAATTCCAACCTTTGCCCAAGATGCCGCCGAAAGGCTGGGCCTTTCCGCCCGTTCGGTGGACCGCGCGATCCGCCGCAACAATGCCATCGCCGATGATGTGAAGGCCATGCTGGCCCATTCCAAATGGGCCGATAATGGCAGCGTGCTGGATGGCCTGACCAAGCTGCTCGGGGACCAGCAGCGCCGCGCCGCGCATGCCCTGACCCGTGAAGACAACCCCGCGCGGAACCTTGCCGCCGCGATTGCGGAATTCACCCCTCGGCCCAAGGGCGCCGCCGCCGCAGAAGCCTCGCAGGAATATGAACGGCTGATCAATTCCTGGCGGAAGGCCCGGCAGGCAGCCCGCAAGCGCTTCATCGACTTCCTGGTCGCCGAAGGCGAAATCGGGGGTGGCAAGTGATGCAAGCCCGCCGCCTGCTGCGCGCCGCGCTGGGCGGCGCGGCCTTTGCCGGGTGCATCCTGGGCATCTTCTGGTTCGGGTCACTGGTCTTCGTGGCCGCTGGCATCAAGCCCTGAGGCGCGGCCATGGTGCGGCACCCCGGACAGCCTGACCTTCTGGATTGGCAGCCGCCAGAGGCGGTGACGCGCTTCAAGGAAGAACAGGTGCGCGCCGCCAGCTTCGCCGCCCGCGTTTCCCGCGCGGTGGCGGTGGCGCTGGCGGATGCGGATGTGGACCGCGAAACCATCGCCGCGCGCATGTCAACGTTTCTGGGTGAACGCGTTTCGCCCGCCATGCTGGATGCCTATGCCAGCCAGGCGCGGGAAGACCACCGGATCAGCGTGCCGCGCCTGATGGGCCTGCTGCATGCCACGCGCGACCGCCGCCTGCTGGAACTGCTGGCCGAGCCGATGGGCTGGGCGGTGATTGAACGCCGCCACCTGCCGCTGATCGAGGTTGCGGCCATCCGTGAACATGAAGATGAATTGCGCCGGCGCCGGGAATTCCTGATGCGGTCGGCCAGGAGTGGCGCATGTTGACCGCAGCGCAAACAGATCGCTGGTTCACGCTGGCTGAATTGGCCGCGCTGGACCTGCCCGGCATTCCCAACACCCGGCGCGGGCTGGCCATGCAGGCAGACCGCGAAGAATGGAACCATGAAGCCGCCGAAGGCCGCCTGTGGCGCCGCCGGCAGGGCCGTGGTGGCGGCATTGAATACTGGATCGGTGTGCTGCCCAGCTTCACGCAGGCGAAGCTGCTGGCCAAGGAAGCGGCGCAGCACCCCGCCCCCGCGCGCGATACCGCGCTGCGCCAATTGAGCGATGAGGCAGCGTGGCAGGGTTATGACCGCGCCGCTGATAAGCACAAGCAAAGTGCGGCGAAGCGCGTGGCCGCGCTGGATGCGGTGGAGACGCTGGTGGCGCAGGGCAGATCGCGCACCGTCGCCATTATGGAAGTGGCCGCGACGCATGATGTTTCGCGCACCGCGATTTATGCCTGGGCGGCGCTGGTGGATGGTGTGCCGCGCGCGCATTGGCTGGCGCGGCTGGTGCCGCAATATGTGGGCGCCAAGGGCCCGCGCGCGGCATGCGCGGATGATGCCTGGGAATGGCTGCGCGCGCGGTATCTGCTGCCGAACCGCCCGACCTTTGAAGCCTGCTGGCGGGATTTGCAGCAGGTGGCCGCGCAAAAAGGCTGGTGCTTGCCGTCCGCGCGCACGCTGCGCCGGCGCATTGATGCGCTGCCGGCCACCGTGGTGGCCTGGCACCGCGAAGGGCCGGATGCGACGGACCGGATGTTCCCCGCGCAGCGGCGCGACAGATCACACCTGCATGCGCTGCAATGGGTGAATGCGGATGGCCATAAATTCGATGTGTTTGTGAAGTGGCCGGATGGCACGGTGGCGCGGCCCATGGCCGTGTTTTTCCAGGATTTGTATTCGGGCAAGCTGCTGACCTGGCGTGTGGCGCAGGCCGAAACCGGCGACACTTTCCGGCTGGCGTTTTCCGATGTGGTGGAGCGCTACGGCATTCCTGGCGCGGTGACGATTGATAACACGCTGGCCGCCGCGAATAAGACCATGTCGGGCGGGTTGAAGCGGCGCTTTCGCTTCAAGGTGCGGGAAGAAGAACCGCTTGGCATTTTCGCCAGCCTTGGCGTGGCCGTGCATTGGGCGAAGCCGTTCAGTGGCCAGTCAAAGCCGATTGAGCGCGCCTTTGGTGACCTTGCGCGCGACATTGCGCGGCACCCGGCCTTTGTTGGTGCCTGGACCGGCAATAAACCAACCGACAAGCCGCATGATTACGGCAAGAAATCTGTGCCGCTGGCGGAATTTCTGGCGGTGCTGGAACCGGCCATCGCGGAACACAATGCCCGGCCTGGTCGCAGCGCGCTGAATTGCCGTGGCCGGTCCTTCGATGACACTTTTGCCGAAAGCTACGCCAGCGCGCCGATCACGCGTGCGACGGAAGCGCAGCGGCGCATCTTCTTGTTGGCGGCGGAAGAAGTGCGCGTGCGCCGCGATGGCACGATCCATCTGCTGGGCAATCGCTACCATGATGCGCGGCTGGTCGAATTGCGCGGGCGCAACGTCGCCCTGCGGTTCGACCCCGACAAGCTGCATGCGCCGGTGCATGTGTATCTGGCGAATGGCGATTATTTCTGCACCGCCGAATGCTGGGCCGATGCTGGCTTTGGTGACACCGAAGCCGCGCGCCGCACCGCCACCGCCGTGCGCCAGCGCCGCCGTGGCCTGAAGCTGCTGGCCGATGCGGAAGCGCGCATCAGCGCGGAACAGCTTGCGCGCGATATCGCCGCCGCACAGCGCGACATTCCAGACCCACCCGCACCGCAGATTGTGCGCCCGCTTTTCCGTGGCGCGGTGGCGCTGAAACCCAAACCAGAGACGGAGGAAGAAACTTCGGAAGCGCGGTCCGAAAGGCTTTTCGTGGCAGCGCGCGCCAGCATGCGGCAGGGCCAGGCGCCCGCGCATCTGCGCGTGATCAGCCATGACGATCCCGAGGCGTAACCCTCGGTTTTCCCCAAACCAAGGAATGATTATGAGCGACCAAATTATTGACGTGGACGATATGGATGCGCTGCGCCAGCGCATTCGCAGTGCCATGAAAGAACGCGGCCTGGCGATGACCGATGTGGCGCGCCAGGTGGGTGTTCCATACGGAACCTTCAGCAGCTGGATGGGCAATACCTATCGCGGCAGGCTGGGGCCGATTGGTGAAAAAGCAAGCCAATGGCTGGATGGCCAGCAAGCCGCGGATCGCACCCGCGCGCTGGCGCCGAAAGCGCCTGGCTTCCTGCCGACGCCGACGGCAGAGGCCATTCTGGCCACGCTGGAACACGCGCAATTCATGCCGGAATTCGTGGTGATCACGGGCAGCCCCGGCGTGGGCAAAACCAGCGCGGGCCGCGCCTATGCCCAGCGCAACACCAATGTGTGGCTGATCACGGCTGAGCCCACCATGTCCACCCCGCGCGCCGTGCTGGAATATTTGGCGGAAGCGATTGGCGTGCCTTCGCGCGGCATGTCCACCCAGCAGCTTTCGCGCAGCCTGACCCGGCGCATGACAGGCAGCCAGGGCCTGATCCTGATTGATGAAGCGCAACACTTGACCAGCCAGACACTGGATCAACTGCGCATGTTCTACGACCTTGCCGATGTTGGCATGGCGCTGATGGGCAATGAAGCGGTCCATGCCCGGCTTGAAGGTGGCGCACGTGCCGCGCAGTTCGCGCAGCTATTCTCACGCGTCGGCATGCGGCTTGCCCGCCCGCGCGCGCTGAAGGGCGATATCGAGCAATTGATGGATGCCTGGGATATCGCCGGCAAGGAAGAACGCGCGATGCTGGTGCAGATCGCCAAGCGCCCAGGCGCGCTGCGCAACCTGACCAAGGTGCTGCGCATGGCCCACATGCTGGCCAGTGCCGATGGCGCGGAAGCGGTGGCTGAGACGCATATCAGGATGGCGTGGGAACGGCTTTCTGCCGGCGCGCCGCTGATGGCTGAGGCGGCGTGATGATGCAGACAATCCAATTCGAAGGTCGGATGTATCAAGGCGAGCAGCCTTCCTCATGGGCCGTGATGGAACTTGCTGATGAGGTGGAGCGTGAAGGCGTCACCATGCTGCCCATCACCCATGAAGAAAACATGATGCGGTTACGCAATCTGACGAAACGCTGCCTTGCGGCGCTTCGCTGGGACCGCGGCTGGAAGTTGTTGTGGGGTGATGATGAAGGCGAGGAGATTTTATATCGTCGCCAAATCTGCCTCGTCCGCGGCGGTAAACAGACGCAGACCGAAAAATGGGAGCCGGAAAACCTGTTCATACATCGCGGCTTGGCGCCGCTGGTGGAGATGTTGGAAGGCTACATCCTTGTGAGTTTGGCGCAAAGAATTGGGCCAGAGGGCCGCGCATTGTGCCGGCTGGCCAGGCGCGACGATCCGCACACTACCTGGAGCCGGTCAGGCGTGACGCTGAATCACGCGATTCTGGCTGCGCTGCTAGCGGATATGGCGACGAAACTGATCAAGAAAGAAAAGGAGGCCGCGTGATGCAGCCCGGCGCCTTGGCTGATCTGCGCAACCAGGTGGAGATGCTGAGCCGCCGGGTGCGCGCGCTTGAGAATAACACGCGCGAATTGGCAGCGCCGGTGCCTGCCGGTTCCATTCACGATGTGCTGCATGCCGTGAGCGATGCCTTCGGTGTGCCGGTGCTGACCATCACTTCCGGCCGGCGCGACCGCGATGTTGTGCTGGCGCGGCAAGTGGCGATGGCGCTGTGCGTGGAATGCCTTGGCATGTCCATCCAGCGCGTGGCCCGCGCCTTCGGCAAAGACCATGCGACAGTGCGCCACGCCTTCAATTCGGTGTGGGCGCGCGAAGCCTGGGATGCGCCGCTGCGTGAGCGGATCAGAAAAGTGCGGGCGGTGTTCGCATGAGCGCCGCGAATTCCATCCCTAAATCCCCTTTGAAGGAATCACCCCATGCCCAAAAATAAACGCGCGGCGGAAACCGCGAATCCACCCAAGAATCGCGATGAAGCGGAAAGCTATCTGGCGCGCATCGGCGAAATCCAGCGCGATGCCGCGTTGAACAAGGCCGTGCTCGCGGAAGCCATCGCGCGCGTGACGGCTGAGATGGAAGAGGCCAGCGCGAAGCTGACGGAAGAACATGACCGGCTGTTTCGCGGGTTGCAGTTGTGGGCGGAAGCGAACCGCCACGCCCTGACCGATGGCGGCAAAACCAAGACCGTGCGGATGGGTAATGGCAGCATCGCCTGGCGCCTGGCGCCGCCTTCCGTGCGCATCAAGGCGCCGGAAATGGCGCTGGCCTTCCTGATTGAAAATCAGCGCGAGGAATTCCTGCGCCGCAAGATCGAAATCAACCGCGAAGCGATGCTGGCGAACCCTGATCTTGCTTCTGAAACGCCCGGCGTGATGATCCGCAGCGCGGGCGAAGCCTTTGTGGTTGAAACCATTGGCCAGAAGGAAATGGCAGCATGAGCAACCAGACGCAGACGCTTGACCAGGTGGTGAAGCGCATTGTCGGCGCAGCCTTTGACGCCGGCGTGCAAGCGGCCGCGCGCCCGCGCGCGGAACGTGACAGGCAGCGCATTGATCAGGCCGATTTCGCGGCGGTGATGATCCGCGGGCAGGTGGAAGCGGAGCGCGCGAAGCCCGCGAATGAGAATGCCGCATGATCCGCAGGCTGAAAATCGCCGCCGCGCTGCTGCTGGCGCTGGCGGTGCCCGCTGCCGCTGATGCGGTGCGGGTGATTGATGGCGACACCATCATTCATCAGGGCCAGACCATTCGCATCATGGGCCTGGACGCGCCGGAAATTCACCCGCGCTGCACGGCGGAAGCGCTTCTGGCCGCGCAGGCCCGCGCGCGCCTGGCCGAGCTGCTGGCCGACGGCTTCACGGTGGAACGCCACGGCCAGGACCGCTATGGCCGCGTGCTGGCCGTGGTGCGCACCGCGCGCGGGTTGGATGTGGCGCATGTGCTGATCAGCGAAGGCTTGGCGCGGCGGTATGACGGCCGCGGCCCGCGCGAGCCGTGGTGCTGAACCATGCAGCGCGCCCTTTTCCCCAAGGATGGCCTGCCGAAGCATCTGCGTGATGACTTCGAGATTTTCTGGGCGGCATACCCGGCCCGGAAACCAAACCCGCGCGCGCTGGCCGAAGTGGCCTATGGCCGCGCGGTGCGCGAAGGCGTGAAGCCAGATGACCTGGCGCGCGCCGCCGCGCGCTATTCGGATGAAGTGCGCGCGCAGAAGATTGACGCGGCCTTTGTGGTGCATGCCGCGACCTTCCTGCGTCAGCGGCGGTATCTGGATTATTTGAATGTGGCGGCGCCGGCGCCAGAGGCCGCGCCGCGCCGTGTGGATGAAGATCACCCACTGCGCGCAGGCACGCGCGGGCGGATCAGTGATGCGGATTTTGTGCGCTGGATCATGCCGCTGCGGCAGGGCCGCAGAGAAGGTGACGAACGCGCCTGCTGGTATGCGCCGACCGCATTCCATCGCGATTGGGTGCGGCAGCAATACGCCACGGAACTCCGCGAGGCCCTGAAAGTGCGGGTGCTTTTCATTGATGTTTATCCGGCAATGCTGCGCACGGTAGTGGAGAGCGCGCCATGATGCCCCGAACCGTTGACCGCCAATGGCAGGAATTGGTGGCGCAGGCGGACGCGCAAGACATCTGCGAATTGGCGATGTTGGCGCTTGAAATGCGCACCGCGCAGCAGCGGTATTTCGCAGACCGTCAGCATCTGCACCTGATGCAGGCCAAGGGTGCGGAGGCGGATTTTGACCGTCACGTAAAGCGCCTGCGCGCGCCGCAGCGGGGGCTTGGCCTATGACCCAGGATCGCGCGCGCATGATCGCCAAAATCCATCTGGCGAAGAAGCAATTGGCGCTGGCCGAGGAAAGCTACCGCGCCATTCTGGAACGCGTCACGGGCATGGACAGCGCGGGCAAGATGCGGGTGGACCAGCTTGACGCGGTGCTGCGTGAATTCGCTCGGCTGGGCTGGCGCGCGAAGCCTGCCGCCAAGCGCAGCGCTCAGCCGCAAATTCGCATGATCCACGCCGTGTGGGCGGATATCTGCAAGTTGCAAGGCCGGGGTGATGAAGCGGCGCTGCGCGCCTTCGTGCGGCGCCAGACCAAGACGGAAGATCATCCGGAAGGCGTGGACAGCGCCGAATTCCTGACCGCCTCCATGGCGAACCGCGTGCTGGAAGGCTTGAAGGCTTGGCGCGCGCGGTTGCAGCGGGGGGCCGCCGCATGAACGCGCCACGCCCCAACACACGCCTGGATAGGCTGTGGCAGGAAATCAAGCGGCTTGCCCAACAGGGGCAGCCCATGCCGCGCGTGACGGATATCGGCCTCGCCTGTGGCTTCCCGTATCAGGACCTCTATCGGCTGCTGGATGAGGGGCGCGAAAGATGCCTCTGGACGCTGGAGCGTGACGGCGCGCGCATCGTCGCGATTTGCGGCACCGATGGCGATTGGAAGCTTCATTGTTCGATGCGCCGGAATGCCGTGCCGGCTATTTCCGTGCGGCGCTACCGCGATAAGACGGGGCCGAAGCAAACGCCACCGCGCAAATGCCTGCGCTGCCGCATGGTCTTTGCGCCGATGCACAAGGGAAACTTCCTGTGTGAAGGGTGCCGCGCTTTCGCGGCGCAGGCCGCGCCATGAGCTACCGCGCGTGGCGCCACCGGCAAAGGCTGCGGCAATGGCGCCGGGTGCTGGCGCGGCTGCCAGCGGCTGAACGGCTACTGGCAGCGCTCAGCCTGAAGGTGTGGCAGTGATGTCAGCGGCGCTGAAGATCGCGCGTGGCGCCAGCCTCCATCTCAACACACATGTTGAGCATGAAGTAGCTCGCCGTGCGCAAGGTCTGCTGCTGGCGCAGGCAGGTGCGGCGCGCGGCGGGTGTGGCCTGATCCCATTGTTGGCGCAAAATCTTGAGCGCGTTGTCTTCGTTATCGAGGCACATGCGCAGCATGACGGCGCTTTCGGAGGCGATAATGCGCTGCTGCCTTTCGCAGTGGGCTCGGGCATCCCAGTCCGGCAGGGCTGGGCTTTCTTGGGCGTGAGCGGTGGAAATCGTCAGGGCAGCAAGAAGGGCAAAAAAGACAGCGCGGCGCATCGTTGTTCCTCCGTTGAAACGCCTACCCTTATCACCCAACCGGCACCTGGCGCGCAAGCATTTCCGCGATGATGAAATGCTCGCTTCCCGCCCCGGCTGAAATTAATTGGCTGACCAAGATCATCGGCGCCGATGCAGCGCTGCGTTTGATTGAAGCGCATGGCGGGACGCGGGTTTATGTGCCCAAAGACATCAATCAGAATTCCGCCGCGCGGCTTGCCTTGCCGCTGCCCGAAGCGCGCCGCCTGGGGGAAGCCTTCGGCGGAGAACATATCCTGGTGCCGATCGCGCGCGCCTGGCGCGTGCGCATGTATCGCGCGGCGGGCATGACCTATCCGGCCATTGCGCGCAAGCTTGGCATCACGGAACGCGCGGTCGGGCGCATCCTGACCGATGCTGGCCTGACAACCTCTCAGGGTGATCTTTTCCGCTAAGTGATGCGGACGCATGTCCGCATGACCTGAGCGCCGCGCGCGCGCGATGGTGCGCGGCATGACGGACGACGCCCTTCCCGACCTTTTACTGCCGCGCGACCATGAACGCCTGATCGGCGTGCACCCCGATTTGGTGCAGGTGGTCAAGATCGCGCGGCAATTCACGCCATTCATTGTGCTGGAAGGGCTGCGCACACCGGCGCGGCAGGCCAGGCTTGTCGCCGAAGGTGCATCCCGCACGCTGAACAGCCGGCACTTGACCGGCCATGCGGTGGACCTTGGCTATTGGCTGGATGATGGGGATGGCATTCCCGAAAATGGTGAAGTGCGCTGGGATTGGCCGCTGTATCTGAAGCAGGCGCGCTGGCTGAAGGATGTCGCCGCTGATCTGCAGGTGCCGATCATCTGGGGTGGCGATTGGAAAAGCTTCCCCGATGGCCCGCACTTCGAATTGTGCAGGCGGGCGTATCCATGACGGAAGCCGCCATCCCTAAATCATCGCGCAGTTTCAGCCGTGCGCTGGTCGTCGGCAATTGCATCGCGGCCTGGGTCGCGGTTTTTTTGTGCGTCTATGCCAGCGAAGTCAGCGCGGGCATTGTGGTGCCGGCAGCGCTGACGCTGATCGCGTGGTTGGTCGGTGGCTATATGGGGATTGGCGCGCTTGATTTCCGCACCGCCACCGCTTCCGTCCGGCGCCCAGGTGATGCGCCATGATCGCGAGTTTGACAGGCTGGCTGCTGAAGCCGGCCTTACCGTATTTGGCCGGCGGCTTGCTGGTGGTGGTGCTGGGCCTTGCCACCGCCTGGCGCGTGGAATCCTGGCGCCGCGCCGGCGCGGAAGAAAGCCTTGCCGAAACCCGTGCGGAATTGACCGCGGCGCAGCAAGCGCTGGCGGATCGCGCGCAGGTGATCAGCGCGCTGGAACGCCAGGCCGCCGCTGCCGCCGCCACGCAGGAACGCATCGAACCCATCCGAAGGACCATCCATGCCGCGAACCGTACCTCGGCCTGTGTGGCCAGCCCTGCTGTTGCTGCTGGGCTTGATCGGCTGCGCGCCAGCCAGCCGCCCAGCGCCCGGCCTGACGCTGGCACCAAGCCTGCTGAATTGCCGCGATGAACCGCGCGTGCCCGCCATGACATCCGACGCCGATCTGATGGGGTTTCTGTTGGATGTGATTGAAGCCGGGGAAGATTGCCGGTCCCGGCTGGCGCGTGTGCGAGAGATTGTTGAAGCGAGGAACGAGTGATGGTCGATAACGTGGATGTCGCGCAGGAATTGGAAGAACGCCATCGCGCCCAGGCACTGGCGCGGATCCGCGCGCGGTTCCCCGCGCCGGCGCCGAAGCCTCCGCAACCCGTGAAGGAAGCGGAGGATGACGCATGATGGTGAGTTTGGAATGGCGCGACATGGCCGCCATTGTCACCACCGCCGCGATTGTCGGCGGTATTGTTTTGGCATTTCTGCGCTTCAAGCTGGCCGGTGATTTCGCCGCGCGTGGCGATCTGGCGAAGGTGGTGCAGCGGGTTGATGAGGTGGAAGAACGCCTCGGCAAGGTGCCGTCTCATAATGATCTGCGCGCGCTACAGGACCGGGTGAATGATCTGGATCGCGCGGTTGCCGTGGTGGCGGAACGGGTGACGGGCGTGCACGACATTCTCAAGCGCGTTGAATACCAGGTGCAGCTTTTGGTCCGCCATCAATTGAGCGAAGGCGCGCCGGATAGCACGAGGGGAAAGCGCTGATGCCTGATTTCGCCGCGCTGTTGGCCGAAGACCGGCGCCTGGTGATCCTGCGCGCCCTGGCGGAAGATCACGATTACGCGCTGAATGACAGCGTGCTGAAGCGCGCGCTGACATCGCTCGGCCATAATGTATCGCGCGATATGCTGCGGGCTGATCTGACCTGGCTGAAGGATCAGCGGCTGATCACGCTGCGCGAATTGGATGATGGCGGTATCTGGGTGGCGACCGCCACCGAAGATGGCGTGGATGTTGCGCGCGGCAGGCCGCACCCGGGCGTCGCGCGCCCCATGCCGGGGCGGTAAGCCATGGCGCGGCCTTCCACCATCGCGCGCCTGCCCAGCGAAATCCGCGAAGCCATTGGCCGGCTGCGCGAACAGGGCCGCACGCTGGATGAAATTCTGACGCATCTGCAAGGCATGGAGGTAACAGTCAGCCGCAGTGCGCTGGGCCGGCACGTGCAGCAAATGGACAAGGTTGGCGAAAGGCTGCGCCGGTCCCGCGCGATATCTGAAGCGCTGGTCCGCCAGCTTGGCGATGCGCCGGAGAGCAAAACCGCGCGGCTGAATATCGAGATGATGCATTCCTTCCTGTTTGACTTTCTGGCATCCGCCGAAGAAGGCGCGGAGGAAGGCAGCGAAGCCGCGCTGGCCCATGTGCGCGATCCGAAATCCGTGGCGCTGATGGCGGAAGCCGTGCAGCGACTGACCACCGCTAGCCGGCAGAATGTGGAATTCGTGGCGCGCGTGGAAGATCGCGCGGCGGCGAAGGCCAAGGCTGGCGCTGCCCGCGCCGCTGAGGCCGTGGCGCGCGAGAAGGGCCTCAGCGCCGATACCGTGCGCGCGATCAAGGCGAGCATCCTGGGGGTGGCGGAATGAACCAGGACATGGGCATTCAGATTTCATCCGGCGGCGGCTTCGTGCGCGTTGTGGTGGTGGCCGGCGTGCCGCCGGAGAACTGCGCCACGGTTTTCCTGACAGCGATCCAGGCGCGAGAATTGGCGCGGCTGATCCGCAATGCCGCTGACTTCACCGCCGCCGCAGGCCCCGCACAAGGCAGCGCGTGATGCCGCCGAAGTCGCAGCACTCGACTATACTCGACAAGCCTTCGAGTACCCCCGACATCGAAGGCGTGCTGCTGCCATATCAGCGCGACCTGGTGCGCGCGGTGTCCGAGCATTCCGTCACCGTCTATGAAAAATCCCGCCGCATCGGTGCGACCTGGGGTGTGGCTGCGCCAGCCATCCTCATGGCCGGTGCCAAGCGTGAAGATCGCGGAATGGATGTGCTCTACATCGGCTATAATTTGGACATGGCGCGCGAGTTTATTGATGTCTGCGCCATGTGGGCGCGCAGCCTTGGCATGGCCGCCGGTGAGATCGGTGAATTCCTGTTCCAGGACCAGGAAGAAAAGGGGGTGGAACGCCACATCGCTGCCTTCCGGATCAAGTTTGCATCGGGCTTTGAAATCCTGGCCCTGGCATCACGGCCCAGGTCTTTGCGTGGTCGGCAGGGTTTCGTGATCATTGACGAAGCCGCCTTCCATGATCATTTGGCAGAGCTTCTAAAGGCTGCTTTGGCGCTGCTTATCTGGGGCGGGCGCATCCTGGTGGTGTCCACGCATGATGGCGCGGAAAACCCCTTCGCTGAATTGGTGAATGATGTCCGCGCCGGGCGAAAACCCTATCACCTGCTGCGCACCAGCTTCGATGAAGCCTGCGACCAGGGCCTGTATCGCCGTGTGGCCCTGAAGCTGGGCATTCCATGGACCGCCGAAGGCGAAGCCGCGTGGAAGGCGGAAATCCGCGCCTTCTATGGCGACAGCGCGACCGAGGAATTGGATGTGGTGCCGCGCGCCGGTTCCGGCCGCTATCTGCCACTGCATTTGATTGAAGCGCGCACCAGCCGCGATATCCCGGTGCTGCACTATACCTGCGACGATGCCTTCGTGCATCTGCCGGACCATATCCGCACCAAGGAAACGCTGCGCTGGTGCGAAGATAATATCCGCCCGCTGCTGGATCGGCTGGACCCGCTACTGCGCAGCCTGGCTGCGGTGGATTTTGGCCGCGTGGCCGATCTTTCCGTGATCTGGCCCGCCCAGATCATGCCGAATTTGATGCGCAAGACGCCTTTCACGATTGAATTACGCAACGTGCCCTTCGAACAGCAGCGCGAAATCCTGTTTTATCTGCTGGATCGGCTGCCCCGGCTTTCCGGCGTGGTGCTGGACCGCACCGGCAATGGCGCCTGGCTGGCGGAACGCACCATGCAGCGCTACGGCGCGCATCGTGTGGAAGGCATCCATCTGACCGAAGGCTGGTACCGCGACCACATGCCGAAATTGAAGGCGGCCTTCGAGGATGCCAGCTTTGACATTCCAGCCAATGCCTTGGTGGTTGAAGACTTCCGCGCCATTGAATTGGTGAATGGCGTGGCGCGCGTGATGGTGCGCCGGAACACCGCGCGCGGCGAAGACCGCGATCCGAATGCTGGCCAGCGCCATGGCGATGCTGCGATTGCCGCCGCCCTGTTGATTTACGGCGCCAGCCGTGACTGGGGCAGCCTGACCAATTTCCCGATCCCGCGCAGCGACATCATGGCCCTGCCCGATGATGGCAGCATTCTGGGCATGTCGCCGCATGGCGCCGTTGCAACTTATCTTGGATGAAAGAACCAGCCATGGAAAATCAGCACCGCAAGATCACCGGTTATCGCGAACTAACGGAGCTTGAAGTCAACGCGATGAACGTGATCAAGGGCCGTGGTGAGCAGCTTTCGCAGATGCTTGATGACCTGGCCAGCCTGCCCGATGTGGACAAGCGCGCGCTGGCCATCGCGCGCACCGAATTGCAGACCGGCATGATGTGGGCCGTGCGCGCCGTTGCCCGCCCCACCAGCTTTTGATGAACCGGCCTTCGGAGCATAAACCATGAGCGGCACCCGCCTGCCCCAGGAATTGAGGGACGAGGTCGCGACCTTCGAACGCGACATCACCGCCAATTACTACGCCTTCACGATGCAGACGCGCGACGACATCATTCTGACGCGCGGCGGCGCCAAGGGCCTTGGCATCTATCAAGACCTGGCGCGGGATGGACATGCGGGCGCGGTGCTGCGCAAGCGCCGCAATGCCGTGGTGGCGCGCGAATATCAGGTGGAACCAGGTGGCGAAGCGCCGGCTGATCTGCTGGCGGCAGAACTCGTCAAAGCCGCGCTGAAGCGCATCCGCTTCGACCGGGCCTGCCGTGGCCTGTTGGGTGCAGTGCTGACCGGGATATCGGTGGCGGAGATCATGTGGGAAGCGGCTGAGATTGAGGTGGACGGCACGCGCCGCACCTGGATTGTGCCTGCCGATATCCGCGTGCGTAACCCGCGCCGCTTCGCCTTTCACCGTGACGGCAAGCTGCGGCTGCTGACGCGGGAAAACCGCACCCAGGGCATGCCGGTACCGGACCGGAAATTCATCGTGGTGCGGTATTGGGCCGAAGAGAATGAAGACGCTTATGGTCGCGGGTTGGGCTATGATTTGTTCTGGCCCGTCTTCTTCAAGCGCAACGGTGTGGCGCTTTGGAATGCGCTGATCGAAAAGCACGGCCAGCCCTTCGTTTATGCCGAATACCCGCAAGGCACATCGGATGGGGATGTGGACCGCCTGGTCAGCATGATCCAGGGCATTGCGCGCGGCGCCGGCGTGGCGGTGCCATCCGGCACGCTGATCAAGATGCTGGAGGTGTCCAAAACCGGCACGGCGGATATGCACAAGGAACTGGTGCAGGCCATGAATGCCGAGATTTCCAAGATTGTCCTAGGCGAAACGCTGACCACGGAGATGGGCCAGAATGGCGCGCGCGCCGCATCCGAAACCCATAATGATGTCCGCACCGAATTGGCCGATGCGGATGCGGATATGCTCTCTGAAGAACTGAATGAGAGCCTGCTCAGGTGGATTGTGGAACTCAATCTGCCCGGCGCAGCGCAGCCGATGGTCTGGCGCAAGGCGCCGGAAGAACCGGACTTGCTGGCGGATGCGGCGCTGGATGAAAAGCTGTTCAAGGTTGGCTATGAGCCGACCGAAGAATTGGTGCTGGAACGCTACGGGCCCGGCTATCGGCGCATCGCGGGCGCCCAGCCTGCCACGCTGCCACCGCCGCCCGCCTTTGCTGAAGCCGTGGACCCCGCCACCATTCCGGAAGCGCTGGCGGATCAGCTTGCGCGCCGCGGCGCGCCTGCCCAGGCAGCGATGCTGGCCGCGATCCGGGCCGAGGTTTCGGCGGCGGTGGATTTCGCCGATCTGGAATTGCGCCTGCTGCGCTTGTCTGCCGCCATGCCGGTGGGCCGCCTGGTGGAAGAACTCACCCCCGCCTTGATCGTGGGCCACCTGGCCGGGCGCAGCGATGCGCAGGATGAAGCAACGCCCGCGACATGAGCGGCAGTATTGACGCGCTGAACCTGCCGCCGGAAGAAGCCATCCGCTTCTTCCGCGCCAAGGTGAACACGCCAACCCGCGCCTGGGATGATCTGCGCCACGGCGCGCATGCCCGCGCCTGGTCCGTCGCCGGTGTGCAGGCGGATGACATGCTGGCCGATATTCGCCGCGCCATGGATAAGGCGATTGCGCAGGGCACGACGCTGGATGAATTCCGCCGCGATATCGCCCCACTGCTGGGTGAGCTTGGCTGGGCAGATCGCGGGCCCGGTTATGTCGGCTGGCGCACACGCGTGATTTACGAGACGAACATGCGCACCGCCTATGCCGCTGGCCGCTACGCGCAGATGACGGACCCTGACGTGCTGGCGGCGCGGCCCTTCTGGCGCTACCGCCATTCCGGCAAGCGCGATGCGCGCAAGCAGCACCGCGCCTGGGATGGCCTGGTGCTGCGCGCGGATGATCCGTTCTGGCAAAGCCACTACCCGCCGAATGGCTGGGGCTGCGGGTGCTACGTGCAATCCCTGGGCCCGCGAGACCTGGCGCGCGCCGGCAAAACCGGCCCGGATGAAGCGCCACCTTCGGGGACCAGGCCGTACCGAGACCCGAACACCGGCGAGATTTCCGCTTTGCCTGCCGGCATTGATCCGGGGTGGGATTACAATGTCGGCGCAAGCTGGACGCAGGGCGTGGTACCGCCGCCGCTGGCGGAACCGCTTCAGCCTTATCGCGGCACCGCGCTGCGCCCTTCAGGCCAGCGCCCTGGTGATCTGCCAGCCATGCCATCTGCGCGGCCTTCCAGCGCAATCACAGCGCCGGAAGGTAAAGACCCAAACACTGCGATTGAAGAATTCTTGGGTGAATTTGGCGCGACCCGAGACCGCCCCGCTGTGTTCCGCGATGTGTCCGGTACACGGATTGTGATCAGCCGCGATCTGTTCCTGGCTGCCGATGGCAGCATCAAAAGTGATGAGCAGCGCTTTCGTTATCTGGCGCGGCTTGCGGAAGCACTCAAAGACCCGGATGAGATTTGGGTGGATTGGTGCGAAACCGTCGCCGGCGGCATTCACCTGCGCCGGCGCTATCTGCGCCGCTTCGTGGGCGCAGCGTCAGGACTCGCGGTGCTGGAATGGACCGATGCCGGATGGTTCGGCGCCACCCTAATGTTGGCGCGCGCGGCGAGCTATCTGGAAAAACAGAGGTCAGGCGCCTTGATCTACGCCCGGCCTGAAAATGAGGAAGGAAGATGAGGGGCGCTGCCAACCAGACCCCTCCGCTCCGCCGATGCTGACGAGGGTTGGCCTCCCTACAAGCGGTCACGAAGCATTTTCATTACCCATCACCACCTCAGCAGTCAAGGAAATCCATCATGAAACTGCTCCGCCCCCTACTCCGCCGCTTCGGTTACGCGCTGGTCCCGGTCAATGCCGTGGACTACGTGGATATCCGCGTCGCGGTCTGGGCGGCGCAATACAGCTACGCCGCCGATAGGATGGGCCTGAAGAATCCGGAAGCCATCGCGAATGATGCTGTCATTCGCGCGCTGGACCCCGTGCAGGCGGAAAGCGACAAGCGCGCCTGGGCTGCCTTGCTCGCGGCGGTTGAGGAGTATTGCTGACCATGACCGGCGTGCGCATCACCATCAACACCGCCGAATTCCGCGATGCCATCCAGGGCCTTTCCGCGATCATGCGCCGCCCGCAGGCTGCGATGGCCGAGATCGGCGAAGCCATGATCCTGTCCACCCAGGAACGCGCGGCGGCGGAACAATCGCCGGATGGCGTGGCCTGGCCAAAGCTGAACCCTGGCTACGCGGCCGCGAAGCGCGGCGGTTCAATGTTGCGTGAAACCGGGCGGCTGCTGGGCAGCCTTTCACGCAAGGTTGATGGCAACCGCGTGGTGGTTGGCACCAATGTGATTTACGCCGCCATCCATCAATTCGGCGGCACCATCCGCCCGAAGGCTGCCGGGCGGCTTGCCTTCCGGCTTGGGCGCACCCGTGTTTTCGCGCGCAGCGTCAGCATCCCCGCGCGGCCATGGCTTGGTGTGTCGGATGCGGACCGCGCGGAGATCATGGCCATCTTTCAGGACCACGCGCGGCGCGCGATGCGCGGCGCATGAAGAACCCGCTACGGGCGCGCTACAGGCGGGGATGCGGCCACGGCGCAGCATCCGGGCGTCACGCGGTTTTAAAGGCGCCTGACCCCGCTCTTAAGGCTCTTATTCGCTCTTAATCGCGCCAGGTCTCAGGCGCGGGTCGCGCGCGCGCGGGGATGCGCGCCGTGCGGACGACTGTCCGCATAATTTCTGCAAGCCAGAACCGCCAGTAAGGCGGTGATGAAGCAGCTCCATATCTTCCGCGCCGGCATCCACCAGCCCATGCAGGGCGGTGCGCTGGAATTTCGAGAGGCCGATCTGGCCGCGACCGCCGCTGCCTATGATCCGGCGCTTGGTGAAGCGCCGCTGGTGGTGGGCCATCCGAAAACCGATGCGCCGGCCTATGGCTGGGTGCGCGCTTTGCGTGCCGAAGGTGGCGACCTGGTCGCGGAACCGCATCAGGTGGAACCCGCCTTTGCGGAGATGGTGGCTGCGGGCCGCTTCAAGAAAATCAGCGCGTCCTTCTACACGCCGAACCACCCATCCAATCCGAAGCCCGGCGCCTTCTATCTGAAGCATGTCGGGTTCCTGGGTGCCGCCGCGCCTGCCGTGAAGGGGTTGCGCGATGTCGCCTTCGCCGCGGATGAAGCGGATGTGGTGACGCTGGAATTCGCTGCCGATGGCGCGGTGAGCGGTTGGCGTCTTTCGTGGCTGCTGGCCGATGTTGGCGGGCTGTTCCGTGGCATCCGCGATTGGATGGTCGCGAAGGAAGGCGTGGAAGCGGCAGAGAAGCTGCTGCCCGCGCAAACCGTTCAACGCATGACGGATGAAGTCGCGCGGATGCAGGGCGAAGCCGATGCCGCCCGCGCCGCCGCCATTCCGCCCCCCGCTTTTGCCGAAGACAAGCAACAGGAGACTGTGACAGTGCCGACTGAAAAAACGGAAGATGCGGATCGCATCGCCGCGCTTGAAGCGCGCGAACGCGATTTGCAGGCGCGCGAAGCCGCCTTTGCTGAGGCCGATGCCGCGCGGCGCGCCGCTGAAATGGCGGCCTTCACTGAAAAACTGGTGACTGAAGCGCGCATCCCGCAAGGGGTGGTGCCGCGCATCCTGGCCTTTGCCGCCAGCCTGCCGGTTGCCGGTGAGATTTCCTTCACCGAAGGCGATGCCACCGTGAAAGAAGCGCCGCTGGATGCCTTCCGTGCTGTTCTGTCCGCGCTGCCTGCGCGGGTGGAATTCCGCGAAGTGGCGCCTGCTGGCCAGGTTGAATTCGCCGCTGATGATCCCGTCGCCATCGCCGCCGCCGCCCAAGCCTATCAGGCCGAACGCGCGGCTTTGGGCCAAAGCGTTTCAATGGCAGCCGCCGTTGAGCATGTCACGAAAAGGAGTGCTGCGTGAGCAACCCGCTTTTGATGAAGGGCTTCACCGCTGGTGGCGCCATCAACCCTTACCGCATCGTGCGGTTTTCTGCCGCCGATACGGTGGTGCAGGCCGCCGCCGCGACCGAGAGCGTGTTCGGGGTCAATGCTGACCTGACCATTGCGTCCGGTGAGCGTGTGGAAGTCATGACGCAGGGCATCGCCTGGGTGGAAGCTGGGGCCGCCATTACCATTGGCGCGCTGGTTACCGCTGACAGCGTTGGCCGTGGCGTTGCCGCCGCGCCTGCCGCTGGCGTCAATAACCGCCATGTCGGTATCGCGCTGGATGCGGCTGTGGCCGCCGGCGATCAAATCCGCGTTCTGCTGAGCCCTGGCTCGGTCCAAGGTTAAAGAAGGAACACCCAGATGGCCACGACCGCCTTTCCCGTAAATGCAAATCTGACCGCCATCGCGATTGGCTATAAGAACCGCGATGTTGATCTGATTGCCGATCTGGTGCTGCCCCGCACAGGCCGCGTCGGCAAGCAATTCCGCTACACGCGCTATTCTGCGGTGGACCCATACACCCTTGTGTCCACTCGCGTGGCGCGGCGTGCTGAGCCCACCGTGCTCGATTTCGGCGGCACCTTTGTCAATGATGAATGCATTGACTTCGGCTTGGATGACATTCTGCCGAATGATGAAGTGATCGCGTGGGAGGAAATGCAAAAGCCTTCCAGCGGCGGCCTGATTTCGCCCATGGCAAAGTCCACGTCCTTGCTGACCAGCCTGCTGATGTTGGACCGCGAAGTGCGCGTGGCGAACCTGGTCTTCGCGCAGGCGACTTATCCGGCGGCGAACCGCGTGACGCTTTCCGGCACCAGCCAATGGTCTGACTTCACGAATAGCAACCCCGTGCAGGCCATTATGGCGGCGCTGGATGTTCCGTTGTTCCGCCCCAATGCCCTGGTGTTTGGGCAGGCGACCTGGACGCAGCTTCGCCAGCATCCGCGTATGGTCACCGCCATCCTGGGTAACCAGGTGAATGCCGGTGCTGTCACGCGCGAACAGGTGGCTTCTTTCTTCGAAGTCCAGCGGGTGATTGTTGGCGCTGGTTTCGTGAATACGGCGCGTAAGGGCCAGGCGGCCACCATGTCCCGCGTTTGGGGCAAGCACGCCGCAGCGCTGTTCATTTCCGAAGATATGGCGAATGCCGACCAGCCGACCTTCGGCTTCACGGCGGAATTCGGCCAGCGTATCGCGGGCACGATGGATGAACCCAAGATGGGTCTGCGCGGTTCCGTGCGCATCCGCGTGGGTGAAAGCGTCAAGGAAGTGATCGCCGCGAATGACGCGGGCTACTACTTTGAAAACGCGGTGGCCTGATCATGACGCAGGAAACCCAGAAAATCCGCGCGCTGCGCAACCTTGATGTTGATGGCGTGCGTATTGAAGAAGGCGCGGTGGCTGAAATCCGCCGCGAATTGGTCCCCGACCTTATCGCCCTGGGCGCGGTGGATGATGAGGTCGAGGAAGCGCCGGGGGGCAATGGGGATGAGTCCCCCGGCGCATCTTCCACCGGCAAGCAGGACAAGGCCAAGGACAAGGCCAAGGCCGACGATAAGGCCAAGGACAAAGCCTGATCCATGACCGCTTACTGCACCCCGCAGGATCTGATTGACCGCTTCGGCCAGAATGAGGTGGCGCAGCTTGCGCCGGCCTTGCTCGGCCAGGTTGATACTGCGCGGGTGCAGCGCGCCTGTGATGACGCGGGCGATATCGTGGATGGCTACCTTAGGCCCCGGCACACGCTGCCGCTTTCAGCGGTGCCGCGCCTGCTGGTCAAGCTTTCCGCCGCCATCGCGCGCTTTGAACTTCACCTGGGCGGGGACCGCCAGCCAACCGACCAGGTGCGGCATGATCGCGACCAGGCCATTGCCTTCCTGAAGGATGTGGCCGCGGGCAAGGCTGATCTTGGCATTGATGCCAGCGGCAATGAACCGCAGGAAGATACCACTGCGGTGCGCTTCAAGCCGGGCACCTCAGGCCTGGCGAATGAAGATTTGGGCGCCTATCGCTGGGGTGGCCCGCTATGATCGGCGCGCTGGAAGACGCCATCATCTGCCGCCTGCGCGAAGCCTTTCAGGGCCGCGTGCGCGAAGTGGATCACAAGCCGGCAAAATTCGACGCGGATGAGCTGCTGCGCATTCTGACCATGGCGCCTGCGATTTACGTGGCCTTCCTGGGCTGGCAGCGCAGCGCGCGCCTGCCCGGCAGCGTGATGACCACCTTCGGCGTTTATCTTGTGGCGTCCAATGCCAGCGGTGAGCGCGCGCGCCGGCGCGGCGATGAAGCCACCATCGGCGCTTATGAAATGGCGGTCTGCACCGCTGCCAGTTTGGACCGCTGGGTGCCTGAAGGCGCCGCTGGCCCGATTGAAGTGCAGAGCTGCGAAAACCTTTACGCATCCGTCTTCGAAAAAAACGGCATCACCGTCTATGGCCTGGTCTGCGATGTGCCGGTGCAAATCCAGGATGATTGGGGCGTGCCGCAGATTGATGCTGGCGATGCCACCGGCGCGCCGCCATCCTTCCTGGATGATTTCATCACCTTCCATGCCGACCAAGACATTCCGCCCTTCGGCAATGTCGCCACGCCCCCTCCCGCCCCGACATCCGGCGCCGATCGCGCCGATGCCGTGCTGCTCGTCACCCTTCCAACACCCTGAGGCGCCCCGATGTTCGTGAAGCCTGCCCATCCTGACCTTTTGGTCGCCAACCCGGAAGCCCGCCCGCCCATGCCGCGCCATCTGCCGGCAGAAGGGGCCGAAGTGCCGGATACCCAATACTGGCGCCGCCGCATCGCCGATGGCGATGTGGTCCTGGCCCAGCCATCCAAGCGCCGCACTGGCGAAAAGGAGTAACCGATGTCCGGTTCGATCAGCTTCAATAATATCCCGAACAGCATCCGCGTACCCGGCAGCTATGTGGAATTCGACAATTCGCGCGCCTTGCGCGGGTTGAATGATTGGCCCGCGCGTGTGCTGATCATGGGCCAGCGCCTGACCACGGGCACCATCGCGCAGGGCGTGCCGATCCGCGTGATTGATGCGGCCCAGGCCCGCACCTTCTTTGGGCGCGGCAGCAACCTTGCCCATATGTTTGAAGCCTGGTTCGCCAACCTTTCCCTGGTGGAAGTCTTTGGCATTGCCATGGATGATGTTGGCGGCGGCACCTTTGCCACCGGCACCATCACGGTCACCGGGCCTGCCACCGCCGCCGGCGTGATCGCGCTGATGATTGGCGGGCGGCGCATTGAAGTGCCGGTCGCGTCCGGCACGGCGGCCACCGCCATCGCCACCGCGATCAGCGCCGCCATCAACGCCGCGCTTGATCTGCCCGTCACCAGCGCGGTCGCGGCAGCGGTGGTGACACTGACGGCGCGGCATCGCGGTGAGATTGGCAACGCGATTGATGTGCGCCATTCCTTCCTGGCGACGGATGTGCTGCCGCCAGGCACCGGCCTGACCATTGTGGCCATGGCATCCGGCGCGCAAAACCCCGTGGTGACCACGGCGCTGGATGCGGTGGCGGAAACCTGGTTCACGGATTTCGTGACGCCCTGGACTGACGCCACGAATATGGCCGCGCTTGAAGCGCGCATGGCCACCAATTGGGGGCCACTGGTGCAGCGCGATGGCCATGGCTGGGCGGGCCTATCCGGCGCGCATGGCACGCTGACGACCTATGGCGCGGGCCGCAATTCGCCGAATGTCAGCATCATCGGCATGCGTGGTTCGCCCACGCCGCCCTGGGAATGGGCCGCGCAGCTTGCCAGCATCTGCATCCCCGCGCTGGCGATTGACCCGGCCCGCCCGGTGCAGACGCTGCAATTGCCGACGGTGGTGGCACCGCTGATCAGCCAGCGCTTCACCTTCCAGGAACGCGATTTGCTGCTGCGCGACGGCATCAGCACCTTCCGGGTGAATGATGCCGGCCAGGTGTTTGTGGAACGCGTGATCACCACCTACCAGACCGCGCCTTCCGGTGCGGAAGACATCAGTTATTTGGATATCGAGACGGTGAAGACGCTGTCTTATATCCGCTACGATTTGCGCACCATGATTGCGCTGCGCTTCCCGCGCCACAAGCTGGCGAATGACGGCACGGCCTTTGCCCGCGGGCAGAATGTGGTGACGCCGGGCACGCTGCGGGCCGAAATTGTCGCGCGCTTCAAGCAATGGGAAGAAGCGGGCCTGGTCGAA
Source organism: Roseomonas sp. (assembly GCA_020249825.1). Classification (GTDB taxonomy): domain Bacteria; phylum Pseudomonadota; class Alphaproteobacteria; order Acetobacterales; family Acetobacteraceae; genus Neoroseomonas. The sequence goes on from JADCEX010000084.1 coordinate 24,535, forward strand.
GGCGTGGACCAATTCAAGCGGGACATCATCGTGGTGCGGAGCCAGAGCGACCCGAACCGCGTGGATGCGCTGCTGCCGCCTGACCTGGTCAACCAATTCCGCGTGCTGGCCGCGCAAATCGAATTCCTGCTGTAATTTGAGGAGAACGGGACATGCCGCAATTCCTGGGCCGCGCGACCATTCGCGCCAATGGGCAGGTGATCGAAACCGCCAAGGGTGCTTCGCTGGATGTGGGTGGCACCAAGCGCAACCCCGTCACGGTTGGCCGCGTGGTTGGCTGGTCCGAAGAAACCGTGCCCGCCATGGTCGAATGCGAAACCACGCTGCGCAGCGGCATGTCGCTGGAAACGCTGCGCCGCTTGGCGGGCGTGACGGTGATTTTCGAATGCGACACGGGCCAGCGCTACGTGATCAACGACGCCTTCCTGACGGATACGCCGACGATGAAGGACGGCGAAGGCGGGAACATCACCCTGAAATTCTCAGGCCCTGCGGCTGAGGAAGTGCTGTGATGCGCGCCACCATCAAGATCACGCTCAAGGAACCGATTGTGCTGCGCAACGCGGAAACCGGCGCGGAAGTGCATCGCATTGCGGAGATTGACTTCCGCGAACCGCGCGCGGGCGATATGGCGGCGGCGATGGATGCGGGCGGCGCCGGTGGCACCGGCAGCATGATCCTGGCGCTGACCGCGAGCTGTTCCGGCCTGACGCGGGCGCAGGTGGATAATCTTTCGATTGATGATTTCTTCGCGATCTCCGAGGTCGCGACCAGTTTTTTGCAGCGTGGCCAGGAGACTGGCCAGAATGCTGCGAAATTGTCTGGGGCACCTTCGGGCTCGCTGCCGGATGGCAGCGCTGGAGTGCCGCCGAGCTTCGGTTCCTGACGCAACGCGCGGTGGAATGGAACCGCCGCATGGCCGCGAGGTAGTCATATAAATGTCGGGTTCCCTCCGACTATCCATCCTGATCGAAGCGATTGACCGCGCATCGCAGCCCTTGGCGGCGTTGCAGGCGCGGCTTGGTGGCATTGCGGCAGGCATGCTGGCGGTGGGGCAGGCGGCGCAGCGGTTATCCAATGTGAGTGGCGCCAGTGTGCTGGCCGGTGCGCTGGGCAATGTGGCCGGGCGCGCGCGGGATGCGGCGGGGGCGGTGGCGGGGCTGAGTGCCAAGCTGGCAATCGGCGCGGCGGGTGGCGCGTTTCTGTTCAATCAGCAATTCGTGCGCGGCGCGGCGGATTTTCAGAATTATCAGGTGACGCTGGAAACCGTGATGGGCAGCGCGGAAGCGGCCCAGGAACGGCTTCAACAATTGACCGAGTTTGCCAATCAAACCCCTTTCAATGTGGGTGAGGTCGTGAGAGCGGGCGTTTCATTACAGACGCTTGGCATTCGTGGCGAAGCTGCCGAGATGTCGCTGAAGGCGGCGGGCGACGCGGCTTCGGTTTTTGGCGGCGGCTTGGATCAGGCCATCAATGCCATGAATGCCGTGCTACGCGGCGAGAATGATCCCATCGAACGCTATGGCATCCAGGCGCGCACCGAAGGCCGTGCGGTGATGCTTAGCTGGATCGAGAATGGCCGCCAGATGCGCGCATCTGCTGACAAAAACAGCCGTTCAGAGGTTGCGCGGATTACCGCGATGGCGATGGCTGGCGTGGCACCCGATGGGATGAGGCGCCGCGCGCAGACCTGGGATGGCATGCTTTCCAACTTGGCGGATGCCTGGTCCAACTTCACGCGCGCCGTCGCTACGTCAGGACCATTCCAATTTCTTCAGGACCAATTGAGAGACGTTCTAGCCTGGATTGAGAGGATGAAGACCGAAGGGCGCCTGGACCAATGGGCGCGGGATATTGGCGCAGGCATCACGCGCGCCTTTGAAGCGGTGCGGCAATTCGTGGTCGGAACCGAGGACACACCGGGGGTCATTGATCGGCTTTCGAATGTCTTTGAGCGTGTTTCGCGGGTTCTGGCGCCGGTGGTGGAACGCTTCGGTGGCCTTGAAACCTTCCTTGCCGCGGTGGCGCTAGCACTCTCCGGTGGGTTGCTCACCTCCTTGGCTTCCCTCGCCGCGGCGATGACAACCCTTTCGGTGGCGTTGCTGCTGACCCCGGCTGGCTGGTTCATCGCGGCAACGGCGTTCTTCGCTGGGCTTGGTGTCGCGCTTTATCAGAACTGGGACAAGGTTGAGGCGCTTTGGTCGAGGCTTGGTGACGCCTTCCGTAACTTCCTCAATTCCGAACAGATGCAGGAAGCACAGCGCATCTTTGGTGGCTTGGCTGATTTCATCATCGAGGCTTGGAATGGCGTAGGCCAAGTTTTCACCAATATCGGCGGCACCATTCAAAAGGTGTTCGCCGATGTGCTGGGCTACTTCCAGCCCGTGCGGGACGCGCTGAGTTGGGTGATGGACCGCGTGCCGGGTTTCGGCGGTGGCAGCAGCGCCCCCGCCGCGCCCTCACCGCGCGATGCTGGCCGGGGCAATGGCCTGCGGCGCCAATCCATCTATGGCGACAATGCCCTGCCGGATGGCGCGGGTGGCGGCGTGATGCCCCCGGCCAATGACGTGCGGGTGCAAGCGGGCCTTGATGTGCAAATCCGCGCGCCGGAAGGCTTCGGTGTTTCCGTCACGCAGCGCGGCGCGGATGATGGCATGGCGCTGAATGTGCGGCGCGGGATGCTGGCGACACCATGAGCGAGGCACTGACCAGCATCGCCGGCCTTGCCTCTGCCCTGCCTTGGGTGGGCGCCAATCTGCGCCCTGGCGCTTTGCGGGGCCTGCTGTTCTACGTGCAGTCTTCGGAAGAAAATGCCACCCGTCGCTGGGTGACGCATGAATTCCCAGGCCGCGATGAAGCCTGGCATGAAGACCTTGGCCAAAAGACCCGCAGCTTTTCTGTCGAAGGCCTGTTGGTGGGGCCGGATGTGGTGCTGCAATCCCGCGCCTTCGCCCGCGCCGCGGCAGACCCTGAACCCGCGACGCTGCTGCATCCCTGGCTGGGCGCGATGCGCGTGGTGGTGCTGGATTGCCGCATCAGCCATGATGTGAACCAGGCGCGCGTGGCGCGGGTTTCGCTGCGGGTAGAGAAGGCCGGCACCAAGCCTGCGCCGGTGCTGGGCATTGATAGCCTGGGCGAAGTGCTGGATGAGGCTGACCGGCTGCTGACCGCCGCGCAATCCGTCTATGCCGAGTATCGCTTCATGCGCGCGGCGGCGGATTTCATCATCCAAAGCTTCAAGGCCAGCGTGCTGGGGATCGCGGGCGCCATTGAAGGCGCGCTTTCCAATGCGGGGCTGGTGGGCGGTGCGGCAAGCAGTGTTTCCGCGCTGGCATCCGTGAATGATGCGGCGATTGTTTCCGATGTGGCGGTGCCGCTGGCGGTGGCTTCGGCGGCGCGGGATGTGTCCGCGCTGGCGGGTGGCCGCGCGGCACTGACGCGGGGCGCGGATGCGGCGCCGCAGGGCGCCTTCGCGGCGCTGGATGCGCTGAACGCCCAGGAATTGGTCAAGGCGCCGATCGGCGGCGCCACCACGCCCGCGCGCCAGCAATTGGCGGCGGCCAATGAAGGCCTGGCCGTGCTGGCGGCGGCGATATTCGCCGGCGAATTTGCCCGCGCCGCAGCGGCGGTGCCCTGGGCATCGCGCGATGAAGCCATGGTAGCGCGGGACAAGGTTTCTGATGCGCTGGCGGCGGCGGCAGACCGCGTGGCGGCGGCGGGATGGGATGCTGTGTGGCAGCGCCTGGTGGCCCTGCGCGCCGCCAGTGCCGCCGACCTGGCTGAGCGTGCGGCGCCGCTGCCGCGCATCAAGCGGCTGGAATTGCCCGGCGTGATGCCGGCCACGCTGATCGCGTATCGGCTGGATGGGGATAGTCTTTCCGATGTGTTTGGCCGCGCCGCCGCGCTTGCCGCGCGCAACCGCGTGCGGCATCCGGGCTTCGTGCCTGCCGCTCAGCCGATCGAGGTGCTGGTATGAGCAGCGCCATCGCCGCGACCGTGGAATTGACCGTGGATGGCCTGACCTATCGCGGCTGGCGCAGCATGAAATGCAGCCTTGGGCTGGATGCGGCGGCGGCGGAGATCTCCATTGAAATGGCGGAACGCTGGGCCGGTGCGGAAGATGCCGCGCAGATCGCGCGCAGCATCCGCCCGGGTGCGGCATTCCTGCTGACGCTGGAAGGTGAAGGCGTGGTGGAAGGCTTCCTGGATGCGCTGGAAGTTGCCTATGACGCCACCAACCACACGTTGACCGTGCGCGGCCGCGAACGCACCGCTGATCTGGTGGATTGCGCGGCGACCGTGGATGGCCCGTATGAATGGGCGAATATCGGTCTGGAAGAAGCGGCGCGGCGCATCGCCGAACCCTATGGGATTGAAGTGCGCGCGGAAGCGGATTTGGGTAAAGCCTTCCCGCGCTTTTCGATCCAGCCAGGCGAAGCGGCGTGGGAGGCCATTGCGCGGGCCGCACGCGAACGCGCGGTGATCGCGACCGGCGATGGCCTGGGCACGCTGATCCTGACGCGCGCGGGCGAAGGCGGTGAAGCCGCCGGCGCGCTGCGCTTGGGCGGGAAGGATGGCAATATCCTGCGCGCCAATGGCAGCTTTGATGTCGCCGAACGCCACAACCTGGTTGTGGTGCGTGGCCAGGCGCAGGGCGAGACTTCCGCCAGCCAGGGCGAAGCGCGCGCGACTGATGAAGACATCATCCGCCACCGCCCGAAGGTGATTTTGGCGGAAGCGCAGGGCGAAGGCGTTACCTTTCAGGATCGCGCCGCGCATGAAGTGCGGGTGGCGGCAGGGAAGTCTCGGCGCGTCCGCTACACCGTGCCGGGCTGGCGCGGTTCTTCCGGCAATCTTTGGCTGCCGAATACAAAGGTGTGGGTGGAAGACGCCTTCCTGGAATTGAAGCGCGAATTGCTGATCTCAAACGTGACGTTCAGCCTGACGGAACAAGGCACCGTCACGGAATTGCAAGTCGCGCCCGTGGATGCCTATGCCCTGCTGCCTGAACCCGGCAAGGGCGGCGGCGGCGAAAGCGGGCCTTTCGAGACCAAGATCGAAACCCGCGAGAATGATCGTGACGCCTGGAAGCGGGTGGCCGAATGACGCTGGATGAAATGAAGCGCTTCATCGCCCCTTTGCAGCGCCGCGTGATGCTGGCGATTGGGCGCGGCACGCTTGGGCCGGTGAATGATGCTGATGGCCTGCAGCGCAGCCAGGTGAAGCTGCTGGCCGGCGAAGTGCGGGACAATGTGGAACGCATCCAACCTTATGGATTTTCCGCTGTTCCGCTGCCCGGCGCGGATGTGCTGGTGGTGTGCGTCGGCGGCAACCGCGACCATCCCGTGATCATTGGCGTGGATGACAGGCGCCACCGCCCGACCGGGCTGCAACCCGGCGATGTCTGCATCTATTCGTATCAGACCGGCCACAAAATCCTGCTGAAGGCGGACCGCAAGATTGAAATTGAGGGTGATGAAATCACCATCAAAGCCGACACTAAGATCACTTTGGAAGCGCCTTTGGTGGAAGTGACCGGCGCCTTGGATGTGCTGGGCGATATCCGCGACCGCGCGGCTTCCGGTGGCATGTCCATGAATGGCATGCGCGCCGATTACAACAGCCACGTGCATGGCGGGAGCCCGGGGCCCAGCCCGGCGATGGCGCCATGATCGCGCTGGAATGGAACAGCACCGTGGGTGCGGCGGATTTGGCGCTGAATGCCACCGGCGCGCTGGCGAAGGATGACGCGCTGCAAACCGCTGTTGTGCTTTCGCTGTTCACCGACGCGCGCGCGCGGCCTGATGATGGTGCTGAAGGTGATCGGCGCGGCTGGGTGGGCGATGCCTTTGCCCCGGAAGATCGCTACGGGTCGCGGTTGTGGCTGCTGCGGCGCGAAAAGCAAACCGAAGAAACCCGCCGCCGCGCCGAAGACTACGCCAATGAAGCGCTGGCCTGGTTGGTGGATGCCGCGCTGGCCACCGATGTTTCGGTGACCGCCGAATGGGTGGCGCGTGGCGTGCTTGGCCTTGCGGTGCGGATCGCCACACCAAGCGGCATTGAAACCAGCCAGTTTACAATGAGGCTCTGAAGATGCCCTTTGCCCGCCCTTCGCCCGCTGAAATTCGTGATCGCATGGGCGCCGAAATTGCGGTGGCGCTGCCCGGTGCGGATGCGCGGCTGCGGCGTTCCATGGAAGAAGTGCTGGTGCGCGCCATCGCCATCGCCAGCCATGAATTGCACAGCCACATTGAATGGGCGGCGCTGCAAATTCTGCCCGATACTGCGGAAGATGAAGTGCTGGCGCGCCACGCGGCGATTTGGGGCATCACGCGCATCACCGCCACGGCGGCATTGGGCAGCGTTACCTTCACCGGGACGCCCGGCGCGGTGGTGCCGGCGAATACGGAACTGCGGCGCGGCGATGATGCGCGCTTTCTGCTGGCGGCGGATGTCACCATCGCCGGCGGCGGCAGCGGCACGGGCAATGTGGCCGCGCGGGTGGCGGGCGCGGCAGGCAATAGCCAGGCCGGGATCAGCCTGGCGCTGGTGGCGCCGGTGGCGGGCATTGCGCCCAGCGCGACCGTGGCGGCGGGTGGCCTTGCCGCTGGCGCCGATGCGGAAAGCGATGCAGGCCTGCGCGCGCGGCTGTTGCAGCGCATTCAATCACCGCCGGCGGGCGGTGCCAGCAATGATTATGTGACCTGGGCGCTGGCTGTCGCCGGTGTGGAACGCGTTTGGGTTTATCCGAATTGGCTGGGCGCCGGCACGGTTGGCGTGGCGTTTGTCACCACAGGTGGCGCGATCCCTGCCGCGCCCTTGGTTGCAGCCGTGCAGGCCGCGCTGGATGCGCGCCGGCCCGTGACGGCTGCGGTGACGGCCTTCGCCCCGGCAACGCAGGCCGTGGCGCTGACGATTGATCTGGCGGTGGATACGGCGGCAATCCGCGCGGCGGTGCTGGCCGAATTGGCTGATTTCTTCGTGCGGGAAGCAGAGCCCGGCGGCACCATCCGCGTATCGCGTATCTCGGCCGCCATCAGCGGCGCGCTGGGCGAAGTGGCGCATCTGCTGGTGGCACCCGCCGCCGATATCACCCTGCCTGCGGGCACCATCGCCACGCTTGGCGCCGTCACCTGGGCGTGACCGATGGATAGCAGCGCCTATCTTTCCCAACTTCTGGCCCTGCTGCCGCCAGGTGATGCGCTGGCGCGGGAGCCTGGTTCTGTTCTGGAACGGCTGCTGACGGTGCCTGCGGCGGAATTGGCGCAGGTGGATGGCCGCGTGGAAGCGCTGCTGGCGGAAAGTGACCCGGCGCGTACAGCGGAAATGCTGGCCGATTGGGAACGCGCGCTTGGCCTGCCCGATGAATGCTACCCGAATGAGAGCTTCAGCCGAGCATCGCGCGCCTGGTACTTTGATGGCGCGGGCGTGCTGCGCGAAGCGGCGGTGGATGAACCGCGCTATCTGTTTGATGCGGCGGGCCTGCGCACGGAAGCGGTGTTGGTGGAAGCGGCGGCCACGAATTATGTGCGACAGCCCTATTATCAGGCTGCGGTGGCTGGGGCGTGGATACAAGCGCAGGGCACTGCTGTAGCCAGCCTGACGCCGAACTTCGCCCAAAGCCTTGACGGGTTAAACCGCGCGGCCAGGGTGCGATGGGTTGGACCTAATAACGGTGATGTACTGCTGCTGCGATTTCCGACAAGTGGCGTTCCGGCCAATACGCCAAACACCATCAGTTTTTGGGTTTTCACCCGCAGCCTGGGTAATCTGACGCAAATCAGGGTTGATGCTGGCGATTTCGGCCTTCCAACCGGCAATCTGATCGCCCAATTTCAGGTCGGGGCTTGGCGGCGGGTGCTTGGGCAGGTGACGCCCAGCCCGTCTTCCAGCGCATGGATGGATTTGAACTTTACTGGTTTCACCGCTGGTGAAATTGACCTCGACATATTTGGTGTGCAGGTGGAGGTCGGCGATGCAGCAAGCAGCCTTATTCTGCCATCCGCCCCGGCGACCACCGGCCCTACCACCCGCGCGGCGGATCAGCGCTATGTGGCGACCGTTGCGGAACGCCGCGCGCGCATTCTGGCGCGGCTGATTGAACGGTTTGAGCCGACACCTGCCGCCATCATCGGCCTGGCGGCGCGCCTTGGCGATAACGTCACGCTGACGGAATTCACCCCGCATGACTGCGAAGACGCCTGCGAAGCGCCGCTGCTGGATGAGGCTTGGGCGCATGCCTTCCAGGTGGCGGGTGGCGCGCAGTTGGTGGTGGAATTCACCTGCGAAGATGGCTGCGAAACACCGCTCAGCCAATGGCGCACCGGTGCCTATGAATGCGCGATCCGCCGCTTTGCCCCGGCGCATACCGTGCCGATTTTCAGCTATGCGTAAAGGAAACACACCATGCAGCGCGTAACTCGATCCTCAGCGGTCGCCACCATGCCGGCGCCGCCGGTTTCACCTGGTGCCCCTGGGTTTTTCAGCGGCGGAAATCCGGGCGGCGGGACGCCCGCGACCACGCCGGGCTTTGAGTGGTTCAATTCCGTGCAGGAGGAATTGATGGCCCTGATCCTGCGCGGTGGCATCACCGCTTCCAATGCTGATTTGGCCCAGGTGCGGAAATCGCTTGATCGGCTGTTTGGTGGTGGCCTCGGCAGTTTTTCGGCCAACACCACGCTGAGCGTGGATGATGCTGGCCTGGTGCTGGTGAATGCCAGCGGCGGCGCGCGGACCATCACGCTGCCGGCGGCAAATGCGCTGGGCGGCCGGCCGATCCGCTATCAGATTGAGAAAACGGACAGCACCGCGAATGCCGTCACGGTGCAGCGCGCCGGTTCGGATACGATTGAAGGTGCCACATCCGTGGTGCTGTCCGGCCAATGGGCCAGCGTGACGCTGGTGTCCGACGGTGTCGGTGCATGGGTGGCGCTGTCCAGCGGTGATCAGTTGCCGGTCGGGTCTATCCTGCACTTCCCAGGTACAACAGCGCCGACGGGTTGGCTAAAGGCGAATGGCGCGCTGATCAGCCGCGCGACCTTTTTCAATTTATGGGCTGTGGCGCAAGCGTCCGGCAATTTAGTGACAGATGCGGCTTGGGTGGCGGCCAATGGGCCGACCGGCGCATTTAGCCAAGGGGATGGAAGCACAACATTCAGGATACCGGACTTACGCGGTGAGTTTATTCGCGGATTTGACGATGGGCGCGGTGCTGATGCTGGTCGCGGGATTGGCACGTTCCAGAATGGTCAGCTGCTAAGCCACGGACACGCAGTATCCGATGCCGGCCACCAACATTGGAGTGGCGTGAATAATGGCGGCGGCGGTGATTACTATGGTTCTAGTGCACCTGTGAATCCGACGAACAGTGCAGCGTCCAGATATTCGCTGCTTGGTGGGCTGACGAGCAATACCTCGCACCTGACTAGCCCGCAGCAGACCGGCATCACCATCGCGAACACTGGCGGTGCTGAGAACCGGCCGCGGAACATCGCGCTTCTTGCCTGCATCAAATTTTGAGAAGGGGAAAACAGCATGGATATCTACAGCTATCATCCTGTGACGGGCGATTTTCTTGGCGCCACAAAGGCTGATCCGAACCCCATTGTGCCGGGTGACTGGTTGATCCCCGCATTTGCCACAGCGACCGTACCGCCAGTGGTTGCCGAAGGTGAAGTGATTATCTGGAATGGCGAGGCCTGGTCCGTGCAATTGCAGCCCCCGCCGCTCGCGGTTGAGCCGGAAACGCCTCCGCCCGTGCTCCCGCCAGTTGAGCCGCCGCCGCCCACCGATGTGAGTTTTTGGCAATTCATGCTGGCGGCGTGGAAGCTGAATTTCATCACGCATGCGGAGGCGATGGCCGCCGTGCGCCAGCGCATCATGCCGCCAGCCTTTGCGCAGGCCATCGCGGGCCTGCCCGCCGAGGCCAAGTTGGCAGCGGAACTGAAATTCGCCGGCATCACGCGCATGCTGCGGTCTGATCCGCTGTTTGGCCTGGTGGTGGAGGCGAATATCGCCACCGATGAACAAATTGATGGTGTGTTCGCCGTGGCGGCGGCCATCACATGAACGGCAAGCTTCGCCTGATTTTGGATGAATTGGCGCGACCCAGCGCGCAAAAGGCGGATTGGTTTGCCTGGGCCGCTGCGCAATTGGCGCATGCAATGATCGGCGTGGCGCTGGCGGGTGCGCTGGCCTTCCTGCTGCCCGCCGTGTGGGCCTTTGCCATCGCGGCGCTGGGCTATGCGGTGGCGAAGGAATTGCCGGATTATCGGCGCGCACCTGGTTGGGCTGCCGCACGGGATGGCGTGCAGGACGCGGCGTTTGTCGCCGCCGGCGCCTCGCTGGCCGTCGCGATCCATGGTGCGGATGGCCTGCTGTTTGGCCTGGTGCTGGGCGCGGCCGCTGCGGGCCTGGCTGCCGGCGTTTGGGTGCGGCTGCCCGCGCAGCCTGGCTGATTTTCGTGAATGGCACCCCGCCTGAAAAATAGGCGGGGGTCCTGGCCGCTGTCACGGCCTGGAACCGAGAGTTGCGACCTCTCACGGGAAAACCCGCCCCGCCCAGCCGGGCCGGCATGGGGTGCATACTCCAAAGGTCTGCTGATGTTAACGCCTGAACTCACGCCTGCTCGCCCTGCGGTCCCTGTGGCCGCGTGGATGGGGGGTAAGAAACTACTCGCGAAGCGGATTATCGAACGCATCGCGGTGATTCCGCACACGACGTACGTGGAGCCATTTATCGGGATGGGCGGCGTGTTCCTGCGTCGTCCCTTCCGGGCCAAGGCTGAGGCTATCAACGATCTATCCGGCGATGTGGCCAATCTGTTCCGGGTGCTGCAACGGCACTTTGAGCCGTTTTTGGATATGTTGAGATGGCGCCTGACCAGCCGGGAGGAATTCCACCGGCTGATGGCGTTGGAACCGACCAGCCTGACCGATTTGGAGCGGGCGGCGCGCTTCATTTACCTGCAAAGGGTGAGTTGGGGTGGCAAAGTGACCGGGCGGACCTTCCAGGTCAGCCTGACCAACCCCGGCAAATTCAACTTGCCGAGGCTGGTGACGGTGCTGGAAGAAGTGCATGAACGCCTGGCCGGGGTGGTGATTGAAAACCTGCCCTATGACCAGCTGATCCCGCGCTATGACCGGCCTGAGACGCTGTTCTACCTGGACCCGCCTTATTGGGGGTGTGAGGGCGTCTATGGCGCGGAGCTTTTCAGCCGGGAAGAATTCACCCGGCTGGCTGAGCTGCTGAGGGGGATCAAAGGGCGGTTTATCCTGTCGCTCAATGACCATCCCGGCGTGCGGAAGTGCTTCGCCGGGTTCGAGATGGAGGTGGTGGAGACCACCTACGCCATGGGCTACCGCACCGGGAAAGAGACGCAGCGCGTGCGAGAGCTGCTGATATCCAACACGGGTAAGTAGGGGATGGGTGGCGCCGTTCCGATTTTTTGGCGCGGCGCCACTTTTTTTTGTTGACGTGCGATACACCGCACGTGTATAGAATGCGCATCGCAGCGGAATGGTCCGCCGCATGAGGGGATAGCCCAGATGAAGATCATCATTACCCGTACCGCCAACCGCGCATTATATCGCGACCTACAAAAATCGATTGACGGTCAGTGGACCCACCGCACTGTAAATGCTGCGGCTCGGCGACTGATCTGGCTGGCACGAAGCGGCGATAGGCTGGCGAAATCCGTGGGGAATTGGGGTGGTATCTCTATCCAGATAGATGGCGAGGATGTCTGTGAATTCGACGTTTCGCACTTCTGGATGCTGGCGTGTGAGTGTGCCCGAGAAGGCAGTGACTGGGAGCTCGTCAAAGCGCTGACCACGGCGGCGGAAGCGGTTAAGGGTGAGGGGGCTTGAGATGACGCGCAACACGATCCCCGCCACCGATAACCAAGACTGGGGCTTCTGGGGCACCATGGCGGAACACGCCTCTGCCGCCTGGCCAATCGCGTCCAAGGCCATTCGGGAAGCCACCGATACCGACCCGCACGCGGTACGCGCCTTCCTTGATAGCCGCTACGGGCGCCACTTCGCGGATGGGGTGAATTGCCAGATGCATCACGGCGCGAGCCTTGCTGACGCCATCGCCAAGACGACCGCCGAATGGATGGGCTGGCGCATCACGCGCCGCACCAGCCGCGAAACGGGCATCCCCGCGGGCCTGCCTTATCTGACCGGCTTCGTGATGAACGAGGCCATCGCGGCAGAAGCCTTGGAGGAGTAACGGATGACCCCCTACCGCCTTTTGCTGTTTCGCGTCGGTCTTTCCCAGGCCGAAGCGGCTGCGCTGCACGACGTGCGGTTGGACACCGTTAAATCCTGGTGTGCTGGCCGTAACCCTGTGCCGGCAGGCGTGATGGCGGAACTCCGCGCGCTACACGCGTTCCAGCGGCGATCGGCTGATGAGGCTTTGGCGCTGGCGGCTAAGGCGCCTGAGGGCGCTGAGATTGAGCTTGGCTACGCGGTGGATGACGCTGAGGCTCAGGCTCTCGGCTGGCCCTGCGCGGCCGCGCAGCATGCGTCCCTGGGCATGGTGGTGGCGCGCTTGGGGCGGCCCGTGCGCCTGGTGCCGCGCGGCACCACCCTGGCCACGGCAGCGGCTGCTGATGCTCATGAGGCGCGGTGACGGGCAACGCGATGGGTATCAAAAAGGGGCCTTTGAGGCCCCCTTTTTGCTGCTCAAAGACCCGGCTGATCAATTGCGGACAGGGGTGCGGAACCGCTTGTCAATTTGTCCGCAAGGTTCTGGCGCGCTACAATCACCGTGCCCGAATCAGCGGTGGCGGCAGCGCGGGAGGCGCTGAGCCAGGCGCTCTCGGCGGGCGGCTTCCCAGTGGCGGGGTGGGAACAGCATGCGCTGCAGGATGGGCAGGTGGCGATATTGGCAACCCTGGTCAGCAGCTCTGCCCGGCCAGAGGAGCTGGACGCAATAGTGGCGCGCTTGCGCCGGGTGACGGTGGCGACTGACACCGCCTGGGTGCGGAGCCCGCTCGCCTGATCCGCGCCAGGGGCAAAGCCCCTTGTGGCCTTTAACCGGCTCGCCCCACCCCCACATCCGCCTTATGAGCAAACCCCCTGCCCCGCGCGCCCCTTCCGCTGCCGTGGCCGCCTTTCTGGATCAGGCGGCGCGTGTGCCGGCGTTGCGGACGGCGCCCGCGACGGTAGCGCGGCTGATTTTTGCGATAGATGCCACGGCATCGCGGGAACGTACCTGGGATCAGGCTGCCGGGCTGACGGCGGAGATGTTGCAGGCGGCGCAGGGAATTGGTGGGCTTGCGATATCCTTGGCCTATTACCGCGGCTTTGGTGAGTTCCGTGCGACACCTTTCCTGAAGGATGCGGCAGATTTGGCGCGGCGGCTTTCGGGCGTTGCCTGCCTGGGTGGCAAGACTCAGATTCAGGCCGTGCTGAATCATGCGCTGGATGAGACGAAGCGTGAGCGGATCAGGGCGCTGATTTTCATCGGCGATGCGATGGAAGAAGATGCCGATGCGCTTTGCCACACGGCTGGTGAGCTCGGCCTTCGCGGCACTCAGGCTTTCATTTTCCATGAAGGTGCTGATCCCGTGGCGGGGGCGGTGTTTCGGCAAATCGCGCGGCTGACGGGCGGTGCCTATCTGCCCTTTGATTCGGCGGCGATTGGGCAATTGCGCGATTTGCTGCGCGCCATTGCGGTTTATGCGGCGGGTGGGCAGGGCGCCTTGGCGCGGCTGCCGGGTGCGGCGGCGCGGCAGGTGGCGGGCTTGCTGCCCAAACCCAAGGCCGGCGCATGACTTGGCTTGCCCTTGGCGCGGGCGCGCTGTTTTTGCTTTTCCTGTTGCTGTGGGCTTTTGCCAATGCGCCGGTCGCGCGTGTGAAGCAATTCGGCGCGGTGGTGCTGGGTGCAATTGGCGCGGTGATCCTGCTGCTGGGGCTTTTCACCGCGCGCGGGCAGCAGGCGATTTTCGCGCTCGCTTTCTTCCTGCCCTTGTTGCTGCAATGGGCGCAGCGTTGGCGCACCAATAAGCGCTTTGGCGGCCCGGCGCCGCAAACCGGCGCGGCGAATAGTGTGGAGACCGCCTTTCTGATCATGGCGCTTGACCATGATAGCGGGCGCATGACGGGCAGCGTGAAGGCAGGGCAATTCGCCGGGCGCGATCTGGCAGCGCTTGACCTGCCGGAGCTTCTGTTGCTGCTGGAAGAATGCCAAATCGCGGATATTGATTCCGTGGCGCTGCTGGAAGCCTGGCTTGATCGCGCCCATCCAGAATGGCGCAGTGAGCCTGCCGCCGAACCGCGCAGCGCTGCGATAACACGGGAAGAAGCGCTTGATATTCTTGGTTTGAAGGAAGGCGCGGATGAGGATGCGATACGTGCTGCGCATCGGCGCCTGATGAAAACGGCGCATCCCGATCAGGGTGGCAGCGCGTGGTTGGCCGCGCGCATCAATGCGGCGCGGGATTTGTTGTTGGGCTGATTCAGCGCCGTGCTTCGCGCCGCGCAATCCAGGTGGTGGCCAGGAAAATCACCAGCGCGCCGGCATAGGTTGTCAGCGCCGGTTCCTCGCTGAAGACCAGCCAGCCCATCAGGCTGGCCCAGACCAGATCAAGAAACTTCACCGGCTGGGTCGCCGACATATCAGCCAGGCGGAAGGCTTCGGTCAGGAACCAATGACCAACACTGCCTAGCAGGCTGCTGAAATTCGTAGCCTGATTTCCGTATTTATGATTCACTGTCCTCGCATTTGGTCGAGGTTGCGATGCGTGGCAATGATGCAGTGGCTGGTTCCCTGTTCAGCTATG
>JADCEX010000085.1 GCA_020249825.1 Roseomonas sp.
AGCGGCAATGATACGCTGGATACAAGCGCCTTTACCGGCAATTATCTGGTCAATCTGCAGACCGGCCTCACCAACTTCAGCGGCGAAAGCTTCACCGAATTCGAAGCGGTCATTTCCGGCAACGGTAATGACACGCTGATCGGCACGGATGGTGCCAATTTCATGGATGGTGGTGCCGGGGATGACAGTATCCTGGGCGGCGCTGGCGATGATACGCTCAATGGCGGCGGCGGCTTTGACCGTGCCGAAGGCGGCGCCGGGAATGACTATATCTACGGTGTCATTGGTCTTGATGTCGGGGTCGGCGGCAGCGGCAATGATACGCTGGATACAAGCGCCTTTACCGGCAATTATCTGGTCAATCTGCAGACCGGCCTCACCAACTTCAGTGGCGAAAGCTTCACTGAATTTGAAGCGGTCATTTCCGGTAGCGGTAATGATACGCTGATCGGCACGGATGCTGCGAATTTCATGCATGGTGGCGCCGGGAATGACAGTATCCTGGGCGGCGCTGGCGCGGATACGCTGATCGGTGGCAGCGGTGATGATGTTATTCTTGTCGGCGGCGCCGACCTGGCATCTGTGCTTGCGCTGTTCAACTCACCCTGAAGGGTGAGCGGGTGCTTTTTGGGCAGGGGATAGGTCAGCATGAATCGCACCACTAAAGCATGTTGCGTTCACGTGGGTTCACGCAACACGCTCTACGTCGTTGTTTTTCAAGCATCTTCACACGTTCAGATTTTCCATCTGAACGTGATCTGCTATAGGCGCAAAAGCTACGGCAAAGCCCCCAAGCGCCGCTCCACCAGCGCGCGCCAGGGCGCATCCGGCGGGCTATCGGCCAGCAGCGCGCGCCAGGTCGCGCGCGCGCGTTCCGGGTGGCCGGCCTCAGCCTCAATCACACCCAGCAGGAAACGCAGCTTCGGTTCGCGCGGCGCTTCCGCCAAGGCGCGCAGCAGGATGGGGCCGGCCGCGACAAATTCACCGCGCGCGATTTCCATCTCCACCAGATCGCCCGCCAATTCCACATCAAACCTTGCCGCCAGGGCGCGGCGCCAGGCCTCAGCGGCGGCGGCGCCATTGCCGCGGGTGCGCTCCGCATCGCCCAGCATGACAAAACCCTGCCGCGCCGTCTCGCTCATCGGGTCAAGCCCGGCCAGTCTTTCGCGGAGCTGGTTCAGCAGCGCATCATCGCGCGCGGCAATCTCGGCCCTTTCGCGATGCGGGGCCGAAGGCATGTCCGGCGCGCCCTGCACCAGGTAAAGCGCAATCCCCGCAGCGGGCAACAGAAACACCAAAGGCAGAAAAGCGAGTGCCCGCCCACGTGTATTCGGTGTCGTTTCTTCCGGCGCCTGAAGCAATCGGCGCTGCACTTCCACCTGCGCGGCGCGGAGCGATTCGCCTTCCAGCCTGCCAGCCGCGGCTTCGCGTTCAAGCTCCGCCAATTGCGCCCGATACAGCGCCAAATCCGCTTCCCGTCGCCCGCGCGTCACCACCGGGCGAAACAGCGTGGCGATAATCGGCACCATGGCGGCCAGCGCCAGCAGCAATATTGCAATCCAGATCATGCCGTGCCGCGATCAAGCTCAGCCAGGCGCCGTGCTTCTTCAGGTGAAAGCGCTGTCGCTTCCGCAACCGCGCGGCGGCGACGCAGGATAATCACGGCAATGCCGCCCGCCAGCGCCAGGAAGGGTGTGGCCCAAAGCAGAAATGTCGCTGCCGTCACGGGCGGGCGCAGCAGCACGAAATCGCCATAGCGCTGATGCACAAAGCTGATCACCGCCGCCTGATCCTCTCCGGCCGCGACACGTTCACGCACCAGCCGGCGCAGATCGCGCGCCAATTGCGCATCACTGTCTTCAATGGATTGGTTCTGGCAAACTAGGCAGCGCAATTCGCGCCCGATCTCCCGCGCCAGGGCTTCCTTGGCGGGATCGGCCAGCCTTTCATTTGGGTCACCTACCGCGCCCCAGGCGGGCAGCGCCAGCAGCAGGCAGAAGAAGATCCAGCGCGTCACGCGAATCTCCGGAGCAGGGGGCGCAATTCATTCTCCAAAGTATCGGTGGTGATGGGCCCGGCCCAGCGCCAGCGGATCATGCCCTGGCGGTCCAGCAAATAGGTCTCCGGCACGCCATAGACGCCCCAATCAATCGCGGTGCGCCCAGGTTCATCACGCCCTAGCCGCCGATAGGGGTTGCCGTGCCGCCTGAGGAAGGCGCCCGCTTCCGCCACGCGATCCTTGTAATTGATGCCGTAAACAGCCACACCTTCGCGCGCCAAGCGCATCAATTGCGGGTGTTCAATGATGCAGGGCGCGCACCAGGACGCCCAGAAATTCACCAGCACCGGCCCGGGCAAAGGCCCGCGCAAATCCGCCGCGGTCAGCGTCGGCAGGTCAAAGCCTTCAAGCGGCGGCAGGCTGAAATCAGGCGCTGGCTTGCCAAGCAGTGCGGAGGGCACACCACGCGGATCATAGCTGCCATCCTGCAAGCCCTGCAGCATGGCGTAAAAGCCAACGCCTGCCGCCGCAGCGATACCCAGCGGCGCATAGAGCATCCAGCGCCGCGGACGCTTGGGGGAAGCTGCGTCACTCATGCCGGGGCGGGTGCGGCCTTGCGGGATGGCGCGGAAACCCTGATGCGGCGGTCAGAAAGCGATAGCCCGCCACCAAGCGCCATGATGCCCGCGCCAAACCAGATCCAGGGCGCAAGCGGGTTGTGATGCAGCCGCACCACGCCGCCGCCATCACGCTCATCACCCAGCACCGCGTAAAGATCGCGCAGCGTATTGGTATGGATCGCCGCTTCGGTGGTGTGCATGCGCGCCACCGGGAAGAAGCGTTTTTCCGGCGTCAGCACCGTCACCACCTGCCCATCCGCCAGCACGGTGATGGTGGCGCGGCGAGACGTCCAATTCGGCCCCTGCACATCGCGAATGCTCTCAAGCCGCCATTCATAGCCCGCCAGCCGCGTTGATTGGCCGGGCTTGAGTTCCACCAGCGCATCGGTGGCCAAACCCATCCCCGCAAGGCCCGCAAACATCACGCCCGTGCCGGCATGGGCAATGGCACCGCCCCAGGCAGCGCGCGGCAGCCCGCGAGCCCGATTCCAGGCCTGGGATGGCCTGCGGAAGGCCGCGACGCGGTCCAGAATATCCGCAGCCGCCCCGGCAATCAGCCAGGCGGCCGCGGCAAAGCCAAGCGCCGGCCAGACATGATAGCCCGCGAAAAATAGCGTCAGGAAAGCTGCCGCCACCGCCAGCAACCCAACCCACCAAAGCCGCTGCAAGGCCCCCGCCAGATCAGCGCGCTTCCAAGCGAGCAGCGGCCCCACCGCCATGGCCGCCACCAGCGGGATCGCCAGCGGCGCTGTCGCCGCATTGAAGAAGGGCGCGCCGACCGAGATTTTCGCACCAAACAGGATATCGGCGAACATCGGCCAAAGCGTTCCCACCAACACCACGGCGGTAATGGAACAAAGCAGCAGATTATTCAGCACCAGCGCGCCTTCGCGCGAAATCGGCGCAAAAATGCCAGTGCCACCCAGCCGCGGCGCGCGCCAAGCGAACAACGCCAAGGCCCCGGTCACATAAATCATCAGCAGTCCAAGAAGGAAGACACCACGCGCCGGATCATTGGCGAAAGCATGCACGGAGTTCAACACGCCAGAGCGCACCAAAAATGCCCCCAGCAAGGACATGCCAAAGGCCAAAATTGCCAACAGCACGGTCCAGATTTTCAGGCTTTCGCGCTTTTCCACAACAATCGCGCAATGCAGCAGCGCCGTGCCAATCAGCCAGGGCAGCAGGGATGCGTTCTCCACCGGGTCCCAGAACCAATAGCCACCCCAGCCCAATTCGTAATAGGCCCACCAGGACCCAAGCGCGATGCCAAGCGTCAGGAATGACCACGCCGCCAAGGACCAGGGCCGCACCCAACGCCCCCAAGCCGCATCCACACGCCCTTCCAGCAGCGCCGCCACCGCAAAGGCAAAAGTCACCGCATAGCCGACATAACCCAGGTAAAGCATCGGCGGATGCAAAGCGAGGCCAAGATCCTGCAACAAGGGATTGAGCCCCTGCCCATCCATGGGCGGCGGCCAAACACGCT
>JADCEX010000086.1 GCA_020249825.1 Roseomonas sp.
CCGGCGGATACTGCAAGAATCCCGGCCTGGGGCGGATTGATGATGGCGGCGAAATCCTTCACGCCATAAATACCCATGTTGGCGATGGAAAAGCCACCACCCTGAAATTCATCTGGCTTCAGCTTGCCGGTTTTGGCACGCGCGGCCAAATCCTTCATTTCATTGCTGATGGCAGCCAGGCCCTTGATATCGGCGCCCTTCACAATCGGCGTGATCAGCCCATCGGGGATGGATACCGCGACCGAGATATCAACATCATGCAATTGCAGAATAGCATCTTCGGTCCACATCGCATTCACATTGGGGAAGCGGCGCAATGTGACGGCCGTTGCCTTGATCACCAGATCATTGACCGAAAGTTTGTAGGCGCCGGGGCCATCCTTGGGGCTCCGCGCATTCAAATCAGCGCGGATTTGCAGTAGCGCATCAATTTCCACGTCGGTGCTGACATAGAAATGCGGGATGGTTGCCTTGGATTCGGACAGGCGCCGCGCGATCACCTTGCGCACGCTGCTATTGGGCACGGCGGTATGTGGCGCGGTGATGGCGACCGGCGCGGCGGGGCGCGGGGCGGCGGCGGGCGCAGGCGCAGCAGCGGGCGCGGCAGCAGCAGCGGGTGCCGGGCCACGCGACAGCGCCGCATCCACATCCGCCTTCACAATCCGCCCATTAGGGCCGGAACCGGCGATTTTGCTGATATCCACACCAGCTTGTGCGGCCATGCGCCGCGCGAGGGGACTCGCGAAAACACGATCACCCGATGCTGGCGCGGCAACAGGCGCGGGTGCGGCAGCAACAGGTGCCGCAACCGGCGCCGGAGCAGCGGCTGGTGCAGGCGCAGCGGCTTTTGGCGCGGCGCCGGCGGCGGGCACGGCTTCGCCGGCTTCAACCAAAACCGCGATCACTTCATTCACCTTCACGGCTTGCGTGCCAGCGGGCACCAGGATGCGGCCCAGAATGCCTTCATCCACCGCTTCCACTTCCATCGTCGCCTTATCGGTTTCGATTTCCGCAATCACATCGCCGGCCTTGATCCGGTCGCCTTCCTGCTTCAACCAGCGCGCCAGATTGCCTTCCGTCATGGTGGGCGAAAGCGCGGGCATCAGAATATTCGTGGCCATGGTGCTTCTCCCTTACCGGCGATAGGTGACGCTGCGCGCCGCTTCCACCACCTGTTCCAGGCGCGGCAGCGCGAGTTTTTCCAGATTGGCGGCATAGGGCATGGGTACATCCACGCCCGTCACGCGCACCGGCGGCGCATCCAAATGATCGAAGGCGGTTTCCATGATCTGCATGGCAACCTCCGCGCCAATGCCGGCATAGGGCCAGCCTTCTTCCAGCGTCACCAGGCGATTGGTCTTGCGCACGGAAGCCGCGATGGTTTCTGTATCCAGGGGGCGGATGGAGCGAAGATTGATCACCTCCGCGCTGATCCCTTGTTCAGCGAGCTTTTCCGCCGCCTGCATCGCCATGCCAACCATGATGGAGAAGGCAACGATGGTCACATCGCTACCTTCGCGTTCGATTTTCGCCTTGCCAATCGGCAGCACGAAATCATCCGCGGTCGGGCATTCGAAGCTCTGCCCATAAAGAATTTCATTTTCCAGCACGATCACCGGATTGGGGTCACGGATGGCGGCGCGTAGCAGTCCCTTTGCATCCGCCGCTGACCAAGGTGATACCACCTTCAACCCCGGGCAATGCGCATACCAGGAAGCGTAGCATTGCGAATGCTGCGCCGCGACGCGCGAAGCCGCGCCATTCGGGCCACGGAACACGATGGGGCAGCCCAATTGCCCGCCTGACATATACAAGGTCTTGGCGGCGGAATTGATGATCTGGTCAATCGCCTGCATGGAAAAATTGAACGTCATGAATTCAACAATGGGCTTCAGGCCCGTGAAGGCAGCCCCCACCGCCATGCCGGTAAAGCCATGTTCGGTGATGGGCATATCCATCACGCGGCGCGGGCCAAATTCTTCCAGCAAGCCTTGGCTGATTTTGTAAGCGCCCTGGTATTGCGCGACTTCCTCACCAATCAGGAATACATCCGCATCGGCGCGCATTTCGGCGGCCATGGCATCGCGCAAGGCTTCGCGCACCGTGATGGTCTTGGTCGGGCCCCAATCCTTTTCAGGCGTTGCAGCGCGTGGCGCTGCGGGCACGGAAGCCGGGGCAGGCGCTGCAGCCACAGGGGCAGGCGCTGCCACAGGCGCGGGTTTCGCACCGCCGGTGCCGCCATCCAATTCGGCAATCGCCGTATTCACCGTGACATTTTCCGTGCCTTCCGGCACCAGAATGGCGGTCAGCACCCCCTCATCCACGGCTTCCACTTCCATGGTCGCCTTATCGGTTTCGATCTCGGCGATCACTTCGCCGGATTTCACCTTGTCGCCGGTCTTTTTCAGCCAGCGGGCCAGCTTGCCTTCCGTCATGGTGGGGGAAAGCGCGGGCATCAGGATCACGGCACCCATCTCAGTTCGCCTCCACCAGAATATCGGTCATCAATTCGGATTCCGGCGGTTCCGGGCTTTCTTGCGCGAAATCAGCGCTGTCCTGGACAATCGCCTTCACCTCATCATCAATCACCTTCAGATCAGCCTCCGTCACGCCGAAATCATCCAGCAGCGCCTTGCGCGCGGTCTCAATGCAATCCGATGTTTCGCGCATTTTCTGCACTTCTTCACGCGTGCGGTACTTCGCCGGGTCGGACATGGAATGGCCGCGATAGCGATAGGTTTTCATTTCCAGCAGATACGGCCCCTTGCCGGCGCGGCAATGCGCGACAGCTCGTTCGCCGGCTTCCCGCACGGCGGCCACATCCATGCCATTCACCTGCTCACCGGGGATCCCCCAGGGCGCGCCATTCTGCGACAAATCACGCGAAGCCGAAGCACGATCAACACTCGTGCCCATGCCGTATTTATTGTTTTCGATGATGAAAACACAGGGCAGCTTGAACAGCGCCGCCAGGTTCAGGCTTTCGAACACCTGGCCCTGATTGGAAGCACCTTCGCCGAAATAGGTGAGCGCCACGCGCCCATCCTGCCGATACCAATTGGCGAAGGCGAGCCCATTGCCGAGTGACGCCTGCGCGCCAACGATGCCATGCCCGCCGTAAAAGCCCTTCTCCCGGCTGAACATATGCATGGACCCACCCTTGCCCTTGGAATAGCCGCCAATGCGCCCGGTGAGTTCCGCCATGACGCCACGCGCTTCCATGCCGGTTGCCAGCATATGCCCGTGGTCGCGGTAGGAGGTGATCACCTGATCCCCCGGCTTCAGGCACATTTGCATGCCAACCACGACCGCTTCCTGGCCGATGTAAAGGTGGCAAAAGCCACCAATCAGTCCCATGCCGTAAAGCTGGCCGGCCTTTTCCTCAAACCGGCGGATCAGCAGCATGTCGCGATAGGCGCGTAGCATTTCTTCCCGCGAAAGGGATGGCGTTTTGGCTTTGCCGCGCCGCTTGCTGGCGGCTTCTGTGGCTTGGGGCATGGTATTGGACCTCCAGAACTTAGCTTCCAAACGCACTTAGCGCCGAGCAATTGTGGATTTCAAGCCTTGAAAGACTAAAAAACCGTGTTTTTGCAATGCAATAATGCAATTAACCATAATTCAGTTAAGTGTTTGTTCCGCCGTGCTGAGGCCCGCGCAAGGCCAACCCCTGCCGTATAAGCAGGGCGCTGTAAGGCTTGAAATATCAGGGAAAATCAGGCGCGACGCCCGGGGGTCAATAAAGCCGGCGTTCCGGCCCAAAGGGCACCACAACCTCATCCCGGCCGACCATGTTCAGCAGCGAACGGGCGCGTTCTTCAAGCTGATCCCGATCAAGCCTGTCGCCACGCAGCCCGGCGACACGGCGTTCCATCGTGTCACGCTCTGCTTCGGCGCGTCGAAGTTCGGACCGCGCGGCGGCGATATCCGCTTCACGCTTTTCGCGCGCGTTCAGCCCGCGTTCGCCATGCACGGCGTGCCAGGCGAAATAGCCGGATACCGCAAGGAAAACGGCCGGCACGAGCATCCCCTTCAGGATCCGCTTGAAGCTGGAAAGCAGCGCCATCGGCGCGATAACCCCGCGACTTAAAGTGATCTCTAAAGAATCAAGTCTTGCCTCATTTGTCCAGCACCAAATGCCAAAAGCCTGAAATTTCACTCACAACAGCCCTGAGACACCGCTTTACTTGACTTTCATCATGACGGGGAGCCCAGATACCCGCCAGGAAGAGCGACCGAACCCAAGCCGGAACCTAATGCCCCCCGCCGCCCCAGACATCAGCATCCTGATGGCCGCCCATGGCCTGCGCGCGGAAATCCCGCTGGCCGTCGCCTCGGTCTTTGCCCATGCCAGGGATGCGTCGGTGGAGCTGATCATTGCTTCAGATGACGGCACGGATTATCGGGAATGCCTGCCGCCCGACCCAAGATTGGTCTTTGCCCCGATTGGGCCGATTGCCTCTGGCGCGCCGGCTGCGCGCAACCGGGCGCTGGCTTTGGCCCAAGGCAGCTTTGTGACCATGCTGGACGCCGATGATGCCTATGAAGGGGAGGCGCATGGCCTGGCGGCGGCGCTGGCCCTGGCGCGGGCCCGGGGGGCGGCTGTGATCCCGATCATCATCCGCGCGCCGGATGGCACGGCGCTCCGCCACGTGCCGGGTGAAGGGGTGCAGGAGATGGGCTGGCGCGAATGGCAGAAGGTATTCGCCTCGCTCCATCTGCTCCGCCCGCGCGCCACCGCCGAGGCCTTTCGGCCCTTTCGTTTGATTGATGATGTCTGGTGGGATTTGCGGGGCCTGGCCCAGGCCGGCGGGCATGCGCCGGTTTGCGATGCCCTGGCCTATCGCTACCAGCTGCGCGAAGGGCAGCTCACTGAAACGCGCACCAGCAGTTTTGATGCCGATTACGCCGCGGCACTGGCGATGCTGCGCGATGATCCCGCACATTTTGGCGCTGCCACCCTGGAAGTGGCCCGCATCCTATGGCGCTGGCGTGCGATGAACCGATGGGCGGAAGGTGCTGGCGCGGGCAAGCCGCGTTCGCTTGGCCATTATCATCGTCATGTTGCGCAATACTTGGCGCGTGCCTGAGTGGAAGAATGCCCCCAGGGAGACTCGAACTCCCATGCCCTTACGGGCGGACGATTTTGAGTCGTCTGCGTCTACCGTTCCGCCACAGGGGCAACGCAGCGCTTTCCTAACCCAAGCCGGGGGCCGGGGTCCAGAGGGGGGTCAGAATAGCGAATAGCCGCCATCAATCACTAGGCAATCGCCGGAATGATAGGCGGAGGCGTCACTTGCCAGATACACCGCAATACCGCCGAAATCCGCGGGCTGGCCCCAGCGCCGGGCGGGGATGCGGGGCAGCACCGCGCCGCTGAAACGTTCATCCGCGACATTGCCGGCGGTCATGGCGGTTTCGATCCAGCCGGGCAGGATGGCATTGGCGCGAATGCCATGCCGGGCCATTTCCACCGCCAGTGCCCGGATCATCGCGACCAGCGCGCCCTTGGTGGCACCGTAATGCGCATTGCGCGCCGCCCCTTCAATGGCAGCCAGCGATGCGGTGGCCACCAGCGAACCGCCGCCGCCGCGTTCCACCA
>JADCEX010000087.1 GCA_020249825.1 Roseomonas sp.
CACCTCCGCCCCCTCCGGGCGCAAGCTGATCGGGTTGGAATCCTCGCAGGTCGGCGGTTCGGGGTCCTATGACCGGCATTTCTATGTGGATACTACCGGGCAATTGCGCTGGGGCGTCTGGAGCCCGGGCAGTTCTACTTTCCTTTATGGCAATGTCACGGATAATCAATGGCGCTACGCCGTCGTATCCTTCAACAATGGCGCCACGCTGCACAGCCTGAATGGCCAGGGGCTTGGCACAATCGCGGCGGCGTCGCAGCCCTTTGATGGCTATTGGCGCATTGCCGGGCAGAGCCTGAATTTCTGGCCATCGGCATCAGCCGGGTTTTTTATCGGCCAGATCGCCGGGGTGGAAATCTACAACCGCCCGCTGGTCGCCGCTGAGATCGAACAGAATTTCAACATCAATCGTGGGCGCTTTGGTCTATGATGGGCTTTGACGCGCCCGGCATGCTGGCGCCGGCCTTTCTGCCGGAGGCGTTTGTCTCACCGCAGAATATCGCGACATTGCGCCTGGCCTCGGCGGCTTTCTATTCCGCCGCGAGTGATACCCCGGCGCGGGCCTATTACGAGCCGCGCATTCTGGACGATATCGAAATCGGCCAATCCGCCGCCGATGCGCTGGCGGTGGGTGGCAGGGTGGCGCTGACCGTTTCTGAAATCGCGCTGGCGGATGGTGACAATTTCGCCGCCGATCTCGCGCGCTACGGTCTGGCGGATGGCAGGGCCGTGCGCGTGCTGTCGCTGCCGGTGGTGAATGCGCGGGCGAGCGATTTCGGCACCAGCCTGGCCAGTGCAGCCATTTCCCAGGCAGGTAGTTTCGCCCGGGCCGAGAGCAGCCTGATCACCTCCCGCGTCGCACAGCAGCGCGAAATGACTTTCCCCGCAGCGTACTGGACCGAGGCTGAGGCGCTGGCGCGTGCCGAGAAATGGCGCGCCGTCCTGGAAGCCGGGCCGCGTATGCTGCGCGTGGTGACGGATCGCTATCTCGGGCAGGTCGAGATCGGGCAAATCGGGCGCGTCACCTATCCGGCCTTTGGGTTTCAGAACGGGTTTGTCGGCGTTGTGGTCGGCTGGCGGGAAAGGCTTTCGGCACGGCGCGTCGAGATCACGCTATGGGGGGCGGGCTGATGCCGGGTGCATTTTTGTACGACAATGCCGCCAAGGGCGCCGTACTGACCAGCGCTCAGGCCAATGTGCCGAGCATGCCGCTTGCCAACCTTCAGGATCCACAGCCGCGCCGTCGCGCTAGGCTGATGGGCAGCAGTGCGACCATCACTGCTGATCTCGGGGCGGAAGTGCCGGTGGATTGCGTGGCGCTACTTTCCACCACACTCAGCGCCAATGCCACCATCCGAGTGCGACTGGCCAATGTGAGCAGCTTTGCGACGGTGCTGGCGGACACGGGCAGCATCAATGCCGAGGCGCAGGATGAGGCGCAGGGGAATGTTGTGCTGGTGCTGCCGGCGCCTGTCACGGCGCGGTATCTCCGGCTTGATCTGACCGATGGTGCGGCGGCGTTCATGGATATCGGTCTGCTTGTCGCTGGGCAGCTTTGGCGGCTGCAACGCGGCACGGCCTACGGGATTCGCGAAGGGCGGGTGATGCTCGATAGGCGGGATCGGAATCCATTCACCGGGGCGGAGTTTCCTGTGCCGGCGATCATCAACCCGCGCTTTGCGGCCTTCACCTTACCGGCGCTGTCGATTGCCGAGGCGCGCAATCAGCATCGCGACCTGCTCCGCAGGCTTGGTGCGGCGGGGGATGCGCTGTGGATCGCCGAGCTTGGCGACAGCGTCGCGGAGCGCAATCGTCGGGCGATTTGGGGGGCGGTCAATGCGCCGGGGGAAGAAGCCAGTACCAGCCGGGATAGCTTTCCGCTGGCATCGCGGGCGGTCAGGATGGTGGAGAGGGTGTAGGGGGATAAAGCCATTTTGGGCTGATCCTTTCTCATCAGCCCATGGCCCGTGACCATGCCTCATGCTATGTATTTATATCCTAACCAGTGAGTACAAACATGACCAAGGCTGCAAGTCCCACACGCACTCAGACTCGCGCGCCAGAAGAAACTCGCCGCCAAATTCTTGATGCCGCAGTCGCGGAATTCAGCGAAAAAGGCTTGGCTGGCGCGCGTGTTGACGACATCGCGGCCCGCACCCGCACAACCAAGCGCATGATCTATTATTATTTTACCAGCAAGGAGAATCTTTACGCCGCAGTCCTGGAACGCCTTTATGGCGGTATGCGCGATGCCGAACAGGACTTGCACTTCGATGATTTGCACCCGATTGAGGCGCTCAAGAAAATTGTTGAAGTCACCTTTGATCACCACGCTGCCCATCCGGAATTTGTGCGGCTGGTCTCCACCGAAAACATCAACGAAGCACGGATCGTTTCCGCCTCTCCCACCATCAGGGCACGCAATGCCACAATCATCGGTATCCTGAAGCGTATTCTGGAACGCGGGATGCGCGATGGCAGCTTCCGGCGCGGGCTTGATCCGCTGGATGTGCATTTGCTGATCAGCAGTTTTTGCTTCTACCGGGTTTCCAATCGCTATACGATACGCGCCATTTTCGGACGCGATTTGCAAGCCCCAAAGGTCGCGACTTCTCACCGGCGCATGATCTGCGAAGCCGTATTACGATATGTTTCGCCCTGAACAGGTCAGGCCGCACGCGCTCCTTCTGTTGCGGTGGACATTTGCGCGAAATGCTTCAGCATGCGCACCGCATCCGGCTCACGCCCGGTAAAAAGGCGAAAGGCGCCCACAGCCTGAAACACCGCCATGCCACCACCATCCAAAGTTCGGCAGCCCCTGGCCCGCGCCAGGCGCAGCAATTCGGTCTCCAGCGGGAAATAGACGATATCCGCAACCCATAAATGCGGCAACAAAAGCGCCGCCGCCAATGGCAGGCCCGGCAACTTTGTCATGCCGACCGGTGTGCAATTGACCAGCCCATCAGCTGTCTTAACCGTGCCTGCCAAATCATCAACTGCTGCGGCGCGACCCACACCAAAGCGCGCGCATAAATCCGCCACCAAGGCTTCGGCCCGCGCCTGATCAGTATCGCTGATGGAAAGCTTCCCGGTGCCTTCGGTCAAAAGCGCATGGGCAACCGCCGCCCCTGCTCCGCCGGCGCCAAGCTGCACCACATGCCCGCGCGGCGCATCCGGCAGACCACGGCGAAACCCCTCGGCGAAGCCAGAACAATCGGTGTTATGCCCGATCCGGCGGCCATCCTTCAGCACCACTGTATTCACGGCGCCGAGCGCGGCGGCATCGGCGGAAAGCTCATCCAGAAAGGGAATGACAGCCTGCTTGCAGGGGAAGGTGATGTTCACACCGGCAAAGCCAAGCCGGCTGGCGGCCAACAGCAATTCCGGCAAGGCTTCCGGCCCAAGACGCAAAATATCCAAGTCAATCAGGCGATAAACAAGCCGCAGCCCCTGTTCCGCGCCTTCGCGTTCGTGCAGCGCGGGGCTGCGTGATGCGCCGATGCCCTTGCCAATCAGCCCGGTCAATACGGCTGGCGCCTCGTCCCAGCTTTGCATCCAAACTCTCCCAGCCCCCATCTCAGGTGGGCTTCAAAATATGCTTGACTCTCGTTTTAACTAACTAGTACATACACGGCAAGGCAAGTGGCGTCCATCTTTTTCAAGGTGTTCGCACCTAAACCAATCTTGGAGGAACCCAAATGAAGCTTGATCGTCGCAACTTTACCCTCGGCGCCCTTGGCCTCATGGCCGGCGGGGGCCTGTCACGCGCTGGCCATGCGCAGGAAGCCGCCTACCCAACCGCCCGCCCAGTGACGATTGTCGTCTCCTGGGCCGCTGGCGGTTCGACAGATTTCGTTGGTCGTGTCATGGCGCAGGCTCTTGGGCGCGAATTGAACGGCAATTTCGTGGTAGATAATCGTCCCGGCGCTTCCGGCACCATCGGACATGCTTCTGTCGCGCGCGCTCGGCCTGATGGCTACACGCTGCTGCTCGGCGTGAATTCCACCTATGCCATGTCGCGCCACCTTTTTCCCAATCGCGGCTATGATGATGACACGGCCTTTGTTGGCGTTGGGCGTATCGCGATTTCGCCGATTTTCCTTTGTGTCAATCCGCGTATTGGCGTGAACGACATCCAGGGCCTGGTAGCCGCTGCGAAGGCTGCGCCTGGGCGCATGTCTTACGCTTCTTCCGGTGCCGGGTCTTCGGCGCATCTTGCGACCGAATTATTCCTGCGCAGCGCTGGCATCCAGATTGAAAATGTCACCTATCGAGGTGGCGCGCCAGCAGTGCAGGCGCTGATTACCAATGAGGTGCAGGTGGCAATGGTGGACGGCGTTACCGCGCTGCCGTTGATGCAGGCCGGGCAAATCCGCGCCATCGGGGTGAGCACGCTGGAACGCAACCCGCTGGCCCCGGAAATCCCGACCATTTCGGAAAGCGGCTTCCAGGGTTTCGAAGCGACCAGCAATTTCGCGCTGCTTGCCCCCGCGGGCACGCCGGCGCCGATCATTGCACGCCTTGCCGCGGCCAAGGATGCCGCCATGCGCAACCCAGAAGTGCTGGAACGCCTGCGCCAGAATTCGATCTTCCCGACGCCAGGGACACCGGAACAATGGCCCGCTTACCTGCGCGCCGAAAGTGCGAAATGGGGTGAATTGATCCGCGCCCGCGGCATCACCGCCGAATAAGGCTTTGGGGCGGCGGCTCGCTTCGCCGCCCCTTCCCCAGTTCAATTTCCGGGAGGCCAGCATGACCGGCGCGCCCTGTGTTATCTCGGTCGCAATCACAGGCTCTGTTCCGCGCAAGCGCGACAACCCGGCGCTTCCCGTAACCGTGGCAGAGCAGATTGAAAGCACCCATGCCGCCTATGAAGCCGGCGCTGCTCTCGTACATGTTCATGTGCGCAATGATGACGAAACACCAAGCAGCGATCCAGAACGCTTTGCCGCCTTCCAGGAAGGCATTCGCCGCCATTGCCCGGATATCATCGTGCAATTTTCCACGGGAGGCCGCGGCCGTGCCCTGGAACAGCGCGGCTCCATGCTGCATCTGCGCCCCGATATGGCAAGCCTTGCCACCGGCAGCGTGAATTTCCCGACGATTGTCTATGAAAATCCGCCGGATTTCATCCGCAGCCTGGCCTCCAGTATGCGCGATCTTGGCATCAAGCCAGAGATCGAGGTCTTCGACCTCGCGATGCTTTACAATACCGCTGATCTGGTCGCGGAAGGGCTGATTGCCGCGCCGCCACATGTGCAATTCGTCTTTGGCGTCAAACACGCGCTGCCGGCCCGCCGCGACATTTTGGACTTTGAAGTGGCAAAGCTGAAGGAACTTCTGCCTGGCGCCACTTGGACCGCCGCTGGCATTGGTCGCCACCAATTCGAAGTCGCGCGCTGGGCGCTTGAAATGGGCGGCCATATACGCACCGGGCTTGAAGATAACATCCGCCTGGACCGGAACACCCTGGCCCCGTCAAATGCTGCGCTTGTCACCCATGTCGCCGCATTGGCAGCGGCGGCGGGCAGGCCAATCGCAACCGCGGTCGAGGCGCGCAAACTGCTCGGGCTGTCCGAGAGGAGGACGACATGACCGAAATACATGAATTCATTCAGCGCGACACGGGCCAGCACGCGCCGGCCATCACGCCAATTTACAAGACCAGTACTTTTCGCGGGCCAACACGTCCGCTTTTATCGCTCCAAAATTCGCTCTCTGAGGTTACCGGGCCAGCATTCGGCCAGCATGAACTTGGCCCGCTTGATAATGACCTGATCCGCAATTACGCGCAGTCTGGCGATCCGGTGGGGGAACGTGTCATCCTCCATGGTCGCGTATTGGATGGCAATGCGCGGCCCGTTGCCGGCGTTTTGGTGGAATGCTGGCAGGCGAATGCTTCCGGCCGCTATCGCCATCGGAATGATGGCTATATCGGCGCGATTGATCCGAATTTCGGTGGCTGTGGCCGCTGCCTGACCGATTCCGAAGGCCGCTACTTTTTCCGTACCATAAAGCCTGGCCCATACCCGTTCCGCAATCGTGTGAATGATTGGCGCCCGGCGCATGTGCATTTTTCGGTCTTTGGGTCTGGCTTTGCGCAACGCCTAATTACGCAAATGTATTTTGAGGGCGACCCACTGATCCGCCACGACAGCATCGTAAACACCATTGCCGATGTGGCAGCGCGCGACAGGCTGGTGGCGCGGCTTGATCTGAATGCCGCCGTACCGCTTGATACACTTGCTTATCGTTGGGACATTGTGCTGCGCGGTACGCGTTCCACCCTGTTCGAAAACAAGCTGATGGGGAATTGAATTGCCATGATCGCTCCGAATGAACTTGGCTACCTGCCTGAGACCCCATCCCAAACCGCTGGCCCTTATGTGCATATTGGCCTGATCCCACGCCAGGCAGGCTTCGACATATTTGAAAACAGTCTCGGTGCCGCGCTGCTTGGCCCAGATACCAAGGGCGAACGAATCCGCATCGAAGGCCGGATTTTTGATGGCACGGGTGCGATTGTGCGTGATGCCTTGGTGGAAATTTGGCAGGCTGATAGTCACGGGCGTTTCAACCACCCCGCTGATCAACAGCAAGGCCCGCGTGATGAGAGTTTTCGCGGTTGGGGGCGCACCGGGACAGATTTTGAAAGCGGACTTTGGTTTTTTGAAACCATCAAGCCTGGGCGCATCGCTGGTCGTCGCGGTCATTCCCGCATGGCGCCGCATGTCACGCTTTGGATCGTGGCGCGCGGCATCAATAATGCCCTCAGCACCAGGCTTTATTTTGGCGATGAAGCCGCCGCGAATGCGGAAGACCCGGTTTTGCGCATCATCGAACAGCCGGAACGCCGCAAGACCCTGATTGCCCGGTACGAAATGCGCGATGGCAAGCCCACCTATATTCTGGATATCCACCTGCAAGGCGCGCAGGAGACAGTGTTTTTCGACGTTTGATGGGGGAAGAGATGGTCACGCCGCATCACCTGCCAAAATCGATCGCAACCGTTTGCCTTTCCGGTTCGCTACTGGACAAGTTGGAGGCAGCGGCATCCGCCGGCTTCGATGGCGTCGAGATTTTCGAAAATGATTTGCTGACTTTCGATGGCACACCCGCAGAGGTGCGACAGCAATGTGAAGAACTTGGCCTTGCCATTACGCTTTTTCAACCCTTTCGTGATTTTGAGGCGATGCCGGAACCGCAGCGGAGACGAAATCTGGATCGTGCTGAGCGTAAGTTCGATACCATGGCGGCCCTTGGCACTGATCTGCTGCTGGTATGTTCCAATGTGCAAGCCGCGGCCATCAATGATCCTGCCCGGGCCAGCGCTGATTTGCATGAAATGGCTGAACGCGCGGCGCAACGCGGCCTCAGGCTTTGCTATGAGGCGCTGGCTTGGGGACAGCATGTGAATCGCTGGCGTCAGGCTTGGGATATTGTGCGCCAGGCTGATCATCCAGCGCTTGGACTTTGCCTCGACAGCTTCCATACGCTCGCGCTGGGTGATGATCTGGCAAGCCTTGCTGGCCTGGTGCCGGCGGAGAAGATTTTCTTCCTGCAATTGGCCGATGCGCCGAAGCTTTCCATGGACGCGCTTTCCTGGAGCCGCCATCATAGGCTTTTTCCTGGCCAAGGAGAATTGCCGGTCGCGCGCTTTTTGCAGGACCTGCTAGCAACGGGCTGGTCTGGCACGCTATCACTCGAAGTGTTCAATGATGAGTTCCGCGCGGCGCCATCACGGCGCATTGCGCGTGATGGCCTGCGCAGCCTCACTTTACTCGAAGACGCTGTCGGCTTGATGCCGCTGCCGACCCTGCCAAAATTGTCTGGAATCGAATTTGTTGAATTCGCGCTGGATCGCCTAACGCGTGAAGAGCTTGGCGGCTTTCTGGGCGGGCTTGGATTTCATCGTGCGGGGCTGCATCGTTCCAAGGATGTTGAGCTTTGGCGTAACGGCACTGCCAATCTTGTTTTGAATGCGGAACCGGATAGCGCCGCGTCGGAACGCTTTGAACAACGCGGCGCATCAGTATGCGCCATGGCTTTTCGCGTTGATGATCCGACGCGGGTAGTGGCCCGGGCAGAAGCGCTTGCCTATCCTGTATGGCGCGAACGAATCGCAGAAGGTGAGCGGCGCATCCCCGCCATTCGTGCGCCTGACGGAACTTTGGTGTACCTGGTGGAGGATAAGGCCGCAGGGGCGCGCCCAATTTGGGAAGAT
Source organism: Roseomonas sp. (assembly GCA_020249825.1). Classification (GTDB taxonomy): domain Bacteria; phylum Pseudomonadota; class Alphaproteobacteria; order Acetobacterales; family Acetobacteraceae; genus Neoroseomonas. Next base: position 8,225 of record JADCEX010000087.1, read on the forward strand.
GATTTTCATCTTGAACCGGCACAGGAGAATCCAAATGCCTTCAATGGCATAGACCACGCCGCGCAGGCACTGGAACCCGGCATGATGGATAGTTTCACGCTTTTCTATCGCGCTTTACTTGGTCTGGAGTCAGAGGCACTTTGGGAATTACCCGATCCTTTTGGCTTGGTACGTTCACGCGCCATGGTTTCGCCGGATGGCAGCCTTCGCCTGCCACTCAATGTCTCCGAAAGCACGCGCACAGGCACGGGCAGTTTTGTTTCCGCTCTCGCGGGCGCTGGCGTCCATCATATTTGCTTCGCTGCGCCGGATGCCCAGGCGGTGCTGCGTAAGACATATGCCTCACAGACTCCACTCCTGGAGATTCCCGAGAATTATTATGAGGATCTCGCGGCGCGCTTCGGGCTTGAGGACGCGGAATTGGAAGCATTGCGCCATCATCATCTTCTATATGACCGCGATGCGTCAGGCGGTGTTTTTCAGCATGCTTACACGCGACAGTTTCGAGACCGTGTTTTCTTTGAGATTGCCGAGCGCGCGGATGGCTATACGGGTTTTGGTGCGGCCAACGCAGCAGTTCGCATGGCTGCTCAGCGGCGCTTCCGCAACCGCAGTTGAGCCTGGCCTCAAATCGTTGGGCGGCTGACGCAGAGCTGCGATGACATTGCTGTTCTGATTTATCACCAAGTGCAGAGACGTTTGCCTTCACGGTTCCCTTTCCTACGCCACTTCCCCTTCCGCAAACATGCTCTCAGCCCTGGGTGGGCTTTGAAATTCCCGAGTATTGGCGGGCTTTTCGCCAGAAACCTTGATGGTGCGGCGGCGGAATGGTCGGGCTTTTTCTCTCCGAATCGGGGGATTCTCTCCAAAGCTTGAGGGTTGGCCGATTTTTCCAACAAGGTTTAACGCGTTGATCTGAATGGGTTTTGTTATGCTGCGATGCAGCATGGGTTGGTGAAATAGATGCCTGGGGAAGTGGAACTGGGGGTGGAAAATTGATCCAAGGCTACGGGTTGGGGGGCGGCGCCTCCGTCGACTTCCCCATGAACCGTATTCGCCGCCGGGCTGGCGACCACATTCTCTTTTGCGTCCACCGTATGGCTGCCTGTATTAAGGCAGCTGTGTGGATAAAAATGCCCGCCTAAGGGAATCGAACTGACAGATGCTCTCCGAAAACCATAAGGCGATTGCCAGCACCATTTGGGATATAGCCAACCGCCTGCGCGGCCCCTACCGGCCCCCACAGTACCGGCTGGTAATGCTGCCCATGGTGGTGCTGCGTCGGTTCGATTGCGTGTTGGAACCCAGCAAGGACGCCGTCATCCGCGAGCACGCGAGGCTCACCGCGGCCGGCACGCCGGAAAGGGCAATCCCGCGGCTCCTCACCAAGATTGTCGGTCCAGACCGCAAGCAGCCACTTTACAACGTGAGCCCCTACACCTTTCAAAAGCTGCTCGGCGACAGTGAGAACATCGCGCCCAACCTCGTCTCCTACATCGATGGGTTCTCGGAGACGGCCAGGCGCATCTTCGATAAGTTCAAGTTCGGAGAGCAGATCGAGAAGCTCGACGCCAGCAACCGCCTCTTCAGCATCGTGAAGCTGATGTCCGACGTGGATCTGCACCCAGATAAGATCAGCAACCTTGAGATGGGCTATATCTTCGAGCACCTCGTCATGCGCTTCAACGAGCAGGCCAACGAGGAGGCCGGCGATCACTTCACGCCGCGTGAAGTCATCCGGTTGATGACCCATCTGATCTACACGGGTGAAGAGGATGTCTACAAGGCAGGCGTCTATCGTGAGATCTACGATCCCACCTGCGGCACCGGCGGCATGCTGTCGGTTTCGGAGGAGACGATAAGGGCGCAGAACCTCAAGGCAAACCTCGGCCTCTACGGCCAGGAATACAATGACGAAAGTTGGGCAATCTGCTGTGCCGACATGCTCATCAAGGATGAGGAGACGGGCAACATCATCCTTGGTGACACGCTGGGCGACGGCAAAACCAAGGATGGTTTCCCTGATAAGAAGTTCCATTACATGCTGGCTAACTGGAAGACGCACTACCTGTGGGACGAGGTGCTGCGCGCCGATAGCCTGTTGGACATCCTGCAGCGCTTCATGCACCTTGATGTCAGCGAACGGGTTGTTGAAACGCCTGCCGGCAAGCGCACGGTGCGGCGGGAGACGATGATCTTCCCGCGATACCACCAGCTGGATGCGGTCCGAAAGCTGGTCGGCCATGCGCGTGACCATGGGTCAGGGCGCAACTACCTCATTCAGCATTCTGCCGGCTCGGGTAAGTCGAATAGCATCGCCTGGCTCGCGCATCGCCTTGCCTCCCTGCACGACGGACAGGACGAAAAGGTTTTCCATTCGGTCATCGTCATCACCGACCGCCTGGTACTCGACCAGCAGCTGCAGGACACTATTTATCAGTTCGAGCACAAGACCGGGGTCGTCGAGAAGATTGACGAAAATACGCAGCAGCTTGCCAAGGCGCTGGCGACCGGCACGCCGATCATCATTTCTACTATTCAGAAATTCCCTTTCATCACCCAAGCCATCCGCACAATGGAAGCAAAGGGTGAAAGCGTAGCGATTGACACCCAAGGCAAGCGCTTCGCAGTGATTGTGGACGAGGCACATAGCTCCCAGTCGGGTGAGACTGTGTCCGCGCTGAAGGGCATCCTTAATAAGGACGGCATCGCGGAGGCCATCGCGAGCCAGATCGGCGATGAAGAGGACGACCAGCTGACGGCAGAAGCCCGGGCGGCGATCCTCAAGCAGATGATGCAGCGCGCACGGCAGCCTAATCTGAGTTTCTTTGCCTTCACCGCCACGCCGAAATTCAAGACCAAGGCGGTGTTTGACGAGCCCGGCCCTTCCGGCGCATCGCCGTTCCATGAGTATTCGATGAGGCAGGCCATTGAGGAGGGCTTCATCCTCGACGTGCTGCAGAACTACACGACCTTTAAGCGCTTCTTTGGCTTGGTGAAGCAGGTTGAGGACGACCCGGACGTGCCTCAGAAGGCGGCGGCGCGGGCGCTAGGGCAGTTCCTGGAATTGCATCCGGTCAACATTGAGCAGGTGGTGCAAGTCATCATCGAACATTTCCGCCTGAAGGTGATGCACGAGCTTGGCGGACGCGCGAAGGCGATGGTGGTCACCGGCTCCCGCCTAGCAGCGGTGAAATACAAGAAGGCGTTCGATCGCTACATCCAGGAGAAGGGCTACAGCGGCATTAGGGCGCTCGTGGCCTTTTCGGGGACTGTAGAAGACCCAGCGGATCCAGGTTCAGCTTATACCGAGACCGGCATGAACGATGGCCTGCCCGAACGGGAGCTGCCTGAGCGCTTCGCGGGAGACAATTATCGAGTGCTGATCGTCGCGGAGAAGTATCAGACCGGCTTCGATCAGCCTTTGCTGCAGACGATGTATGTGGTGAAGCGGCTCGCGGGCGTGCAAGCGGTGCAGACGCTTTCCCGCCTCAACCGTACCGCGCCCGGCAAGACGCGCACCTTCGTTCTCGATTTCAGAAATGAGGAAGAGGATATCTTCAAGGCATTCAAGCCCTACTACGAGGCGACGCCCATGGGTGAGAATGCCGATCCGCAGAAACTCAATGAGTTACACCATAAGCTATTGCAGCCAGCCATCTTTACGCCCGGTGACGTGAAAGAATTCGCCGCTGTCTGGTTCAAGGGACGACGCGATCCAAGTGGCCAAGACCACAAGCTTATGAATGCTGTCCTGGACCGCTGCGTTGCTCGTTTCAATGAATGCGCGGAACCAGCGCAGGAAGAGTTTCGGGGCCAACTGACGGCATTCTGCAACCTCTACGGTTTTCTATCCCAGATTCTTCCATATTTCGACAGCGACTTGGAGCAGCTATACGCCTTCCTGCGTAACTTGGCATCAAAGCTGCCACCGCCGGGTGATGGCTCTAAATTCACCCTCGACGATGATGTCGCGCTCAAGTTCTTCCGACTGCAACAGGTGAGCGAAGGCACCATTGATCTGTCGGAGGGGGAGGCGGATCCCCTAAAGGGGCCGACCGATGTCGGAACCGCGAAGGAGAAGGATACTGACGTCCCACTTTCGACTCTCGTCGATAAGCTGAACGAGCGATTTGGCACTGATTTCACCGAAGCTGATCAGCTTTTCTTTGACCAAGTTCGGGCAACAGCGGAACGCGATGAGAAGATCGTCGAGGCAGCAAGGGCCAACAATGAGGCCAATTTTGCTGAGTTCTTCGGTCGCGTTCTGGATGACCTGTTCATTCAGCGCATGGAGGGCAATGACGAAATCTTCAGCCGCGTGATGGGTGACAAGCAGTTTCGCGCTGCTGCGCACGAACATCTTGCGCGAGTGGTTTATGAGCGCGTCAGAAGGAGGGGCACGGACGATGGAAATGCCTCAGCTTAGGGGCACCGGGATCAATATGTACCCCCATTAAGGGGACGAAAAGACTTTATCTGTTTCGACAGCGTCTTCATCAGTGTGCGCGGCTACATTCTATGCAACCAGGGAGCAGCGCTCCATCAATCGCTATGCCTTAGATGAGGGTCACGAGGTGGTCCGATCAAAATTAAATTGGTCGGACCGCAGTTTTGGGGAAGTTCTCCTCTAGATATTCAAGGTGTCCAGATATTGTGAAATCCGGGGTTCGGCGGGCTTGATTGAACAAAGCTAGCCACGATCCAGCAAGGCGTTGCAGAGCATGTCGTTCGCGCAGGACGCAACGAAGGTCGAGCGGATGTGAAGCAAATTCAGTGATGGCGTTGAAAGCCGCATAAGCATTCTCACCGAGCTCGTTCGCGTAACGAGTACAAAGCTCAGCAATATGGATATTGAGTGTTTGCCAATCTGCCGCCTCACGCGGATTGGGCTTCTTGGACGATGGTTCTCGCAGCAACAATACACCTCGGAGCAGGCGCTCAAACTGGGACCGAGGGAGAGCGCAAACCTTCAAACCGGCAAGAGTATCAGCAAAGCCTGTCTTCATTCTCGCAAGTTTTTCACGGGCGACTTCAAAATGGATGCCTTTATCAATCTCCTGCCGCATGTGCGAAAATTTGAATCGAATTACGCTCTCCGGCAATACCAGTCCATTCTTGCAGACTTTTCGATAAAATCCGATATCAAAACCAAGGGCTCGCTTCCCGTTGAAGCTGTTTGTTACACGGATGAACGGGCCAAAGAGATCCGGCCGATCGTCAGCACCAACAAAGCTGAAATCGAGAACGGCGGAGTGATGAGTGAGATCGATGCGACAGTAACCAGCAGTGGATGGCGCATCGACAGCATTCACCATCCATTCTCCGGCCAAGGTCTCGGGAAACACGGTGCTGCAGCATTTGTAAGCCATTTCTAGCGCCTCTTGATTGCTAACCAGCCGGTAGTTCCGACTAACAATTCCAAGTACGCGGTTTTGGTCGCGATTCACGATGGCCTTCTTCCCCGGAACAGCGACTTGTCGCGCGTTGCCTTGTGGGCCAAAGCTAACGAAAACGGGATGCTCATTGACCGAGAACAGAACGTGCTTAATATCGGTAAGGCGCGGCATGGTGACCCCTCCAACGATCTGGCGTAGCGGTAAATGAAGTCGCCAGCGTAAGTAAAGTGTTTTAATTCAGAAGCTGAAACCGGGGTCTCCATGAGTAATGGATTGGCAATCGTCGGTCGGGAGCGTGATAATTTTCCCACGCACCGCTTTCCCTACCGTGTCGGCACCCCACCAGTATCGGTGGCGGCAAAAGGGCCCAGCGGCTGCCGCGCATTCAATCCCGTACAAGCCGTGCTAGAAGCTGTCGAGACAGAGATCATTGCAAGGCTAAGTCGTCCGGAGGGTAGAAGTTCTGCCAGGCAGGCCAAAGAGCTAATTGCTCCCTGCGTTCCACTTTGTATACAGCGCCGATAATGTTGCGAGATGCACGGATAAGGTGCCGGGAAGCATATGCGCTGTAGGATGCTATAACTGCGAGTAAGCCTAGGAATCAGTGGCGTTTGAACGCAATTCTAACCTACCTTGCGTCGAAATGGCAGCTTCGGAGTTCGCTGAGCGTGGAAAATCCTGGACTTCCTCAAATGCTGTGGGCGGTTCTCGACACACGCCTTTGGCATGCAACCACGCCGACTGGGCTGGAGAGCATCTTTACCACCGGGGAGATTCGAATCACTGGCGATCGCTACAGCAATTCGCTTTGCCGATCGCTTGGCGGGATCTGCCTGTTCGATTTTGGGCCTGCCGCTGAGGACGTGACAAACCAATTCAATAACTGGTTTGAGAGCTGGCTCGGGCAATCTGAACAGCTGGGATAAGTGTATTTTCTGCCTGACTGCGGCATGATGCCGTGAACAGGAGATACCATGACGAGACGACCACGCCGGAACCACAGCCCAGCCTTCAAG
>JADCEX010000088.1 GCA_020249825.1 Roseomonas sp.
CCCGCGACATCCTTCGCGCACTTGGACGCGACCACGGTGCTCAATCGTTCCATCGCGGAACTCGGTATCTTCCCGGCGGTTGACCCGCTCGACTCCACCTCACGCGCCATGGACCCGCGCATTGTGGGCGTGGATCACTACAATACGGCGCGTGAAGTGCAGAAGATTTTGCAGACCTACAAGTCGCTGCAGGACATCATCGCGATCCTTGGCATGGATGAGCTTTCGGAAGAAGACAAGCTGATCGTGGCGCGCGCACGCAAGATCCAGCGCTTCCTGTCCCAGCCCTTCCATGTGGCGGAAGTCTTCACCGGTACGCCGGGCGTCTTCGTGAAGCTGGAAGATACCATCCGGTCTTTCGCGGCAATCTGCCGTGGCGATTATGACCATCTGCCGGAAGCGGCCTTCTACATGGTCGGCACCATTGAAGACGCCGTGAAGAAGGGCGAAGAACTGAAGGCGGCGGCCTGATCACCATGGCGAGTTTCCAACTCGAACTCGTCTCTCCGGAAAAGCTGCTGCTCTCCCGCGCGGTGGAGATGGCGGTAATCCCGGCAGCGGAAGGCGAAATGGGCGTGCTGGCTGGCCATGCGCCCATGATCGTGGCCTTGCGCGGCGGGGTGATTTCCGTGCGTGAAGGCGGCCAGGTGACGGAACAGCTTTTCGTCGCCGGCGGCTTCGCCGAAGTGGCGCCGGACCGTGTGACGATCCTGGCAGATGAGGCAACGCCGCTTGCCTCTCTCTCCAAATCCGATGCGGAAATTCGACTGCGTGAGGCTGAAGCAGCGCTTTCCGCCGCGGCAAATGAAACGCCGGAAAAGCGCGAAGCCGCCATGGCGCGCGTGCTTTCGGCGCGGGCGATGGTTGAAGCAGCCTTGGCAGCCTGAAGGCTTATCAAAGCGCAAGTTTCAGCGGGCGGTCCTGTGGCCGCCCGTTTCCTTTTGGGTGGGTTTCACGCCAGCTTGCCTTGAAACCGCCGCATCCAGGTACAAAAACATACCGTGACAGGGTCGCTTGGACCCATCACGGCAAGGCGATTGAGGCAAGCTCATGAAGCACTGGCATATTGATGAGGTTGGTTGGGATCGCTTCGATCGTTCCAAGGTTGATCCCGAGATCGTGCCGCTGATCAAGGCTGCCGCTATGGTCGAACGCAATGCGGCTGACTACGTAACCTACCTCACGCGCGTTTTCGCTGATGATCCGGATTTCAGCGCAGCTGCCGAACATTGGGGCGTGGAAGAAACGCAGCATGGTGATGCGCTGGGCCGTTGGGGCATGCTTGCTGATCCGGGTTGGGATTTTGCCGCGGCGTTTGAACGCTATCGCGCTGGGTACAAGATTCAATTGGATGCGGAAGCTTCCATTCGTGGCAGCCGCACCGGCGAATTGATTGCGCGCTGCATGGTGGAAACCGGCACGAGTAGCTATTACACCGCGCTTGGGGATTCCACCGAAGAACCCGCGCTGAAGCAGGTGTGCCGGCTGATCGCCGCCGATGAATACCGCCATTTCAAGCTGTTTTACGATCATATGAAGCGCTATCTGGCGCGCGAGAATCTCTCCTTCGCCAAGCGGCTGCGCGTGGCCTTGGGCCGCATTGGGGAGACGGAGGATGATGAGCTCGCCTTCGCCTTCCACAGCGCCAATGAGCCTGAGGGCACGCCCTATGACCACGAACGCTGCACCACTGCCTATATGGGGCGCGCAATTGGGTTTTATCGCTTCCGGCACATCGAACGCGGCATGGGGATGATCTTCAAGACCATTGGGCTTGAACCGCGCGGGCGGGTTTCTGACCTGGCGGCCAAGGCTTCCTGGCGGCTGCTGCAATGGCGCCGGGACAAGTATCGGACGGCGCTGGCGAAATACGCCAATGAGAATGCTGCGCCCCTGAAGCGGGTAGCCTGACCAAGGCTTCCTCGAAAGCCGATAAAACGCGCGGCTGATGCATTCAGCATCTTGTCGGCTGGCGCAAAATAAAGGATTGAACGGGCCTTGTTCGCCCAAGGGGCTGCACATGGTCTTCGTGCATGGCTGGCCCCGCAAGGATCAATCCGGGCGAAAGCCTGCGCAGCAAAGGAGAAACGGCAGATGCGCGTTTACTATGACCGCGATGCGGATGTGAATCTGATCAAGGCCCGCAAGGTTGCGGTCATTGGCTTTGGCAGCCAGGGCCATGCCCATGCGATGAATATGCGCGATTCCGGCGTGAAGGATGTGGTGATTGGGCTCCGCCCCGGTGGGTCCGCGCAAAAGGCGGAAGCCGCTGGCTTCAAGGTGCTGTCGCCGGCAGACGCGGCGAAATGGGCCGATGTGGTCATGGTGCTGACGCCGGATGAAGGCCAGGGCGATCTCTATCGCGAAAGCCTGCACGCCAATATGAAGCCAGGCGCGGCGCTTGCCTTTGCGCATGGCTTGAATGTGCATTTCAACCTGCTCGATCCCCGCGCGGATATTGATGTGTTCATGATCGCGCCGAAGGGGCCGGGGCACACGGTGCGCAGCGAATACCAAAAGGGCGGCGGCGTGCCTTGCCTGGTCGCCGTGCATCAGAACCCTTCGGGCAATGCGCTGGAAATCGCGCTGTCCTATGCTTCCGCCATTGGTGGTGGGCGTTCGGGCGTGATTGAGACCACCTTCAAGGAAGAATGCGAAACCGATCTGTTCGGTGAACAGACCGTGCTCTGCGGCGGCTTGGTGGAATTGATCAAGGCCGGTTTTGAAACCCTGGTGGAAGCGGGCTATGCGCCGGAAATGGCCTATTTCGAATGCCTGCATGAAGTGAAGCTGATTGTGGACCTGATTTATGAAGGCGGCATCGCCAACATGAATTATTCCATCAGCAATACGGCGGAATATGGCGAATACGTCACTGGCCCGCGCATCATCACGGCGGAAACCAAGGCGGAAATGAAGCGCGTGCTGGAAGATATCCAGTCCGGCCGCTTCGCGCGCGATTGGATGCTGGAGAACAAGGTGAACCAGGCGAGCTTCAAGGCCACCCGCCGCCGCCTGGCTGAACACCCGATTGAAGAAGTGGGCGAGAAGCTCCGCGCCATGATGCCTTGGATCAAGAAGGGCGCCCTGGTGGACAAGGCCAGGAACTGATTCAATGGCGGCCTTTCTAGTGAGAGTTGCGAGAGAGGCCGACCATGAGGCGCTTATAGCGAATACCGTTGCGCTGAACCGGTTCGAGAATGAAATCACCGGGGACCGCGTAACGGAGCTATCCAGCGCTGAAGCCGTACTGGCCTACTTCAAGCGCCGTACAGGCAATGGTGGGCTGATGCTCGTGGCCGAGGCCGAAGGCCGGGTCATTGGCCACCTTTTCCTGGCGGTAGAGGAAGCGGCGCCGTTCCTGGCTTCCGAATACCGTCGTGAATCTTCAATCTGCGACGCCTTCGTCGAAGAAGCGTCGCGGGGCCAGGGCATCTTCCGCGCCATTCTCGAAATTGCTACGGCGCATGCGCGGGCGGCGGGCTCCAGGCGGCTTCATATAGGTGTGCTTAACGGTAATCATCGCGCTGAGCGCATCTATCGCAAGGCCGGCTTCCGGAGCTATGCGCAGGAACTGGTGCAGGAGCTTGACCCGCCGTGATGATATTGGCTGCCGCAGCTGAATGACGTGTCGGTTGGCTCGCCCGTCATTGGGAAACGCAACCATGCCGAAAAAGGTCGAAGCTATCTGATCCGTTGATCGCCGACTTTTGTCAGGCTTCGCGCAATGGGGCAGTCAGGTGCTTGCCAGTAGCGTGGCCATCCTGGCAGGCAGCTATCCTGTTCTTGAAATTGAGGATCGGGTTATGGCGTGGGTCTATTTGCTGCTTGCGGGGCTTTGTGAAATCGGCTGGCCGATCGGCCTCAAGCTTGGTTGGGCCGCGGGTGGGCTGCGATACGGCTGGCTTGCCTTCGCCATTGCTTGCATCATCGCGAGTGGCGGGTTGCTGCTGCTGGCGCTGCGCGAAATCCCTGTTGGCACCGCCTATGCGGTTTGGACCGGCATTGGCGCGGTTGGCGCCTTTCTGGTGGGCATTACGCTATTCGGCGATGCAAATACCGCGCTACGCTGGGCTTCCGTGGCGTTGATCACCGCGGGCATTATCGGGCTGAAACTGGCGTGAAGGAGCAAGTGCCATGACCGACACTTCCCATATGATGGCTGCGGATACCGATTATCCGCGCGATTTCCTGGGCTATGGCGCCAATCCGCCCGACCCGAAATGGCCGAATGGCGCGAAGCTCGCGCTTTCCTTTGTGCTGAATTACGAGGAAGGCGGAGAGAATACCGTGCTGAACGGCGATGCCGGCAGCGAATTGTATTTGCATGAAGTGCCGGGCGGGTCGCCCATATTGGGTGAACGCAATCGTACCGTGGAAAGCCAATTCGATTACGGCGCGCGCGCCGGCGTGTGGCGCATTCTGCGCGCCTTTGCCGCGCGCAAGTTGCCATTGACCGTCTATGGTGTGGGCCGCGCGCTGGAATTGAACCCAACGGTCACGCGCGCCTTCGCCGATGCGGGGCATGAGGTCGCATCCCATGCCTGGCGCTGGATTGATTATCACAGCGTGGATGAGGCAACGGAGCGTGCGGAAATCGCGCGCTGTGTGGAAGTGATTGAACGCCTGACAGGAACGCGCCCGGTTGGTTGGTATACGGGGCGCATCAGCCCGAATACACGCCGCCTGGTCGCGCAACATGGTGGGTTTTTGTATGATTCGGATTCATATGCGGATGATCTGCCGTTTTACGTGACGGCAGCCGGCAAGCCGATGCTGATCATTCCGTACACACTTGATAATAACGACATGAAATACGCCGTGCCGCCAGGCTTCACGGCGCCGGATGGCTGGGAACAATATGTCACGGATTCGCTTGAGACTCTGCTCGCGGAAGGCCGTGCTGGTGCGCCCAAAATGATGTCGGTTGGCTTGCATTGCCGGCTGATCGGACGGCCAGGGCGTGCGGCGGCGCTGGCGCGATTCCTGGACCGTGTGGCGGCGACGCCGGATGTTTGGGTGTGCCGCCGCGCAGATATTGCGCGCCATTGGTGGGCGCAGCATCCGCCGAAAGCGTAAGGGAAAGCGCCATGTCCTATCCTTTGGAAAAACGCGAATTGATCGCGGAAGCGCCGGGGCTTCGCATGCAGATTCTGACATTGGCGGCAGGGCAGGAAGTGCCCTGGCATTGGCACAGCGAGGTGACGGATACATTTTGGTGCATGGATGGCCCGATGGTGATTGAAATGCGCGCCCCGCGCGAAAGCGTGGAATTGGCGCCGGGGCAGATGCATGCCGTGCCCGCAAAGCGCGCGCATCGCGTGACGGGCAAGGATGGCGGGCGCTGCCGTTTTGCCATTCTGCAAGGGGTTGGCACCTATGATTTCCAGCCCGTCGGCGGCGCGTGATTTTCAGGCTTTGAAAAGAAGGAAAAACCCCATGCTGCAACGTCGTGACTTGCTTGCACTGGCTGGAAGCGCGCTTGCCGCACCGGCACTCGCACAAAGCCGCTACCCATCGCGGCCCATTCGCGTGATTGTGCCCTTTGCCGCCGGCGGCGTCATTGATCTGGTGGCACGCATCATCACAGAACCCATGCCACGCCTATTGGGGCAGCCCGTGGTGGTGGAAAATCAGCCAGGTGCGGGCAGCACTATCGGCGCGCGCAGCGTGGCACGCGCCGCGCCGGATGGGCATACGCTATTGCTGAATGGAGCGGCGCATAGCGTTATCCCTGCACTGTTTCCGGATGCTGGCGTTGATCCAATCGCGGATTTCATTCCAATTTCAACACTTGGTGACCAGGGCTTCATACTCGCGGTCCATCCCTTACTGCCGGTGCATGATGTGCCGCAGTTACGCGCCTGGTTGCAGGAAAAACGCGGGGAGGCAACCTTCGCCACCACGGGCATTGGCGCCGCTTCACATCTTTCTGGCGAGTTGCTGAAAAAACTTGCGGGGGTTGACTTCACGATCGTGCAATATCGCGGCACGCCGGCAGCGGTGACCGATTTCATGGCTGGGCGCGTAGACTTTGTTATTGATAGCCAAACATTGGTCGCGCCATTGGTTCGTGAAGGCAAAGCGCGGGGCCTTGCGGTAACGACGGCACGGCGTTCCCGATTGCTCCCGGAGCTTCCAACCCTACAGGAAGCGGGCGTTGCTGGTTATGTCGCGTCTTCATGGCAGGCGCTTTATGCACCAGCGGGCACACCGGCCGAAATCATCACCACGCTTTCCAATGCGGTCACACAGGCTTTCGCCGATCCGTCAGTACAAAAACGCTTTGCCGATGCCGGCGTTGAGCCCATGCCAAATGACCCGGCTGCTTCCGCGCAATTCATTCGTGTTGAAATTGAAAAATGGGTGCCGATCCTTCGCGCAACAGGCGCGAAGGCTGGCTGAAATCAGTCGGTCTCCGCTTCCGCTGCGTCAAACTGGATAAGGATTTGTCCTTCGCGCACAGTCTCACCCACACGGCAGGAAATGGTTTCGATCCTGCCGGCGCGTGGCGCCGTCAGGCGAAACACGGTCTTCATCGCCTCCAGCACCACAAGCACATCGCCGCGCGCCACTTCCTGGCCCTCGCGCGCCAATAGCTGCGTGACCTGACCGGGTAGGGGCGCGAGCAGCCGGTCATCGCCGCCTTCTTCTTCGCCCGCACGTGTGATGGGATCGGGCAGCAGGAAGCGCCAGCTTTGCCCGGCCAGGCGGAGGCTGAGGGTCTCACCGGCGCGATGAATGGAAGCGGAAAGCCGCATGCCATCCAGCAGCGCGTGAATGCGCCCATCTTCAAGCTTGGCGTGGCGCGCAGTGATTTCTGTGCTGCCCGAGGCAATACGCCAGCCATCCGCCCCTGGTGAAAGCGTCACGGGATGGGTTTCATCTTCATGATGGAGATCGAAAATGCGTGAAGGCCGCGTATTGACCCACCAATGATCCGTTGCATGCCAGGGTGAATGCGGATCGGCACTGCCCGCCGCCTGATTGCGTGCGGCATCTTCTTCCAAGGTAATCACCCCAAGCGCGGCAAGGGCCAGCGTTTGCGCGGAAGGGTGCAGCTTCGGCGTCAACAATGTCTCAGCATTCCGCCCGATGAAGCCGGTATCAATCCTGCCCGCAGCGAAATCCGGATGCGCCAGAATGCGATCCAGCATATCCAGATTATGCGCAACTCCGATGATATCGGAATGTACCAAGCCAGCGCGCAGCCGCGCGATTGCTTCTGCCCGCGTTGGCGCATGGGCGATCATTTTCGCCACCATGGCATCGTAATGGATGCTGATGCGATCACCAGCGACGAAGCCGCTATCAATCCGCAAACCCTGATCGGAAAGACGGAAGACTTGCAGCGCACCGATGGAAGGCGCGAAATCCCGCGCGGGGTCTTCGGCGTAAAGGCGAAGTTCCATCGCATGGCCCTGGGCGCGGATATCTTGCTGGCGTACCGGGAGCCCTTCGCCGGCGGCAACGCGCAATTGCCATTCCACCAGATCAAAGCCAGTGATGGCCTCGGTCACCGGGTGCTCCACCTGCAAGCGCGTATTCATCTCAAGAAAATAAAAGCCACCATCCTGCGCGATGAATTCCACCGTGCCGGCGCCCTGATACTGTACGGCCTTGGCGGCGGCCACTGCAGCCGCGCCCATGGCGTCACGCATCTCAGTGCTGATGCCGGGTGCGGGGGCTTCTTCAATCACCTTTTGGTGCCGGCGCTGCGCGGAACAATCACGTTCAAACAAATGCACTGCATTGCCGTGGCTATCGCCGAACACCTGCACTTCAATATGGCGTGGCCGTTCCAGATAGCGTTCGATCAAGACGCGATCATCACCAAAGGCCGAAGCGCCTTCCTGTCGTGCCGACTGAAGCGCACCCACGAAATCTACTGCCGCACGCACCACGCGCATGCCGCGCCCGCCACCGCCAGCAACGGCCTTGATCACGAGTGGGAAGCCAATGCTTTCAGCTTCGCGCGCCAGAAACGTCGCATCCTGTTCCGCACCGTGATAGCCAGGCAGAAGCGGCACGCCAGCTTTTTCCATCAGCGCCTTGGCCGAGCCCTTGGAACCCATGGCGCGCATGGCAGAGGCGGTTGGACCAACGAAGATAATCCCGGCCTCCGCACAGGCTTCCGCAAAGGCTGGGTTCTCCGACAGGAAGCCATAGCCGGGATGGATCGCCTCCGCCCCTGCGCGCTTGGCGGCGGCAATGATGCCGGGAATGTTCAAATAGCTGTCGCGCGCTGGCGCGGCGCCAATGTGAATCGCCTCATCGGCCATTTGCACATGCTGTGCGGTTTCGTCAGCGTCAGAAAACACCGCAATACTGCGCAACCCCATGCGGCGCGCGGTGCGGATGATGCGGCAGGCGATTTCACCACGATTGGCGATCAGTAGGCTTTGGAACATGGCCGCCCCCTACATGCGGAACACGCCGAAGCGTGTCTGTTCGATGGGTGCATTGAGCGCGGCGGAAAGGGCAAGCCCAAGAATACGTCGCGTATCGGCGGGGTTGATGATGCCATCATCCCAAAGCCGCGCACTGGCGTAATAGGGGTGGCCTTCGGTTTCATATTTGGCGCGGATTGGGGCCTTGAAGGCCTCTTCCTCCTCAGCCGGCCACGGCTTGCATTGCGCTTCCATATTGTCACGCCGAAGTTGCGCCAGCACACTCGCTGCCTGTTCGCCGCCCATCACGGAAATCCGCGCATTGGGCCACATGAACATGAACCGAGGATCATAGGCGCGCCCGCACATGCCGTAATTGCCGGCGCCATAGCTGCCGCCAATCACCACAGTGAATTTCGGCACGCCTGCGGTCGCAACCGCCGTCACCAGCTTCGCGCCATCCCGCGCAATGCCGCCCGCTTCATATTTCCGCCCCACCATGAAGCCTGAAATATTCTGCAAGAACAGCAGCGGAATGCCGCGCTGGCAGCAGAGTTCAATGAAATGCGCGCCCTTCAGTGCGGATTCCGAAAACAGAATTCCGTTATTGGCGAGGATACCGATGGGATAGCCATGGATATGCGCGAAACCGCACACCAAGGTCGTGCCGTAAAGCCGCTTGAATTCATCAAACTCGCTGCCATCCACCAGGCGCGCAATCACTTCCCGCACATCATAGGGTGCGCGGATATCGGCAGGCACAACGCCCAGCAATTCACGCTCATCATAAAGTGGCGCGCGTGGTGCCCGAAGCGCCAATTGCGGTGCGATACGTGGCCCAAGGCCGGCCACAATGCGGCGGCAAATCGCCAAAGCATGGCGATCATCTTGTGCGTAGTGATCCACCACACCGGATTGGCGCGCATGCACATCCGCTCCACCTAATTCCTCGGCGGTGACAACCTCACCGGTCGCGGCGCGCACCAAGGGCGGGCCGCCCAGGAAAATGGTGCCCTGCTGGCGGACGATGATGCTTTCATCCGACATGGCGGGCACATAGGCGCCACCCGCGGTGCAGCTTCCCATCACCACGGCAATTTGCGGAATGCCTTCCGCCGACATATTCGCCTGATTGAAGAAAATGCGGCCGAAATGCTCTCGGTCCGGGAAAATCTCATCCTGTTGCGGCAGAAAGGCGCCGCCCGAATCCACTAGATAAATGCAAGGTAGGCGATTGGCACGGGCGATTTCCTGCGCGCGCACATGCTTCTTCACCGTCATCGGGAAATAGGTGCCGCCCTTCACTGTGGCATCATTGGCGATGATCACGCATTCGCGCCCCGACACACGCCCAATGCCGGAAATAATGCCGGCGCAGGGAACTTCCCCACCATAAAGCCCATGCGCGGCGAGCTGAGACAATTCCAGAAAAGGCGATCCCGGATCAATCAGCGCGCGCACGCGTTCGCGCGGCAGCAGCTTATTGCGCGCCATGTGCTTGTCCCGCGCGGTCTTGCCGCCACCGTGTTCGGCGGTGGCGATGGTCTTCTCCAAATCCGCCACCAGCGCTGCCATGGCGGCGGCATTGGCGGCGAAGCTCTCGCTGCCCGGATCGAGCGTACTGCGCAAAACGCTCATGCGGTTTCGCGGAATAATTCCCGCCCAATCAGCATGCGCCGGATTTCCGAGGTGCCAGCGCCAATCTCATAAAGCTTCGCATCGCGCAGCAGCCGGCCCGTCGCGTAATCATTGATATAGCCATTACCGCCCAAGCATTGAATGGCTTCCAGCGTCATCCAAGTGGCTTTTTCCGCTGCGTATAGAATGGCGCCGGCGGCATCCTTGCGCGTTGTCTGGCCTCGGTCACAGGCCTTGGCGACAGTATAGATATAGGATTTCGCCGCATTCATGGTGGTATACATATCGGCGATCTTGGCTTGCATGATCTGGAATTCGCCAATCGCCTGGCCGAATTGCTTACGTTCATGCACATAGGGCAGCACGATATCCATGCAGGCCTGCATGATGCCAAGCGGCCCGGCGGCGAGCACAGCGCGTTCATAATCAAGCCCACTCATCAACACGCGCACGCCGCCATTGACTTCGCCGAGCACATTCTCCGCCGGCACTTCACAATCCTGAAACACCAATTCGCCAGTATTGGATCCGCGCATGCCAAGCTTATCCAGCTTTTGCGCGCAGGAAAAACCGGGGAAATTCTTTTCCACCAGAAAGGCGGTAATGCCTTTTGGGCCGGCTGAAGGATCAGTCTTCGCGTAAATCACCAGCACATCGGCATCCGGGCCATTGGTGATCCACATCTTCGTGCCATTCAGGACATAGCGATCGCCGCGCTTTTCAGCGCGCAGCCGCATGGAAACCACATCAGAACCCGCATTTGGTTCGCTCATCGCCAGCGCGCCGACATGCTCACCGGAAATCAGCTTGGACAGATAGCGCCGCTTCTGATCCTCATTGCCGTTGCGGGAGATTTGATTGACGCAAAGATTGGAATGCGCGCCATAGGAAAGCCCAACCGAGGCGGATGCGCGGGAGATTTCCTCCATCGCAATGACATGTTCCAGATAACCCATGCCGGCGCCGCCATATTCCTCCTCAACCGTGATGCCAAGCACGCCAAGATCACCGAATTTACGCCAAAGATCGGCGGGGAAATCATTGGTCTTGTCTATTTCTGCCGCGCGTGGCGCGATTTCATCAGCGGAAAAGCTCGCCACCTGATCTCGCAGCATATCGGCGGTCTCGCCGAGGTCGAAGTCAAGCCCCGGAAGGCGGTTTGGAATAATGGCCATGCTCAACCCATCGCGTTTCACGAATTTATTGCCCGCATGATAGGCGCAGCCGCTGCCAAGGCCAAGCCAATATTGCAAACTTGCCCCTGGACCGCCAAGAATGGGTCAATGCCCAGGGAGAATAGGAATGACCAGCCCAGCCCTTAGCTATGTAACAGGCCAAAGCAGCCAATCCTTGATCGGTGAGACCATTGGCCTGAATTTCGACCGGACCGTCGCCCAATGGGGTGATCGGCCAGGGCTGATCGTGCGCCAGCAGGGCATTCGCTGGAGCTATGCGGAATTGGGCGCGAAGGTGGATGCCTTCGCCGCCGGGCTACTGGCGCTGGGGCTGCAACCAGGGGACCGGGTTGGCATCTGGTCGCCCAATAATGCCGAATGGGTGATCACCCAGTTTGCCACCGCCAAGGCCGGGCTGGTGTTGGTGAATATCAACCCTGCCTATCGGCTTTCCGAGCTTGACTATGCGCTGAATAAGGTGGGCTGCCGCGCACTGATTATCGCAACCCGCTTCAAGACATCCGATTATGTCGGCATGGTGAATACGCTGGCGCCGGAATTGGCGCGCGCCTTGCCTGGACGGCTGACGGCAGAGAAATTGCCGAAGCTTGAAATGGTGGTGGAGATCAACGCGAGCCCGTCGCCGGGCATGATCCCATTCCACAGCATTCTGGAAATGGGCGCGGCGGCGCATCATGAACGTTTGCGCGATCTGGCCAGCAAGCTGCAATTTGATGATCCCATCAATATCCAATTCACCTCTGGCACCACTGGCGCGCCCAAGGGGGCGACGCTGACGCATCATAACATTTTGAATAATGGCTTTTTCATTGGCGAAGCGATGAAGCTGACGCCTCAGGACAAGCTTTGCATTCCCGTCCCGCTTTATCATTGCTTTGGCATGGTGCTGGGCAATCTGGCCTGCACGACGCATGGCACAGCCATGGTCTATCCGGGTGAGGGTTTTGATCCGCTGGTAACGCTGCAAACCGTCGCCGAGGAACGCTGCACCGGCCTGCATGGCGTTCCCACCATGTTCATCGCGCAAATGGAACACCCGCAATTCGCGAGCTTCGATCTTTCATCGCTCCGCACAGGTATCATGGCCGGCGCACCCTGCCCGATTGAGGTGATGCGGCGCGCGGTGGACAACATGAATTTGCGCGAAATCACCATCGCCTATGGGATGACGGAAACAAGCCCGGTGAGCTTTCAGACCAGCGTGGATGATCCGCTCGATCGTCGCGTTTCCACCGTGGGGCGCGTGCAACCGCATCTGGAAGTGAAAATTATTGATAGCGAAGGCCGCATCGTGCCGCGCGGTGTGCCGGGAGAGCTTTGCACACGCGGCTACGCCGTGATGCTCGGCTATTGGGAAGACCCCGAACGCACCGCACAGGCCATTGATCCTGCGCGCTGGATGCATACCGGCGATCTGGCGACGATTGATGAGGAAGGCTTTTGCAATATCGTTGGCCGCATCAAGGATATGGTGATCCGTGGTGGCGAGAATATCTATCCGCGTGAGGTTGAGGAATTCCTCTATCGCCACCCAAAGATCGAAGATGTGCAGGTATTCGGCGTACCCGATCAGCGCTTTGGCGAGGAACTCTGCGCCTGGATCAAGTTGCGCGCGCATGAACATTTGACCGCGGATGATGTACGCGCCTTCTGCACCGGACAGATCGCGCATTACAAGGTACCGCGGCACATCAAATTCGTCGAAAGCTTCCCTATGACCGTGACAGGTAAGATGCAGAAATTCATCATGCGAGAGGAAATGACCCGCGAATTGGGCCTGCAGGAAGCGAAGACGGCGTAGGGCGATGACCAGCGCGCTCTTTGCTCCAGGCTTCAAGACCAGCCCCTGGTGGTGGGAAGCGGCGGAACCGCCGACGCGCGACAATGCCCTGCCGGATCACACGCCGGTTGCGGTGATTGGCGGCGGCTATGCCGGGCTTTCTGCCGCGCTCAGCCTGGCGCGACTTGGCCATCAGGTGACGGTCCTGGATGCGGAGCGCATCGGCTGGGGCGCATCCTCACGCAATGGGGGGATGGTGTCTGGCGGGCTCAAGGTGGCAAGCACGGCGCTGAAGGAAAAGCTGGGCGTGGAACCGGCGCGCAATATCGCCATGGCCGCCGCCGCGTCTTTTCCCTTCATTGAAGAAACCATCGCGCGGGAAGGGATTGACTGCGACTATACGCGCTGCGGGCGTTTTGTCGCAGCCTGGACGCCCAAGCATTATGACATGCTGGCGCGACAATCCGATTACATCGCGGAAATCACCGGCCTGCCCACTGAAATGCTGCCGCCTTCACGCCAGCATGAGGCACTTGGGTCAGACCATTATCGCGGTGGCATGAAGGCCGGTGCCACGGGTAGCTTGCATCCTGGCAAATATGCGCGTGGTCTCGCGGCAGCAGCGGAACGCGCGGGTGCAAAACTGGTTGATTATACGCGTGTTGGCGGCATTCGCACCGATGGATCAGGCTTTCGCATTGCAACCAATCGCGGTGACTTGCGCGCCGATGCCGTGCTGGTCGCGACCAATGGCTATTCGCGCGGTGCGCATGGGCAAAGCGCCATGCCCTGGCTTGCGCGGCGCATGATCCCTGTCGCGTCCTACATTATCGCGACCGAGGAACTACCTGCCGAAACCATGGACCGGCTTTTCCCAGGCCGACGCATGATCAGCGATACCAAGCGCGTGCTGAATTATTTTCGCCCGGCACCCTATGGCAATCGTATATTATGGGGCGGGCGCGCACGCTTCGGCCCCAATGCGCCTGAAGCCGCAGCGCCGCGTTTGCATTCCTTCATGACAGCGGTCTTCCCCGAACTCAGCAAGGTAAAGATCACGCATGCCTGGACAGGGAATGTGGCTTTCACCTTCGATTTCCTGCCGCATATCGGCGTGCAGGATGGCATTCATTACGCAGCCGGCTGCCAGGGCTCTGGTGTCGCCATGGCGACATGGCTTGGCCACAATGCCGCGCTGAAGATTGCAGGTGCTGCCAATCAGCGCTTCGCGCTGGATGGTTTGGAATTCCCGACGGTTGCGCTTTACAATGGCAACCCGAATTGGTTCCTGCCCATCATCGGTGGCTGGTATCGCCTGCGTGATCGCATTGACCGGCTGGCGGCGTGAGACACGGCTTCACGTGAACTCCGCCAGCACGGGCAAAAGATAGGGCCGCATCGCGGCGTAATCCTCGCTCATCGGGAAATGGCCCAAGCCCTTCATGATTTGCACCTTGGCGCCGGGGATGGCGGCGGCGGTGGCTTCCGTATCCTCGGGCTTGCAGGAATAATCATAATTGCCAGTCAACATATGCACGGGGCAGCGCTTGGTATCTATGCGCGCAAGCTTCGGGCGCAAATCGCCTTCGCCCTTATAGAAATGGAGATCACCGCGAAACACGCCAGGCCCGCCCTGCATGTAATGCCATAGCGTTTCCCAACGCGAAGCCTCCGGCGCATGCGGGCCAATAAGGCCAGAGACAATGCCGCCGCAAACCTCCCCGCCATGCACATGCGGGTGATGCAGCCAGGAGGTATCATAATAGGGTGAGAGAAACGCGGCCGATTGCAGGCCAATCACGCCACGCAAATCATCGGCATGTTCAGCGGCCAGATCAAGAACGATACGCCCACCAATCGAACACCCCATCACCACGGGCCGATCAAGGCCAAGCGCCCGCGCCACAGCCATGATCATGCCCGTGTAGCGCGCGGTGGTGAGTTGATAGGTCTCATTCTCCCACCCCTCGGGCGGGCTGGATTTGCCATGCCAGGGCATGTCGAAAGTCACGCAGCGAAAGCGCGCTGTCACTTCCGCATCATTCAACAAGCCACGCCATTGCCGGCCATCACTGCCCGCGGTGTGCAGCAGCAAAAGTGGGATGCCCTGGCCGGCTTCTTCGAAATACAACCGATGTGGCCGGCCTTCGAGTTCAAGGCGCATATAGCGCCCGGTAATGGCTTCGATCATGCGCGGGGCTCCCTCAGAAGGGCCAGCACGCCCTTGAACCAAAAAATATGCGCCATAAACAGCGCGACATTGCCTTCGACCTTGAAGGTGCCAAGGCGTACCAGCCCCATAATGTCGTGCCAGCCAGGCGGCGGCGGGTCTTGCAGGAAGCGCGCGAAATCCTCGGCGCCCGCGCGGATGGCCAGGTCATAGCTTGGCATCAGGGCAGGGGCAGGGTTGGCGGATATCAGCACCCCCTTATGGATCGCCAGAATCCAGGCGGCATCGCCGACGCTGAAGAATACAGCCGCCGTCAGGTCACGCCCCCAGCGCGCCAGGCCCGGCGCGGCGGCTGCGCGGGCGGGCAAAGCCGCGACATTCATGGTGAAACCCCTGCAATCGGCCCTGCCATGGCATCCTCCCCCAATTGGCAGGCGAGAGGTTAGGAAAGGCCGCACGAGCGCGCAAACCCCCATGACCAGGCGCGCCGGTTGCGCTACAATGCGCACCAAAAGCAATAGGGTTTCCGCCGTGGTTCAGATCACCTCTCCGCAATTCAAGGAAAACGCTGCCCGCGCCATGGGCGATGCCGGGCTGCAAAAGGCTTTGGGCAAGGCAAAGGGCGCCTTCCTGCAACGCCGCGGCGATGCCGTGGCGCGCCTGCCGGAATTCGAACAACTCCGCGAAATCGGGCGCGACATCAAGAATCATACGCTCGCGAATCTGGATTTCTACCTGGAAACCTATGCCGCCAATGTGGAAGCCGCCGGCGGCAAGGTGCATTGGTGCTCCACCGCGGAAGAAGCCCGCGCGACGGTGCTTGAGATTTGCCGCAATGCCGGCGCGAAGACCGTCACCAAAGGGAAATCCATGATCTCCGAGGAACTCGGGATCAATGACCATCTGGAAGCGCATGGGATTGAACCGGTCGAAACCGATCTTGGCGAATACATCATCCAGCTTCGGCGTGAGCATCCGTCCCACATCATCGCGCCGGCGTTCCATTTGAACCGCGAGGATTGGGAAAAATCCTTCCGTGAAATGCACACGGATCTGCCCAAGGATCGCGTATTCAGCGAAAGGCGGGATATCCTGACCGAAGCGCGTACCAAGTTGCGCAACCGCTTCCTGGCGGCTGATGTCGGCATTACGGGTGCGAATTTCCTGATTGCGGAATCCGGCAGCAGCGTGATTGTCACCAATGAAGGCAATGGGGACCTCACGCAAACCTTGCCGCGTGTGCATATCGCGCTGGCGAGCATCGAGAAAATGGTGCCGACGCTGAATGATGCCTGCGCTTTGCTGCGGCTTTTGGCGCGTTCCGCCACGGGGCAGGATTTTTCCGTCTATACCACCTTTTCAACGGGTGGCCGGCGGCCGGGCGAATTGGATGGGCCGGAAGAATATCATGTGGTGCTGATTGATAATGGCCGGTCCAATATGTTCGGCACGGAATTTCAGGAAATGCTGCGCTGTATCCGCTGCGCGGCTTGCATGAACCACTGTCCGGTTTATGGCGTGACCGGCGGCCATGCCTATGGCTGGGTTTATCCCGGCCCAATGGGCAGCGTGCTGACGCCAACGCTGATTGGCGTGGATAAGGCCGGGCATTTGCCTAATGCCTCGACCTTTTGCGGGCGATGCGAATCCGTCTGCCCGGTCAAGATTCCGCTGCCAAAAATGATGCGCCATTGGCGCGAACGCGAATTCGAACGGCATTTGTCACCCGTTGCCGTGCGGCGCAACCTTGGGCTTTGGGCCTATGTGGCGCAGCGCCCAGCGCTTTATCGTATGGCAACTAAGCTTGCGATCGGTACGCTTGGCTTACTGGCCCAGGGCAAGGGCGCGTTTCGGTCCTTGCCATTGGCTGGCGGTTGGACTCAGGGGCGGGATTTGCCGGTGCCGGAAGGCGGCACCTTCATGGATCGCTACGCCAAAACCAAGCGCAATGGCGGGGCCTGAGACATGAGCAAGGTAGCCATTCTGAACGCCATTCGCCGTGGCCTGAAGCGCGGGCCGCTGCCGGCTGATCAGCGCGCCATGCTGGAAGCGCGCATGATCGCGCGGCCACGGCATTTGATCCCCGCGCGGTCACGCGTGCCGCGGCCGGATCAGATCAAGCTTTTCATCGCCAATGTGGAAAAGGAATTCGGCACTGTCACGCGCGTGGCCGATGTGAAGGACATTCCCGGCGCGGTGGCGGAATATCTTTCGCAACAAAACCTCGCACCACGCTTTGTCATGGCGCCCCATCCGGAATTGCGGGCGCTGCCCTGGTCCGATCGCGCAATGCTTGAATTTGAAACACGTCGCGCTGAGGCCAGCGATCTGGTTTCTGTCCAGCATGGCTATGCCGGCGTTGCGGAAACCGGGACGCTGATGCTGCCATCCGATCCCGCGCGCCCCACCACGCTAAACCTACTCGCTGAAACCGAAATCGTCGTGCTCCGCGCATCCCGTATCACCGGCCCTTATGAGGATGCCTGGGATATGCTGCGCGCGGAACGGCAGGACCCTGTTTCGGGCGGCTTTATGCCACGCAACGTCATGCTGGTGACCGGCCCTTCGCGCAGTGCGGATATTGAACAAACGCTTGAACTCGGCGCGCATGGGCCACGGCGGCTGCATGTGATTGTGGTGGATGATGATCCCGCCGCCCTGCCGGGATGAGCCTTTCGCGTCGCCGCGCCCGCGCGCTGAGTGCCGCGGATCGCGCCCTTTGGCAGGCCTATGTCGCGAGTGTGGAGCCACTCCCCGGTCGTGCGCTGCCGCCACCCGAAGCGGCTGAGGCGCCCCCCGTCATAACCGCGCCGCAGACAATCCTTCCGGTGCAGCCCACTGCACCCCAAGCCTGGCAGCCGCCACCCATTCAGGTGAATGTCACGCCCGCGGGCTTGGATGACAAACGCTGGCGCGCCCTGCGCAAAGGCCGCATGAAGCCGGAACGCACGATTGATTTGCATGGCCGC
>JADCEX010000089.1 GCA_020249825.1 Roseomonas sp.
GAATTTCGGATTGGCTTCGCGGCCCGGAACATCGCCGCCGGCGGGCACGTAGAAATTATGCAGTTCAACCGGCCCACCAGGTGCATCCAGCATCACGCCCAAATGCCGGCAACCACCCTTGGCGCACCAATCAGGATCATCTTCGCGCAGGCTGATCGGCAGGCGGGACAGCACCGCCACGCCATTATAGCCTTTCATGCCGCGCACCAGCCGATGCGTGAAGCCAAGCGCCGCGATGCCTTCATGGGGAAACACCTCATCCGGGCATTTGGTTTCCTGCAGGCAGATCACATCGGGGGCCAGATCAGCGACCAGGTTTTGCAGCAAGGGCAGGCGTAATCTCACGCTATTAATGTTCCAGGTCGCGATACGAAGAGCCTGCCGCGATGCGCCGCGTTTCGCCATGGGTTTTCCTATCGTCACTGCTGGGAAAGGGTTTCGAACACGTCGCCCGCGGGCGCGGCGCCTTGCATATGGCGCCGATGCCAGAGCGCATAGAACAGCAAATGCCAGGCAGCGAAGCCTTCGCGCTTGCTGCCGGCCGCGCGAAACAGCGGCAGGATGCGATCCGGTTTGGCGATTTCCGCAATGCCTGGCTGGCGAGCGACCAAAGGCGCCAGCTTGTCAGCCACATCGGCTATCCAGGCGCCAACCGGCACGGTAAAGCCCTGCTTGGCGCGGAAGGGCTCGCTGGCCGGAAAGTTCTTCGCGAGCCATTGGCGCAGCAGATATTTGCCCCGCCCATCACGAATCTTGAGCTTGTCCGGCAGCCGAAAGGCAGCGGCCGCCATGCCGGGATCAAGAAAGGGCGTGCGGCCTTCAACCCCATGCGCCATCAGGCAGCGATCAAGCTTGATCAGCAGATCATGCGCCAACCAATCGGCACAATCGGTCGCTTGCGCGATTTGCAGGCGGGATCGCCCCGGCAGCGCGGCGGCGGCTTCGGCGGCGGCAATGCCATCGCGCCAGCCCGTCAGCGATTCGCGCAGCACATCCAGCCGATCAAAGGCGCCATGGCCGCGCATGGTCTTGCCACCCAGCCACCAGGGGCGCATCGCCGCGCGATAGCGACCATAGCCGCCGAACAACTCATCACCGCCTTCGCCGGAAAGCACCACCTTCACTTCCTGCCGCGCCGCGCGGGCAAGGAACCAGGTGGGAATGATGGCGTAATCAGCGGCGGGATCATCCATGCAGGCAATGATCTCCGGCAAATGCCGCCAGACCATATCGCGGGTAATGTCAACGCGGACATGCCGCGCGCCGGCAGCACGCGCCGCTGTGGCAGCGGCTTCGCGTTCATCCGCCGCACCGGTCACATCAAAGCCAGCAGTGAAGGCCAGCACCGGCGCGGTATTGATGCGCGCCATGGCAGCCAGCACGGCGGCGGAATCCGTCCCGCCCGAGAGGAACATGCCGTAAGGCACATCGCTCCGCTGATGCAGGTCAACGCTTTCCATCAGCGCGGCATCCAGCCGTGCGAGCGCCGCTTCTTCCGAGATAGCTTCCGGCCCTTCCGCCGGCAAGGCAGCGCGTCGCGCGCGGGCAATGATGCGGCCATCGGCGATGGTGATGGTCTCACCTGGCAAAACGCGGCTGATGCCCTGGAAGATCGTCTCTGGCCCGCTGGTGAATTGCAGTTGCAGCAATTCATGCAAGGCAGGGCGATGCAGTTGCGGCGTGACCAGACCAGCGGCGACCAGCGCCTGCGGTTCGGAGGCAAAGGCGATGCCATCGGCGGTCTCGGCGATGTAAAGTGGCTTGATGCCGAAAGGGTCGCGTGCCAGCAACACCTGCCGCGCCGCGCGATCATGGATCGCAATGGCATACATGCCGCGCAGAAGCTCAGCGAAGCCTGCGCCATCGCGGCGATACAAATGCAAGGGCGGTTCGCAATCCGAAGCGGTGGCGGCGGGTAGCGCATGATCGGCGCGCAATTCGCGGTAATTATAGATCTCGCCATTAGCGACCAAGGCGGCAGCACCGGCGAAGAACGGTTGATCGCCTGTCGCAAGATCAATGATTGCAAGGCGGGCTTGGGCGAGAGCGACATTGCCCGAAAGATGATGCCCCGCGCCATCCGGCCCGCGATGCGCCAGCGCGCGCGTGAGCGCTTCCAGCACCGTGGCAGAAGGTGACGCGCCCGCGCGGAGCGCCAGCCCTGCTATGCCGCACATCGCGCTACGCCCTTCCCGCGGGCTTGAGGTCCGCCAGCAAGCGGCGCCAATGCCCTATCACCGGCGCTTCGGCAAAGGCTGCGGCGAAATGCGCGCGGCCCGCTGCGGCGATGGCAGCGGCGCGTTCGGGGTTATCAGCCAGTTCCGCGATGGCCGCGGCAAGCGCCGCCGCATCTTCGCGCGGTACCAGCACGCCATCCTTGCCATTGGTGATCAATTCGCTCGGGCCTTGCGCCGCAGCGGCAATCACCGGCTTCGTCGCAGACCAGGCTTCCAGCACAATATTGCCAAGCGGTTCCTGGCGTGATGAGCAGATAAAGATATCTGCCGCTGCCAAAAGCGCACCGATATCGCGCCGCCAGCCGAGAAAAC
>JADCEX010000009.1 GCA_020249825.1 Roseomonas sp.
TATTCAGGCGCACCACTTCCGTATCGCGGATAACAGCGACATAGGACGCAACGGAATCCAGCAAGACCTGCTGTTCCGTCGCGATCAGGCGCGAACGCTGCGCATAGATTTGATTCTCAGCCCGCCTGGTGCCTGCAACGGTCCTGCCGCCGCGATAAATGGGCTGGGTGACGGCCCCCGTCAGGCTGCCCGTACTGCGCTCAAGATCGGTGTAGGTCGTTCTATCATTTGACCGTGACCGCGACGTAGCGTCCACGTAGCCGCCAGCGCCTGAGAAGGTGACACTCGGCCGCCAGCCGGCCAGGGCCTGGGGCAGGTTTTCATCAACCGCGCGAAGCTGCGCCCGGGCGGCCAGCAGCGCAGGATTATTGGCGTAAGCGGCCGCCAGGGCTTCCTGAAGGGTTTGCGCACCGGCAGAGGCAAGCGGCGCCACGGCCAGCGTTGCGGACAGGAAAAGCGTTGCGCGAAAACTCTTCATCAAGTGCAACCCCCAAACCCCGGATTTACCCCCAGGGTAACCCCCACCCCGAAACTGCCAGGAGGGCCTTGGCGCAAAGCTACAGCATGCGCGGGCGGTTGCGCCAGCCCAAGATTCAACACAACCGGAGCGCGCCTAAAATGCGAAGCTGGGCCTTGGCTGAAAGGCAGGCAGTGGCGCGGCATGGGCCTCAAAAGCGGTACGCGGCGTAAAGCTGCCGGCAATATGGCGAACCAAAGTGGCCCGCGCCGGCGGCCCGCCGGCTGTAACCAGCGCCACCAGGCGCCCGCCTTCCGCCAGCAAGGTTTCAATCGGCCGTGGAATGGCAGGCACGCCACCTTCAATCACAATCGCGTCAAAGGGGCCAAGCCCCGGCGGCGGATGGGCGGGGTCTTCGCGCATGAGCCGGACCGCGGCTTCCAACTGGCACTGGGCCAGGCCTTGTTGCGCCAAGGCGAGCAGCGCCGGATCATTTTCGAGCGCCGTGACATTGGCCCCCATGGCCGCCAGCACTGCCGCGCCATAGCCGCAGCCAGCCCCGAGCAGGAGCGTGCGGTCCCCACGGCGGAGCTCCGCCAATTGAAAAAGCCGCGCCATGACCATGGGCTGCATCAGCGCCCGCCCGCCCGGCAGCGGCACATCCGCATCCGCATAGGCGCGCGGCGCGAGGTTGGCGGGGACAAACGCCTCTCGCGGCAGGTCACCAAAAGCCGAGAGGATGCGGGGATCCTGCACCTGGTTTGGCCGCAACTGCCCATCCACCATGAAACGTCTGGCGCGCGCGAAATCCATATCGCCCTTCCTTCAATCCTTGTTGCACCCCTTATAGGTCCGCGGGCGCCGCCCCGCCAAGGTGGCGCTTGACCCGGAAGGGGCACGGCCCGATACAGGCGCCGAGGGGTCCGGTGGCCGAGTGGTCAGGCAAGGGTCTGCAAAACCCTCTACAGCGGTTCGATTCCGCTCCGGACCTCCAGGATTTTTCTGGTGCGCGGCCACCGGGCTTTGACATTGGGCAGAGCGCTGCTATTAGGCGCGCCGGCTCCTGTTCCCCGATAGCTCAGCTGGTAGAGCGCGGGACTGTTAATCCCTAGGTCGTTGGTTCGAGTCCAACTCGGGGAGCCAGATAGCCATTTCAAGGCTTTTCACCGAAGGGCGCGAGGCGCCTTTTTTTCTTGCCTAAAGCCCTGACAACACAAAGATAAATGCGCAAGCAACGCTCTATACCGCGATTGCGCCGGACGCTCGTCGAAAAGCCATCTCCCCCCTCAACGCCATAGCGAGAAAAGCGCGCAGAACGCCCCAACTCAGCGCCATCAATCCGCCAGCACCCACATCACCCATAGCGCCAGGCTTGGGAACATCACCACTAGCGCCAGGCGCACCACATCCGCCGCCACAAAGGGGGCGACGGCACGGTAGGTGGCGAACATCGGCACATCCCGCGCGATGGCATTCACGACAAAGACATTCAAACCAATCGGCGGCGCCGTCAGGCCGATGCCGCAGACGATCAACACCAGAATGCCGAACCACACTGCCACGTCATCCGCGCCCATGCCGAAATCCAGCGCAGTGACGATGGGGAAGAATACTGGCAGGGTCAGCAGGATCATCGCCAATTCATCCATCACCGCGCCAAGCAGGATGTAGAAGGCGAGCAGCATGACCAGCACCGCATGCGGCCGCAGGCCAAGCCCTGCAATGGCTTGCGCGGCTTCCATCGGCAATTGCGAAAAGGCGAGAAAGGCGTTGAATACCTCTGCCCCCAGCAGGATCACGAAAATCATCGCCGTGGTTTCCGCGGTGCGGATCAGCGCCGTGCCGAATTCCTTGAAGCCAATGCTGCGCCGCGCGAGGCCAACCAGCAGCATGGCGGTGGCACCGGCGGCGGCGCCTTCGGTTGGCGTGAATATACCGCCGTAAATGCCGCCCAGCATGACAATGGTGACAAGCGCCGCCGGCCATGCCCCCGCCAGCGCGCGCCAGCGTTCGGCCATGGGGAGCTTCTCGCTTGGCGGCGCCAGGCCGGGATTGCGCCGCACCATGTAAGCGATGACGCAAAGATAAAAGGCAGTGGCAAGGACGCCCGGAATCAGCGCGGCCTGAAACAGCTTGACGATATTCTGTTCCGTAGAAATCGCGTAAACCACCAGGATCACCGAAGGTGGTATCAAAATGCCAAGCGTGCCGCCTACCGCGATGGTGCCGGTGGCGAAGCCAAGATCATAGCCATAGCGGCGGAATTCCGGCAGCGCCGTGCGCCCAAAGGTTGCTGTCGTGGCAACAGAAGAACCGCAAATGGCGCCAAAGGCCGTGCAGGCGCCGATCGTGCTGGAAGCAAGCCCACCGCGGCGATGCCCGATCCAGGCGCGCGCGGCGCGAAACAGGTCGGTGGAAAGCCCGGAAACCTCGGCCAAGGCACCCATCAGGATAAAAAGCGGAATGACCGAAAGCGTGTAATTGGCGAAATTATGATAGGGCGTGGTTTTGATATAGGACAGAAAGGCCTGCAGACTGGTCAGGTGAATATAGCCAAAGGCGCCCACCACCAGCATCGCCAGCCCCACCGGCATGCGGAGCGCGATCAGCCCCAGCATGGCGACGAAGCCAAGAATGGCAATTTCCAAGCCGCTCATGCACGGCCCCTGAGCCGTGCCACAGCCATGGCAAGCGCCACCAGCGCGGTGAAGCCAGCAAGCGCGGCGCAAGCGGCGATGGCGGGTGCGATGGGCAGCAGCAGGACCATGGTGGTGGTAGCACTTTTGGCTGCATCCATCGCGCCCGCGCCAAGGCGCCAGGCAATCAGCGCCATCATGGCGGCAAAGACAACTTCCCATAGCGCATCGAGCACTGCCTGAAAGCGCGGCGGTAGTTTTGTGGTGAAGCTATCCACCATGACATTGCCGCGCCGCGCCTGGCACCATGGCATGAAGGCAAAAACAATCAGCGCAACGCCCATTTGCACGAATTCGAAATCCCCACGCACGCCGCCCAGCCCAAAGGCACGCAAGGTGATGGAGGTACTGACCAGCAGCGCCAGGCAAACCGCCAAGGCGCCACCAAGCAGCGCGAGCAGGCGCGCAAGACGGTCAAGCAGACGCACCCCGGTTTCAGATGTTGTCCGATCCAGGGTGCTGCCGGAGTTTTCGCTCACGCGTGTTTCTGTAGTGCTGCGCGGGCATCCGCGAGCAGGCGTTCCGCCGGCAGGCCGCGTTCTGTTGCCTGCCGCAGCCAGGTATCGGTCACGCCTTGGGTGGCGGTGCGGAAGCGCGCCACCTCCTCCTGCGGGAGGCTTGTGATGGTATTGCCCGGCCGGGCGCGCACGATGGTGAGGGTTGCTTCCGCGGCGGCATCCCAGGCCTCACCGGCCATGCTGGCGGCAACCATGCCGGAATTGGCATCCAGGATCTGGCGCAGATCAGCGGGCAGCCCATCATAGCGCGCGCGGTTCATCGCCAGCACAAAGGTCGCGGTGTAAAGCGTGGGTGAGCCAGGTATTTCGGTATGGTAGCGCACCAATTCATGCACGCGGATTGCGGGCACCACTTCCCACGGTACCACCGTGCCATCCAACACGCGCTGAGCAAGGGATTCGGGCACTTGCGGAATGGGCATGCCGATCGCTTGTGCCCCCAAGGCGCGCAGGGCTTCACCGCAAAGGCGCGTCGGGAAGCGCAGCCGCAAGCCGGCCATATCCTCAAGCCGCGCGACGCGCTTATTGGCATGGATCACGCCATGATCATGCGCCCACCAGCAAAGCGGCTTCACTTCGCGGAATTCTTCCACAAGATGCTGTTCGCCATATTCCTGCAGCGCGCGGGAATTGGTGATGGCGCGGCGAGAGGCGACGAAGGGCAGTTCAAAGGCTTCAATGCGCGGAAAACGACCGGGCGTATTGCCGGGCAGCGTCCAGACAATATCTGCGACACCATCGCGCGCCTGATCGAAAAGCTGCGGTGGTGCGCCACCAAGTTGCATGGCGGGGAAAATCTGAATCCGCAGCCGCCCGCCAGAAGCTTGTTCAATGCGCTGCGCCCAGGGGGCTAGGAAGCGCTGCTGGCCATTGGACGCAGGCGGCAGGAAGTGATGCAGACGCAGCGTAACTTGCGCCTGCGCCTTCAGATCACGAACAACCAGCGGGCTGGCAAGGGCGCCGATGCCAAGGGCAAGGCTTGCGCGGCGGGACAGGTTCATGGACGTTCCTTTATCTTTGCCGGATCATGTTAGGTCCGGGCCGAAGCGGCGGTTTTTTCTGGTCTTTGGCTAGCATTACCCTCAGGTGCCAGCAAGCAAAAAGCAGTTTTAAGCGCTGCTGGTCGGGCCAAGCGTTCAAAACCCAAGACCGACATAGTTTTCCGCGAGCGCCGCCTGCGCCGCTTCGGATTGCATCAGATAGGCAAGCTCAGCCCCGCGCAGCCGCTCATCAAAGGCGCTTTCGGCGCCATCAAAGCGATGCAACAGGCTCGTGAACCACCAGCTGAAGCGCTCGGCCTTCCAGATGCGCGCGAGCGCGCGGGGGGAATAATGCACGAGCGCCGCATCCTGGCCGCTACGGAAAAACCCTTCCAGCGCTTCAACCAGATAATGCACATCTGATGCGGCCAGATTGAGCCCCTTGGCGCCGGTGGGTGGCACGATATGCGCGGCATCACCGGCCAGGAAAAGCCTGCCAAAACGCAGCGGTTCGGCCACAAAGCTGCGCAGCGGTGCAATGCTTTTTTCAAGCGAGGGACCGGTGGTGAGCGCAGCCGCCGCAGCCGGGTCAAGCCGCCGACGCAGCTCTGCCCAGAAGGCATCATCGGACCAATTGGCAGCGCTGTCATTCAAATCACTTTGCAGATAATAACGGCTGCGGGTTTTGCTGCGCATGCTACAAAGCGCAAAGCCGCGCGCATGGCGAACATAGATCAATTCATCATCCACCGGCGGCACATCCGCCAAAAGCCCAAGCCA
>JADCEX010000090.1 GCA_020249825.1 Roseomonas sp.
CCACGCGGCGGCCTCGGCGCGGGGCGAGCGCAGGCGGCGGCGTGCGCGGTGCCTGTTCACGCGGCAGCGGGCGCAATTCAATTTCCTTGAGCAGTCCACCAACGCCCATGGCGCCGATGTCTTCCGGCGTGACGTCAAGCCCCGCGAAAAGCCGTTGCAGCACCCAATCAAAGCCATTCAGCTTGGGGCTGCGCGCACAGCCAGGCAGCACCATGGCGGGGATTTTGCCGATATGCCCAAGGCAGAGCAGATTGCCGGGATCAACCGGCATGCCGAAATGATCAATCACGCCGCCGGCGCGCACAATCGCCGCGGGGCCGACATCGCGCCGATCCACCACGGCGGAAGCGCCGGCCACCAGCAACATCTCAGCGCCTGCGCGACGTAGCCGGGACAGCGCATCGGAAATCGCGACCGTGTCATGGCGCACGCGTTCCACCGGCATGAGCGTGCCACAAAGCCCGGCGATGCGTTCTTCCGTGGCCTCTACCGCGCCTTCCATAACGCTTTCCTTGATGCCGGGCAGTTCAGACAGCACCAGGCCGACTTTCAAGGCGCGGAAAGGATGAATGGCAAGCACAGGACCCGCGCCGCTTTTCGCGACAGCCTCCACCACGCCCAGCATTTGCCCCGGCACGGCGAAGGGAATCACCTTAATGGTCGCGACCATTTCCTTGGTATTGACCGGCGTGAAATTGGGCAAAGTCGCAATCGTCAGGCTTTCATCCACCGCATTCATGCGCGCGATGCGCTTGGTATCCAGCACCAAAAGCCCAGCAGTTTCCGCAAGGATATTCACGCGCCCGGTGGCCGCACGCGACCGCGCAAGCAAGGGCACGGCCAGCACTTGGCCAAGCCTTTCGGCGGCCTCATCTTCCGGCACATCACCCACTTCAAGCCGCGCCGCGATGATCTCTCGGTGGCCACCATCCCGCAAAGCAGCGATGGCGCCATCATCCAGCACGGTGCCCTTTTTCAGGACGCGGCCTGTCAGGCGCATGGTATGCGCCAGGATCGCGCCCTTTGCTTCTTCAAGCCGCGTCGGGCCGAAAATCATGCCGTGACGCCGGGAATAGGCCGCACCGCGCCAAGCGCCGCGCCGCGCCGGGCAGCGACAATTTCCGCCATGATGGAAAGCGCAATCTCAGGCGCCGTGACGGCTTCGATATTGAGCCCGACAGGCGCGTGAATCCGCCCCATGGCTTCAGCGCCATGGCCCAGTTCCGTCAAACGCGCCACGCGCTTCTCATGGGTGCGCCGGCTGCCGAGTGCGCCGATGTAAAACGCCTCGCTCTTCAAAGCCGCATCCAGCGCAGGATCATCCAGCTTCGGGTCATGCGTCAGCGTCACCACCGCCGTGCGCGCATCGGGTGCCAAGGCCGCCAT
This sequence comes from Roseomonas sp., assembly GCA_020249825.1. Lineage (GTDB taxonomy): Bacteria > Pseudomonadota > Alphaproteobacteria > Acetobacterales > Acetobacteraceae > Neoroseomonas. Next base: position 1,387 of record JADCEX010000090.1, read on the forward strand.
CGCCTCATCCGGCCAATCGGTCGAAAGGGTCACGCCGGGTAGGCGTTCCTCACTCGCAAAGGCGCGGCGCGGATCCACCACCACCATGGCAAAGCCAAGCGGCGCGGCTATCGGCGCCATGGCCTGGGCGATATGCACCGCGCCCACCACAATGATCCGCAGCGGCGGGTTATGCGGATGGATGAACCAGGTCTCATCCCCCAGCGTCACATTGCCCGCTTCTTCGCTGCCAAGTGCCGACTTGGAGGCTTCGACCAATTCCGCCGCCATTTCATCACCGGGCCAGAGCAATTGCGCGCCATCGGAAAGGCGCGTCAGCAGCACCACGGGGCGCTTCGCGGCGCGTTCGGCTTGCAGCCGGGCGAGCGTTGCGGCCTTCATGACAGCGGCTCCACAAACACCTTCACCTTGCCGCCGCAGGAAAGGCCGACTTCCCAGGCGCGTTCATCGGAAATGCCGAAATCGAGCAATTGCGGCGCGCCGCTTGCCATGGATTGCCGCGCGGCATCCGCAACCGCCCCTTCAATGCAGCCGCCGGAAACAGACCCCGCAAGCTTGCCCGATTTGGTGATGGCAAGGCGCGACCCCGCCGGGCGCGGCGAAGACCCCCAGGTTTCCACCACGGTGGCGATGGCCACATCCTCACCGGCTGCCTTCCAAGTGGCGGCGATGGCCAGGATGTCTTCGGCATTGTCATTCTGGGTCATGCGACCATCATCCTTCTGCTTTGGCCGGTGCGCGGGTCCGATAAGGTTTGGATCAGCGCGCGCAGGCTTTCAAGATTATGCACGGGCCGAAAATCATCCACATGGGGCAGCATGGCACGAATGCCCTGGGATTTCGGTTGAAAGCCCGAAAAACGCAACAGCGGGTTGAGCCAGATCAGCCGCGTGCAGGATTGCCGGAGCCTTTCGGTGGCGTCCGCCAGCCCCGCAGCACCTTCGCGGTCCAGCCCATCGGTGATCAGCAGCACAACCGCGCCCTGACCAAGCACGCGGCGCGCCCAAAGCTTGTTGAACAGGCCAAGGCTTTCACCAATCCGCGTGCCACCCGACCAATCGGGGACGATGTGGGACACCATTTCGAAGGCGAATTCGGGATCACGATGGCGCAATTGCCGCGTCACATTGGTCAGTCGCGTGCCGAAAAGGAAGCTATGGACCCGGTCGCGGTCATTGGTGACGGCATGCAGGAAATGCAGCAGGATTTGCGCGTAGCGCGCCATGCTGCCGCTGATATCGCATAGCACCACCAAGGGCGGCGGCTTTTCCAGCCGGTCCTTCCGCGCCAGGGTCAGGATTTCTCCGCCCATCTTCAGGCTTTGGCGCAGCGTGGCGCGCAAATCCACAACGCGCCCGGCGGGATGGGTGCGAAAGCGCCGCGTGGGTTTTTCATCAAGCGGCAGGGTCAGTTTGCGAATTTCCTGCTTGGCAGCAGCGATTTCGGCCGCCGACATGGCCTCAAAATCCAGTTTTTGCAGTTTTTCCCGGTCACTGACCGTGAAGCTCATATCCTGGCGCGGCGGTTCCGGCTCAGGCGGGCGAGGCTTCGGTTTTTCGCCCTGCATGGCTTCCGCCAAACGCCGAGACGCCGGCGGCGGCTTTTCCGCTTGCGGCTTATGACCATCCAAGGCCGCCATGGCCGCGGCATGGGCGGCGGCTTCGGGGTCACGCCAGAACAGCTGAAAGGCCTGGTCGAACAGTTCAAAATGCTCGCGCCGGTGCACCATCACGGCGCGCAAGGCGGCATGCACCTGCCGGCGATCCCCAATTTCAATCGCGTTCAGCGCGGCCAGCGCACTCAGCGCCTCACCCGGCCCCAGCGGCAGGCCGGAACGGCGCAATAACCTTGTGAAGGCCAGCAAGTTCGTCGCGATATGCCCGCCCGCGCCGGGCGCCGAGGCCAGCAGGGGCTGGCCGCCGGCGATGATGCGGGCAGGGTCGCGATCCGGCGTCACCCGGCCCGAGCCTCCGCAATCAGCCGCGCCGCTTCCTCGCCCTTCAGCTTGGCGATGTCATCCTGGTATTTCAGCAAAACGCCGAGGGTTTCATCCACCACGCCTTGCTCCAGCGCCTTGGCATCAAGCGCGGCCAAAGCCTGCGCCCAATCAATCGTCTCCGCCACACCGGGCAGCTTGAAGTAATCACCCTCACGCAGCTTTTGCACAAAGGCGACAACCTGCGCGGAAAGCGCTTCCGGCAGGCCGGGGGCGCGGAGCTTCAGAATGGCACGCTCACGCGCTGCATCAGGGTAATCCACCCAATGATACAGGCAGCGCCGGCGCACCGCATCATGCACTTCGCGCGTGCGGTTGGATGTGATGATCACAACGGGCGGGGTGGCCGCCTTCATTGTGCCAAGCTCAGGAATCGTGATCTGGAAATCGGCGAGGATTTCCAGCAGGAAGGCTTCGAAAGGTTCATCCGCGCGATCAAGTTCATCAATCAGAAGCACGGCGGGGCTGCCTTCCAAAGCATCCAGCAAGGGCCGTGGCTGGAGGAATTTGCGGTCATAAATGCCGCGATCAAGCGCAGCGCGATCCACATCGCCGGCGGCTTCGGCCAGCCGTATCGCCATCAATTGCCGCGCGTGATTCCATTCATAAGCGGCGGCGGAAATATCCATGCCGTCATAGCATTGCAGGCGCACCAGCCGGCGCGGCAGGCGCGCGGCCAGCACTTTGGCGATTTCCGTCTTGCCCGTGCCGGGCTCACCTTCCAGGAAAAGCGGACGCCCCATAGTGAGCGCCAGATGGATGGTGGTGGCCAGCGCCTTGTCAGCGACATAACCGCCGGAGGCGAGCAGCGCCTGGGTTTCGGCGACGCTTCCGGGCAGGCTCACTTGAACATCAACGCGACAATGACAAGCCAGATCGCGCTCCCTACCCAGGCGAGCAGCGGAATGCCGAGCGGGGCTTCCGGCAGCAATTCAAAGATGGAAATGCCGCCACCGGTCAAAGGCGGGGCAGGCATTGGTGCGGGGGCAGCGCCAGGGGCGGCGGGTTCGGCAGCGGCCACGGCAGCGGCGAAGCGGTCAAAGAACTGATCGGACATTTGCTTGGCCGTCGCATCAATCAATCGCGCGCCAAGCTGCGCCATCTTGCCGCCGACCTGCGCCTTCACCGCGAATTTCAGCAAGGTTTCATTGGGGCCGGCTTCTTCCAGGGATACATCTGCACCACCCTTGGCGAAGCCCATCGCCCCGCCATTGCCCTCACCTGAGATGGTATAGGATGCCGGCGCCTGGATGTTTTCCAGCTTCACCTTGCCGCCGAATTTCGCCGCCATGGGGCCGATCTTGACCGATACCTTGGCTTCAAAAGCATCTTCGGCGGTTTTGGTCACGCTTTCGCAGCCGGGAATCGCGGCCTTCAGCATTTCGGGGTCGTTCAACGCGTCCCAGACGCGCTGGCGCGGCGCGGGGATACGGCGTTCGCCATTCATATCCATGGGGTGATCTCCTGCTTCCCCCCAAACTAGGGGCGCAAGGCCATGGGGGGAAGGGGGCGCCCCCTTGTGGCGGGGCGGATCATACGGCAATCACGGTTTGAACGGGCGAAAGCCCACAAGGTTTGAGGGAGGCCCTGACCAATGAAGGTGACCCGCTTCGCCCTGATGCTGTTCCTTGCGCTGCCCCTGCCGGTTCAGGCAGCCGGGGTTTCGGGCGCTGGAATGAGCCTGGCTTGGGGCCTGCCTTTCGCGGGGCTACTGCTTTCCATCGCATTGATACCGCTGCTCGCGGGCGCCATTTGGCATCATCATTACGGCAAGATCGCCGCCGGCTGGGCGCTGCTGTTGGTGCTGCCCTTCGCCGTGGTGTTCGGGCCCGAGGTTGCCGCCTCAGAGGTCTGGCATATCCTGTTGCAGGAATACATCCCCTTCATCGCCCTGTTGCTGGCGCTTTACGTGACGGGGGGTGGTGTGCTGCTGAAGGGCACGCTGATCGGCACGCCGGCCACCAATACCGCTTTGCTTGCGTTTGGCACCGTGATCGCGAGTGTGATGGGCACCACCGGCGCTTCCATGCTGCTGATCCGCCCGGTGCTGCGCGCCAATGCTTTCCGAAAGCAAAAAACCCATACTTTCGTGTTTTTCATCTTCCTTGTCAGCAATATCGGCGGGTCGCTCACCCCGCTGGGCGACCCGCCGCTTTATTTGGGCTTCCTGAAGGGCGTTTCCTTTTTCTGGACCACGACGCATATGTTTGGCGAATTCCTGCTCTGCGCCGTTCTGCTGCTTGGGATTTACTATGTGCTGGATAGCTGGGCCTGGGCGCGCGAAAAGCCGGTGGCGCCTGTTATTGCCAAGCGGGAAAAGCTTTCCATCCAGGGCTATGTCAATTTGTGGCTGATTGGCGCCGTGGTGGCCATGGTGCTGGCGCAGGGCTATTGGCGCCCCGGCGATGTGGCGCTGTTTGGCGAAAAGATCGGCCTGGAAAGGCTGGTGGGCGTTGCGGTGTTCATCGGCATTTCGGCGCTTTCCGTATGGGTCACGCCACGCAAATTACGTGAAGATAATGGCTTCGCCTGGGGCGCCATTCTGGAAGTGGCCAAGCTTTTCGCCGCCATTTTCATCACCATGGCCCCGGTGCTGGCCATTCTGCGCGCCGGCACGGCAGGGGCGGCGGCGCCCTTGGTGGCTTTGACCTCCGGCGCGGGTGGGGAACCCATCCCTTGGGTCTATTTCTGGATGACCGGGGCGCTTTCCTCCTTCCTGGATAATGCGCCGACCTATCTGGTGTTCTTCAACCTGGCCGGCGGCGATCCTGCCTTTCTGATGACCCAGGGCGCGCTGACGCTGGCGGCGATTTCCTGCGGCGCGGTTTTCATGGGGGCCAATTCCTATATCGGCAATGCGCCGAATTTCATGGTCAAGGCGATTGTGGAAGAACAGGGTGAACGTATGCCTTCCTTCTTCGGCTATTGCGGCTGGGCTGTGGTGTTTCTGATCCCGCTTTTCATTCTGGTCACCTTCATTTTCTTCTGAGGATAAAGCCATGCCCTATGTGATCGCTGATGATCTGCCCGATGAACCCGCGGGTGTGCGCTTTCGGCGCCTACTGGACCGGCCGCAAATTCTGCAAATGCCGGGCGCGCATTTGGGCATTGCCGCTTTGCTCGCGAAAAAGGCGGGGTTTGAGGCTTTGTACATGTCTGGCGCTGCCATGTCGGCCACCATGGGCCTGCCTGATCTTGGCATGATTACGGTGGATGATGTGTCCTGGCATGTGCGCCAGGTGGTGCGCGCCTCCGGCCTGCCCGTGCTGGTGGATGGCGATACCGGCTATGGTGAGGCGCTGAATGTCATGCACATGGTGCGCTGCTTTGAAGAAGCCGGCGCGGGCGCGGTGCATTTGGAAGACCAATTGCTGCCCAAGAAATGCGGCCATTTGAACGACAAGAAACTGGCCCCGGTGGATGAAATGTCGGCCAAGGTTGCGGCTGCCCGCAAGGCGCGGCGCAACCTTGTGATCATCGCGCGAACCGATGCGGTGGCGAATGAAGGCATGGATGCGGCGGTTCAGCGCGCCAAGCGCTATTTGGAAGCCGGCGCGGATGCGATTTTTCCCGAAGCGCTGACCACGGCTGAAATGTTCCGCGAATTCGCAGCCCGCATGCCGGGTGTGAAGCTGCTGGCGAATATGACCGAATTCGGCCGCACGCCCTTCTTCACTGCGACCGAGTTTCAGCAAATGGGCTATGCCATGGTGATCTGGCCGGTCAGCCATCTCCGCATCGCGGCCCGCGCGATGGAGGAGCTCTACGGTGCGATCAAGGCTGATGGCGGCACGCATAACATGGTCGGGCGCATGCAAACCCGCGCCCAGCTTTATGAGACGATTGGCTATCATGCCTATGAATCGCTGGATGCCAGCCTGGTGCGCACCATTGTGCCGGAAGGCATGCCGCAGAATTAAGCGGGCCTTGGGCGCGGAGGTTCAGCCCCCGCGCCCGGAAAAGGCGTTGAAGGTTTGCAGCGTATAGGTGTCCTTCACGCCGGGCACGGTTTGGATGGTTTCCACCACGAAAAGCCCGATATCGCGCCCCGCTTCCAGGTAGAATTTCCCGAGCAGATCATATTGCCCGGAAATGGAATGCATTTCCGAAAGCTCGGGAATGCCGTCGGCCATCTCGCGCGCCACGCGATAGGCTTGGCCCATCTCGCATTTGATCATGACGAATATGGCGCGCATGGCATTGGCCCTCCTGGAACAAAAACTTTCTAACGCGGAACCAGCCCCGCAGGAAACGCGGCAACGCCGCGGGCCGGGTTAATTTGCAAAGAGCATGGCATTATGACTAAGTTTTAGGCGAAAAATCGCCCAAAAGCCGGTCGGGTGCGCTCTCCAGGCGGCATAGGGTTTGCTTATCAAGGATCATGGCATTGCCCCCTCCTGCCCCAGATCGCGGCGGCGCCGCTCAGCCTCTGCTCGAAACCCGAGGCCTCGTGAAGCATTTTCCCATCCGGGGTGGCCTTTTCGGCCGCCAGATGGGGGAGGTTCGCGCGGTGGATGGTGTCTCCCTGAAGGTGCAAAAGGGTGAAACCTTGGGCATTGTGGGCGAAAGCGGCTGCGGCAAATCCACCACCGCCCGACTGCTGATGCGCCTGCTGGACCCCGGCGCGGGCGAGATGATCTTTGATGGCGAAGCGGTCGGGCGGGATGATATCGGCGGCGGGATTTCGTTGAAGGATTATCGTCGCCAGGTGCAGATGGTGTTCCAGGATTCCTATGCCTCCTTGAACCCCCGCCTGCCGATTGAAGACAGCATCGCCTTCGCCCCCGAAGTGCATGGCGTGCCGGCGGCGGAGGCGCGCGAAAGGGCGCGGGAATTGCTCGCCGCCGTCGGCCTCGCGCCCGCGCAATTCGCGCGCCGCTACCCGCATGAATTATCGGGCGGTCAGCGCCAGCGGGTGAATATTGCCCGCGCGCTTGCCCTCCGCCCACGCCTGGTCATTCTGGATGAACCGGTCTCCGCGCTCGATAAAAGCGTGGAGGCGCAGGTGTTGAACCTGCTCGTGGACCTCAAGGAAAGCTTTGGCCTGACCTATGTGTTCATCAGCCATGACCTTAATGTGGTGCAATATATCAGTGACCGCGTGCTGGTGATGTATCTGGGCCAGGTGGTGGAAGAAGGCCCGGTGGATGAGATTTATGCCCGCCCGGCGCATCCCTATACCCGCGCCCTTTTGGCATCGCGGCCTTCCATGGACCCGTCGCAGCGCCGAACCGAACCGCCGCTGACAGGCGATCCGCCCAACCCGGTGAACCCGCCCTCCGGCTGCCGCTTCCGCACCCGCTGCCCCTTTGCCGAGGCGGTTTGCGCTGAAATCCCACCCATCGCCGCCACCCTTAGTCCCGGCCACACCGCCGCCTGTCACATGGCGCTGCCCGGCAGTGGGCACAGTAAGGCCGGGGGGATCGCAGCATGAGCGCAGCATTGAAACCGGCCAATGAGGCACCGCTGATCCGGCTGCGCGACCTGCATGTGAAGTTCGAAAGCCGCGACCGTACCGTGCATGCGGTGAATGGCGTTGATCTGGACCTCGCCGCTGGGGAGGTGCTGTGCATCCTGGGCGAGTCAGGTTCCGGCAAATCCGTGACACTCCGCGCGCTGATGAAGCTTTTGCCCAAAACCGCGAAAGTCACCGGTGAGATCCAGGTGGCCGGGCGCGATGTGCAGGCCATGAATGAAGGCCAGCTTGCCGACTTCCGCGGCGGCGATGTGGCGATGATCTTCCAGGAACCCATGACGGCGCTCGACCCAGTCTTCACCATCGGGCGGCAAATCGCCGAGACCGTGCAGCGCCATGAAGCCGCCAGCCGCAGCGCCGCCGATGCCAGGGCCTTGGAATTGCTGGAATTGGTGCAAATCCCCTCGGCCAAGCGGCGGCTTTCGGCCTATCCGCATGAATTATCCGGGGGACTGCGGCAGCGCGCCATGATTGCGGTGGCTTTGGCCTGCCGGCCCAAGCTGCTGCTGGCCGATGAACCCACCACGGCCTTGGATGCCACGGTGCAAATCCAGGTACTGCTGCTGCTGCGGTCCTTGCAGGAAAAGCTTGGCATGGGGGTGGTATTTGTGACCCATGACCTTGGCGTTGCTGGGGAAATCGCTGACCGGGTGGCGGTGATGTATGCCGGCAAGGTGGTGGAAGAAGGCCCGGTTGGCGCGCTCATGGCCGGCCCGCTGCACCCCTATGCGAAGGGCCTGCTGGGGGCGACGGTCCATGCCGGCATGCGCGGCAAGCGGCTCACCACCATTCCCGGCGCGCCGCCCATGCTGGATAAGGTGCCAACCGGCTGCGCCTTCGCGCCGCGCTGCCCGGAAATGATTGATTGCTGCCTGAATGGCGTGCCGCCGCTCCGCCAGATTGTCCCGGGGCGACAAGCGCGCTGCATCAGGGTGGCGCCGGGCGAGGGGCAACCCCATATCTGAAAAAAGTGAAACTTGCAGCGGCCTTCGGGGCGCGGCAGAAGCCTTGTTGAGTCAGGTGCTCTCGCCGGGCTCTATCCCGCAGGCCGGGGCCGCTTTGCGGTCGCGCTCTGCCATGGTGCCGGTCCCGCGGGGGCGGCTTGGGTTGGAATGATATGCGGACCATTACGCAGCTAGGCCTTCTGGCCTTGATCGCCGGCGCCGGCGCCGCTTGGCATTTCAAGGGCGAGGAATATGGCCTGCCTGCGCCACTGGCTTTGGTAGGGCTGCAGCCAACAGCGACTCAGGGGCCGGCGCGGGGTGGGCCATCCGGCCCTATTGGCGTTGTGGTGCAACCGGTGCGCAGCGGCCTAGTGGTGGATAAGGTTGAAAGTGTCGGCACGGTGCGCGCGCGCGAAGCCGTCACCATCACCGGCAAGATCGTTGGCATTGTCACGCATATTCGCTTTACCGAAGGGCAGAAGGTGCAAGCGGGTGAAACCCTGGTTGAACTTGATTCCGGCGCGGTTTCAGCAGAGCTTGATCAGGCGCGCGCGCTTCTGGATGATGCGCGCAATCAATTGCAGCGTGCACGTGGCCTGCAGCCCGGCCAGACCATCGCGGCGCAACGACTTGATACGCTGGAAGCCCTTTCCCGTCAGGCCGAAGGGCGTGTTCGGCAGGCCGAAGCCAAGCTTGAGGAATTGCGCGTGACGGCGCCCTTCAGCGGGCGCGTCGGCCTCAGGCAAGTGAGCCTGGGCGCGCTGATCCAGCCCGGCACGGCGATTACGACCTTGGATGATTTTTCCCGCGTGCGGGTGGAATTTTCCGTCCCTGAAGTCTTTCTGGCCCGTGTGCAGATTGGCCGACAGGTAACCGCGCGCAGCACCGCCTATGGTGATCGGCGCTTCAATGGCCAGGTCGCCATCATTGATACGCGCATTGACCCCGCAACGCGCAGCGTGCGCGTGATCAGCGAATTTGACAATGCGGATGAGGCCTTGCGCCCCGGCCTGTTCCTGAATGTGGAAATGGTCCTGGAAGAACGCCCGACCGCCTTGCTGATCCCGGAAGAGGCGATTGACCCGGTGGGGGATCGCGCTTTCGTCTATGTCATTCGCGATGGACGCGCGAGGCGTCAGGAAGTGAAGCTGGGGCTCCGGCTGCCCGGTGAAGTGGAAATCCGCGAAGGGGTCGCGGCAGGTGAGTCTGTTGTGGTGCGCGGCATCCAACGCTTGCGCCCGGATGCGCCAGTACGCATCATCGAAACCATCACCCGTCCGACAAGCTGAACAGGGGGTATCGCCATGGTCCTTTCCGATATCTCGATCAAGCGGCCGGTTTTCGCGACCGTGATCAGCCTGATGCTGATCGTGCTTGGCCTTGCTGCCCTGTATAAAATGCCGATCCGGGAATACCCGAAAATTGATCCGCCCATCATCCAGATTGTGACAACCTATCGCGGCGCCTCGGCGCCGGTCGTGGATAATCAGATCACGGAAATCCTGGAAGGCGCCGTTGCGGGGATTGAGGGGATCAAATCCATCCAATCCCAATCGCGCGATGAACGCAGCCAGATCACGCTGGAATTTCGCCTGACGCGCGATGTGGATAGCGCGGCTAATGACGTGCGTGACCGTGTGGCGCGTGCTTTGGCGCGCCTGCCGGAACAGGCCGATACGCCGATTGTGCAAAAGGTGGATGGTGATAGCCGGCCCATTTTGTGGATCGCGCTCAATTCCGAAACCCTCTCACCGCTTGACCTGACCGATATCGCGCGCCGGCGCATCGTGGACCGCCTTGCCATTGTGGAAGGTGTTGCGCAGGTCTTGGTGATTGGCGAACGGCGCTTTTCCATGCGCATCTGGCTGGATCGCCAAGCGCTCGCCGCGCGTGGCCTGACGGTGCAGGATGTGGAAGACGCAATCCGGCGGGAGAATGTGGAACTGCCCGGCGGGCGGCTTGAAAGCTCCACCCGCGAATTGACCGTGCGCACCGACACGCGCATGAGCTCGCCCGAGCAATTCCGCCAGGTGGTGGTGGCGCGCGGTACCGGGGGTGCGCAGGTATTGCTTGGCGAAGTGGCGCGGGTTGAGGTTGGCGCCGAAGATACCCGTGGCGGCTATCGCATCAATGGCCGCCCTTCCATCGGCCTTGGTATTCTGCGCCAATCCACCGCGAATACGCTGGCCGTGGCTGATGGCGTGAAGGAGGAACTGGAACGCATCAAGCCAAGCCTGCCGCCCGGCGTGGATGCCACCATAGGCTATGATGAAAGCCTGTTCATCGCGCAATCCATCTATGAGGTTGAGCACGCGCTGATGATCGCGCTGGCCCTGGTGGTGGGCGTGATCTTCCTATTCTTGAGATCGGTGCGCGCCACCATCATTCCCGCTGTCGCGATCCCGGTTTCCATTGTGGCGTCCTTCATCCCGATGGCGGTTTTCGGTTTTTCAGTGAATGTGCTGACGCTTTTGGGCCTGGTACTGGCCATCGGCCTTGTCGTGGATGATGCCATTGTGGTGTTGGAAAACATCCATCGCCGCATAGAGCTTGGCGAGGATCCCTTGCTTGCATCCCTGCTTGGCTCACGCGAAATCGCTTTTGCCGTGATTGCGACAACCCTGGTGCTTGTTTCCGTTTTCCTGCCGCTATCCTTTATGGGCGGCAATACGGGGCGGCTGTTCACTGAATTCGGTATCGCTCTTGCTGCATCGGTCTTGTTCTCGGGGCTGATCGCGCTGACCCTCACACCCATGATGTGTTCCAAGCTGCTTCGCCCGCATGAAGGCGAAAGCCTTTTGGTGCGCGTCACGGAGCCCTTCTTTCTTGGCATGAATGGCGCCCTGCGTTGGACGCTTGAACGCGCATTGCGCGCACCGATTCTTGTGATGGGTGCATCGGCGGCGATGTCCCTTTTCGCCGTTGTGCTGTTCAATGCGCTGCCCAAGGAATTTGCGCCCACTGAAGATCGTGGCGTGGTGATTATCCCGACCACAGGGCCGGAAGGGGCTTCCTTCCCCTATACCGTTGATCACGTCATTCAATTGGAAAGGCTGCTGCAACGCTATATTGATAGCGGCGAAGCCTATGCGGTTTTCGCGACCGTTGGCGGTTTCCAAAGGCCGGCTATTGGCAATGTGGCGAATGTTTTTGTGCGCTTGGCGCCTTGGGCCGAGCGTGATCGTAAGCAACAAGCCATTGCCGCTGAAATCTTCCCTCTGGTTGCAAGCATCCCGGGCATTCGCGGTTTCGCGCTCAATCCGCCATCGCTCGGGCAGCGCGGCTTTCAGCCGCCGGTGCAATTCGTGATTGGCGGGCCGGATTATGATACGCTGATCGCTTGGCGTGACGCCTTTCTGGAAAGGGCGCGGACCAACCCGCGCTTGCTCAACCTTGATCACAACTTCAAGGAAACCAAGCCGGAAGTGCGCGTGGATATTGATCGGCGCAAGGCGGCTGATCTGGGCATTTCCATCGCCGCTGTGGGGCGCACCATTGAAACCATGATGGGATCGCGCGAAGTCACCACCTATGTTGTGGGTGGGCAAGAATATAAGGTGATGTTGCAAGCACCCGAATCCGCGCGGCTTTCGCCCTATGATTTGCAGAATGTGTTTGTGCGCACCGGCACCGGCGGGCTGGTGCCGCTTTCCAATGTGGTGACGCTGTCTGAACGCGCGCGCGCGCAGACCCTCTCGCGCCAGGATCGCGTGCGCGCGATTACCATCACGGCATCGCTCGCGCCGGGTTATTCCTTGGGCGAGGCTTTGGATTTCCTTGACCGCACCGCCAAAGAAGTGCTGCCGCAGGAAGCGCGCATTTCCTATCTGGGCCAAAGCCTCGAATTCCGCGAAAGCTCTGGCGCGCTTTACGTGACTTTTGCGCTCGCATTGCTGGTGGTGTTCCTGGTGCTGGCGGCGCAATTCGAAAGCTTTGTGCATCCCTTTGTCATATTGCTGTCCACACCCTTGGCGGTGACGGGCGGGCTATTGGCGCTTTGGGTGACGGGGCAGACGCTGAACGTGTTCAGCCAGATCGGCATGGTCTTGCTGATTGGCCTGATGGCGAAGAACGGCATTCTGGTGGTGGAATTCGCCAACCAGCTCCGTGATCGCGGCATGAGCATCCGGGACGCGGTGCTGGAAGCATCCGTTGTGCGGCTGCGCCCGATCCTGATGACCTCCATCGCAACCGTGCTTGGTGCTGTGCCGCTGGCCATGGCAACCGGCGCCGGGGCGGAAAGCCGGCAGGCGCTCGGTGTGGTGATTGTGGGCGGCATCACGCTTTCCACCATCGTGACACTTTACGCCGTACCGGCGCTCTATCTTCTGCTGGCACCCTATACCAAGCCGATCGGCGCCATCGCGGCCAAGCTAGCGGAATTGGAAAAGCGCCCTGCCGCCAGCCATGGCCATCAGGCGGCGGAATAACGCCGCCGCCGCGGCTCGGGGTGATTTCACGCGCTGGATTTATCGGCTAGCTTCCGCCCATCTGAATTGATTGGGGAAGCGGTGATGGCCGAAGCAAAAACAGGACGGACAGGCGGCAAGCTTTTGGCCGATGCGCTGGTGGCGCAAGGCGTCACCCATGCGTTTTGCGTGCCGGGTGAAAGCTATCTTGATCTGCTCGATGGTCTCTATTCCGTGCGCAATCGGCTGCAGCTGGTGACCTGCCGCTTTGAAGCCGGCGCGATCCATATGGCGGAGGCCTATGGCAAGCTGACCGGCAAACCAGGTGTTGCCATTGTCACGCGCGGCCCCGGCGCCTGCCACGCCGCGATTGGCGTGCATGTCGCGCAGCAGGATTCAACGCCGCTTGTGCTGCTGGTGGGGCAAATCCCGATCGAGGAGACAGACCGCGAAACCTTTCAGGAAGTTGATTATCGCCGCATGTTCAGCCCCATCGCCAAATGGGTGACGCAGATTGACGATGAAAAACGCATCCCGGAATTGATGGCGCATGCCTTTGATGTCGCGGTGTCTGGCCGCCCCGGCCCGGTGGTGATTGCGATCAGTGAGGAAATGCAAAAGCGCATGGCGAATGTGCCCGATATCGGCCCCGCCACTGTGCTGCCGCCGCATCCCGCACCCGATGCGGTTGCACGCATGATGGCCATGCTGGCCAAGGCCAAGCGCCCGCTGGCGGTGCTGGGTGGGTCACGCTGGTCCGATCAGGGCAAGGCCGATATCCGGGACTTCTTGCTGGCGAATGATCTGCCGGTTGCGGTTGGTTTCCGTCGCCAGGGGATTTTTGATGGCACTTCGGAAAACTACGTGGGTGATCTTGGTGTTGGTGCCGATCCGGGCCTGGTTACCCATGCCAAGGATGCGGATTTGATCATCGCCATTGGCTCGCGCCTCGGTGAGACTTTCAGCCAGGGCTATACGCTATTGGATATGGCGGGCGCGACGCCGATTGTGCATGTCTATCCCGAGCAATCTGAAATCGGGCGCGTCTATCGCCCCGCACTTGGCATCACCGCCGACCTCAATGCCTTTGCCGCGGCGGCCAAGGCAGCAACGCCTGTCAAAAAGCCCGCCTGGGCGGGCTGGACGCGGGATTTGCGCGCCACGCGCCTGAAGCAGTCGGAAGCGCCCAATTACGAAGGCCCGCTCAATCTGGCGAAGGCCCTGCAGGATTTGGAAAAGGCTTTGCCGGCCAATACGATCTACACGACGGATGCCGGCAATTTCGCAACCTGGCCGACACGCTTCATGCATGTGGGACCGGGCCAGGATTTCCTCGGGCCCACCAATGGCGCCATGGGCTATGCGGTGCCATCAGCGATTGGTGCGAAAATTGTGCATCCGGAACGGACGGTGATTGGCTTTGTGGGCGATGGCGGGTTTTTGATGACAGGGCAGGAAATCGCGACTGCCTTCCATCATTCCGTCAATCCGGTGATTCTGGTGTTCAACAACCAGATGTATGGCACCATCCGCATGTATCAGGAACGCACCTATCCGCATCGTGTCTCTGGCACGGCGCTCACCAATCCGGATTTCGCGCGCTTTATTGAAGCCTTTGGCGGCCATGGTGAGGTGGTGGAAAAGACTGAGGATATGGTGCCGGCCGTCCAGCGGGCACTCGCTTCCGGCAAGCCCGCCATTGTGGAAATACGCATGAATCCGGAACAGGTGACCAATCGCGCGACCATTGCCGATTTGCGCGCGCAATCCGGCAAGGCTGCGCCGCAAGCTGCACTTCCCGCCAAGGCGAAGCGCGGCCCGGCGCCGCGGCGAAGCGGGCCCCGCCCGCGCTGAATTCAGCCTGGCCGGGGCGCGGATGACGGGCGCCCCGGCAAATTCATGCCGGAAAAACGCATATCCAGATGCTCAATCTCAAGCCAGCCCATATCGCGGCCAAAGGTCTTGTAGATCGGGAAGGTTTTCAGGATGCCCAGCGTTGCGGCACTTTCAAGCGGTGAGATGAAGCTGCAATCCTGATCGCCGAATTGCGGCTGTGCCATCCAATGCGTCAATTGCTCAGCGGCCAGCGCGAAGAATCCGCAATGCGGATTGGTCGCGCGCTGGAAAGTGAGGGGACGCGCCCCCTGTCGGCCCTTCAGGAAACGCTCATCCGGTAGCGCCGCTTCGAAGGGTGCCAGCAGCCCCGGGCGCAGCATGCCATCAATATAAGTCTTGGGCGCCGGGCCGCGCGGATTCCACTCAAAACGATTGGGAAACAGCACGCGCCGCCAGCCATAATCATCCTGAAAGGCCAGGATGCGCGGGATCATGTCACCCCCGGTGGGACGGAGGTCATCTTCGGAAAAGACGAAGACATCATAACGGTTGCGCGCATCGGCAAAAAGCTTATGCGCCGTGAAGCCCAGCATGCGCGGATTATCAAGCTTCGCATCATATAGCCGCACCCCGCGCGACCGGCAGTAATCAAGGTCAAGCAGGTGATCCTCGCCATTCACCAGCACGATGATGTCAAGCTGGTCCGCGACGCCCACCATGGGTTCGAATTTCTTGTGCCAGACATTGATGCCATAGACCGGCCCGTAATGTCCGCGCCAGGAATCAATCACATTCCGGATCGCCGCCGCGCGCTGATCACGCCGATGCGCATCGGTGGAGCTATGGTTTGATCCTTCCTCGGCGCGAAAGAAATGCGCGATGGTGAGAAGGATGCGCATGCTCAGGCGTTTCCTCTCGAAAGCAGCCGGTCGAAATAGGCGATGGTATGCACCAGGCCCTGTTCCAGCGGGATGGTCGGTTCCCAGCCAAGCTTGGCGCGTGCCTTGGTGATATCGGGCTGGCGCTGGCGCGGGTCGTCTACCGGGGCGGGGCGGAATACCATGGGCGAAGCCGAACCGGTCAGGCGGATCACCGCTTCGGCCAATTCGATCATGGTAAACTCGCCCGGATTGCCGAGATTGATCGGCCCCGTTGTGTCTTCCGGCGCATCCATCAGCCGGCGCAAGCCTTCCACCAGATCCGCGACAAAGCAGAAGGACCGCGTCTGCTTGCCATCGCCATAGATGGTGATGGGATCACCGCGCAAAGCCTGCACGATGAAATTGGACACTACGCGCCCATCATTCGGGTGCATGCGCGGGCCATAGGTGTTGAAAATGCGCGCTACCTTGATCGGCAGGCGGAATTGGCGGTGGTAGTCGAAGAACAGGGTTTCTGCGCAGCGCTTGCCTTCATCATAGCAGGAACGCGGCCCGATTGGGTTCACATTGCCCCAGTATTCCTCGGGCTGCGGGTGCACATTGGGGTCGCCATAAACTTCGCTGGTGGAGGCCTGCAGGATGCGCGCCTTCAGGCGCTTTGCAAGGCCCAGCATGTTGATCGCGCCATGGACGCTGGTTTTCAGTGTCTGCACCGGGTCATGCTGGTAATGGATGGGCGATGCCGGGCAGGCGAGATTGTAGATTTCATCAACTTCGACATAAAGCGGGAAGGTCACGTCATGGCGCAGTAATTCGAAATAGGGGTGATCCAGCAGGCTTTCTATATTGGCCTTGTTGCCGGTGAAGAAATTATCGGCGCAGAGAACCTCATGCCCTGCGGCCAAAAGCGCATCGCATAAATGGCTGCCGACAAAGCCGGCACCACCCGTGACCAGGATGCGCTTACGCGCGTGGTATTCCCGTTTGGTTTCGTTCTTATTGTCCATTATCGCCCCACTGCATAACCCTGCATGCCGCGCGGATTGGCACCTGCACGGATGGTGCCATCGGCTTCAAGCCGCGCGCCGGTCAGCCGCCCTTCGGACCAATCGCCACCCGCTTCCGCCTGATGGCCGCGCGCCAACAGCGCCGCCAGCACTTCTGGCGGATAGCGCCCTTCAATCACTAGCTTGCCGGGCTTCGCACCGCGCGGCCAGAAGCTGCTGATCCAATGTTCCGAATGGAAGGAAGGCGCATCAATCGCTTCCTGGATATTCATGCCGTGATGCAGCATGCGCAGCAGCATGATGGGCTGCCATTGATCCTGCTGCTCTCCGCCCGGCGTGCCGAAGCTCATCCAGGGCGTGCCATCGCGCAGCACGAGTGCCGGTGACAGCGTGGTGCGCGGCCGCTTGTTCGGCTGCAGGCCATTGGGGAGCGTTTCATCCAGCCAGAACATCTGGCAGCGCGTGCCAAGGCAGAAGCCAAGCTCCGGAATGGCGGGCGAGGATTGCAGCCAGCCGGCGGAAGGTGTCGCGCTTACCATATTCCCGGCCGCATCAATCACATCCACATGGCAGGTATCGCCACCCGCGGCACCAAGACGAGAGACAGTGGGCTCACCGCTGCCGGCAGCGGCGGCCATTTCCTGCGCGCGGCGGATGGCAGCGGCGTAATCCGTCCGCGGGGCGCGGCCATCCGGGGAGCCGGGGCGGAATTCCATGCTGGCGGCAGCGCCAATCAAAGCGCGGCGCGCGGCGCTATAGGCGGGCGACAACAGGGTTGCCATCGGCACATCAACGAAATTCGGGTCGCCATAAAAGGCTTCACGATCAGCGAAGGCGAGCTTCATCGCCTCTGTCACCAAATGGATGAAATCCGCGCCCAGCGGGTCCATCGCCGCAATGTCATCGCCCGCGATCAAGGCGAGGGTTTGTAGCATGGCGGGCCCTTGGCTCCAGGGGCCGCATTTCAGCACGCGATGGCCGTGATAATCCAAGCCAAGCGGCTCTTCGATACCGGCCGACCAATTCGCCAAATCCTGCCCATTCAGCACGGCGCGGTGGCGTCGGCCGGATGTATCCATTGCCTCTGTCGTGCGGCAGAAGCGATCAATCGCTTCCGCGACAAAGCCGCGATACCAAGCGCGCCGCGCCGCTTCGATTTGCGCAACGCGATCCCCGCCCGCGGCTTCCGCTTCGCGAACGACTCGTTCATAGGTATCCGCGAGTGTCGGGTTGGCATAAAGCCCGCCCGGCGCCGGTCCGCCATTGCGCAACCACAACGCGGCGGAGGTCTTCCATTCCGCTTCAAACAAGGGGCGCACCGAATCAATTGTGGCGCGCACGCGCGGCACCATGGGCGCGCCGTACCGCGCATAGCCAATGGCATAGGCAAGGACATCGCGCGGCTTCCAGGTGCCGTGATCACGCAGCATCAGCATCCAGGCATCAAAGGCGCCGGGGATGGGCGCGGCCAGCATGCCGGTGCCGGGCATGATTTCATGGCCCAGGCTTTTCATCAGCGCCACATTCAAGCCGGCTGGCGCGGGGCCTTGGCCGCAAATGGCCTGCTGCTGTCCGAGGCGGGCGCTATGGAGCAACATGGGGCAATCGCCGCCCGGGCCGTTCAAATGCGGTTCCACGATTTGCAGCGTAAAGCCGGCGGCAGCCGCGGCATCAAAAGCATTGCCGCCGCGTTCCAGCACCGCCATGCCAACCTGGGAAGCGATCCAATGCGTCGAGGCCACCGCGCCAAAGGTCCCGCTGATTTCCGGGCGCGTCGTGAAGCTACGCGCCCCCTCCTTTGCCGGAAAGCCGATCGAGGCAAGGTTGGTGTGGGACATGGGCAAGGCTTTCCATCTTCCATCGGGCCGGCCGATGCGCCCGGCCCGATGGTTTTTAAGCGAAATGGTCAGAAAGACAAAGCTAACGCCTCGGCCAACCTGTCATGAGAGGCCGCTCAGCCCTCCTCGCGCCGCGCCGCGCGCTCACTCATCAGGCAGGCAAGAACAACAATGGTGGCCCCCGCAAGGGTCCAGGCGCCAGGCCAGAGCTGCCAAATGGCGGCATCCAGCATCAGTGCGAAGACCAGCGCGGTGAATTCCAGCGGTGCCAGCCGTGCCGCGCGATCAATGCTGAAGGCAATCGCAAGCGCCAGGGTCGCGCCCCCGGCAAAGAGCCCATTGGCAATCAGCGCCACCCAATCATAGGCATTGGGCGTGACCCAATCGGCGATGGCAAAGGGCAGAATCGCCAGGAAGAGCGGGCCGGATGACCAGAAGATCAACCGTGCCGCATTCTGTTCGGCGCGCAATATGCGGCTGATTGTCAAAAACCCGGCATAGGTCATGGTGCCAAGAAACGCCCAGGCATAGGCATGCCAAGGAACAGGCGCAGAAGAAGCCGAAGCCGTGAGCGCCGGCAGCATCGCGACCATGACGCCCAGAAACCCGACTGCGGACCAGAACCAGACGGCGCGGCCATTCCTTTCGCCCAAGACAAGTGCGGCCAAAAGCAGGGTGAAAAAGGGCGCGGTGAAATAGACCAGGTAACCCTCAGCCAGGGGGATGTCGCGAAAGGCCAGGAAGAAGCCATAGGCGGAACCTGCCATGCATA
This sequence comes from Roseomonas sp., assembly GCA_020249825.1. Taxonomy (GTDB): domain Bacteria; phylum Pseudomonadota; class Alphaproteobacteria; order Acetobacterales; family Acetobacteraceae; genus Neoroseomonas. The sequence goes on from JADCEX010000090.1 coordinate 20,546, forward strand.
GGGCGCGCAGCAAATGCAGCCCGGGGCGCGGCGTTGCAATCGGCCCGCCTGCGCCGCGCCGCAATAGTCGCAGCGACCCGAGCAGAACAAGCAAGGTCCCATAACGAATGATCAGCACCTGGTCCGCGCCATAGCGCCCGGCCAGCAGCTTCGAATTGGCATCGAGCAGCGCAAAAAGCGCCATGGCCCCTACCAGCAGCAGCGGCCCCTTGTAGTTTGTCATGGAGATCCCGGACTGGCGTGGTGCCGAAAGGGCTTCGGCAGAAGGCTTCTCGCCCCGCGATCAGGGGGCGTCAAGCGGTTGGCTGATCGTCAGCCCCAAGCCGCAAACGGGGCCAGGATATCGGCAAGTTGGGTGCCGCCCAAAAGCACCACATCATCGCCATCGCCAGTGTCGAAAACACCACCAAGCCCATCGGCGATCAGCAGATCATTGCCTGCGCCGCCGTAAAGACTTTCGGCACCCTGGCCACCATTCAGTGTATCGTCTCCCCCATTGCCAATGAGCATATTGGCGCCAGCATCGCCGATGAAGCTGTCGGCACCCTGCCCGCCAGCGGCGCCTTCAATGCTGATCAGCACATCCTGGCCGTATTCAAGGCCCGAGGCCGCACCAGACAAAAGATCAAGGATTACGCCTTCGCTTGCCGCGTGATAATCCGCGATATCAAACCCCTCGCCACCGATCAGGCGGTCATTCCCGCTGCCCCCATCAAGGCTATCATTGCCCGTACCACCATCCAGCGTATCCGCGCCCGTATTGCCGATAAGAACATTCCCATTCGAATTGCCGAACAGGCTATCCGCACCATTGCCGCCAATCGCGCCTTCAAGGACCACGCCACGGGCAATGGTTATATTATTGTTGATGCCACCAATGGAAGAAAAAGCTTCAGCGTTCAGATTGATGATCTGGTTCGCGCCATAGCCCGAAGCATCCAGCGTATCCGCCCCGCCCGTGTCATAGATGGTGAAGGCCGGTGCGGTTGTGTAATTTGCGAAATCATACAGCGAACCGGCGGTCGCATTATGGCCATAAACATTGTTGCCAGAATTGAATGCCGTATTCGCACCATAGTAATCATGCACTGCGACGATATCGCCCAAGCTTGGCCCCATAACCACACGATAGCTGCCGAATTGCGCATCCGCCTGATCGAAATACGACATGATCGTATAGGACCAGATGTCATTCTGATAAAGGTTATCAATGCCATAGGTTGCAGTCGCGTTATAGGCCCCGCCATGCCCAAGCCCAAGCGCATGACCAATTTCATGCACATAGGTCTGGAAGGAATAGCTATCTATGGCGGTACCGTAGCTATTGAGCCAGCCGATACCAATGTTGATGCTTGCTGATGTAATGAAGCCATTGCTGACTGAGGAAAATGCAAAAGCCCCCGATTGATTATCGTCAAGGGTGATATTGCTGCCCGAGGTGACTTCCTCAAAAACCAGGTTGGTGACATTGGCCCAGCTTGCAAAGGCAGCACGCGCCAGCGTTTGGCCAGCGGCAGTGAGCCCTGTCAGATTATAAGTGATGATATTGTCGGCGCTTACATCCCAACGGCGACCACCATCACCCCAGAAGCCGGCGGTCAGGAAATCAGCGATTTCATCAAGCGTATAGGTCGGCGGTATGAATTCAATGATGGAAAGCTGATAGCCGCCCACGAATCTCTCATTCCAGGCGCCGGCATCAAGGAAGTATCGCCCGGTTTCGGTCGCAATCCAATTCAGGCGCGAATTGCGCAAGACGCCATTGCGGATATCGTCATTCTGCGCAATCAGGCCCCCGCTGGCGTTACGCAGATAAAGATAAGGGTCTTCCAGCGCGCCATACCCATCAACTGCAACACCATTCAGCGTGATCTGGTATCGCGTGCCCGCCACCAGATCCACCGCATACCAATCATGATCGCCATTCACCTCAAGCACGCTGGTGATCGGTGTGCCTAGGGTCAGGGAAATCGTGGTTGTGGGATCGCCTGGCACATCGGTCGCGCCATTGGCGGGCGAAGGCGCAGGGCCGCCCAGCATCGCCGTTCCAAATGCGTCCTGGCAGCCAGTGCATTGGCAGCCAGAGTTCGTGTCCTGTTCCGCGCGGATGTTGGTGCAAACGAAACCGGGCATGCGCCTACCAAACTCCTCAAAAACTCGGAATTTCTAGCATCGCGTTCGTGTTTGAAGCAATAAAGCTCGGCTGTATTATTGTGTCTACCTGGTTGGCTTTGTAACGGCAGTCACCTTCTTGCAGCAGGGTGCGATGAAGGCGGAGCACAACGCCCATGGAAGCGTCTCGCCTTGCGCCAAAAATGCCTCTGCGGTTACCTTACCTGTTACAATGAAGCGGAATACGGCATGCCTAACCTGTCAATGAGAAAAGCAACAGGATCTCGGACAACGACGTGCCGCCAAGCAGAATGATATCATTGCCATCACCACCGTTGAGATAATCCCCATCCCCATCAGCGATTAACATATCATTGCCCGCGTCACCGTAAAGATTATCGCTTCCTGCACCGCCACTCAGCGTATCCGCACCAGCATTGCCAAAGAACACATCATCGCCGGCGCCGCCCAGGAAGTTATCCGAACCTTGCCCGCCGGCAGCCCCCTCAATATCAACGAAAGTATCCGTCCCGATACCGCTACCCGAGGCTGTGCCCGAGGCAAAATTGAAGGAAATGGCGCCGCTGAACCGACCATAATCAATGATATCCGTACCAGAGCCACCGATCAGGCGATCATCACCCGCGCCACCATCCAGACTGTCATTGCCAGCACCGCCATTCAGCGTATCCGCACCCGCATTGCCGAATAGCAAATTGTTGCCCGCATTGCCGAGCACGCTGTCTGCGCCACTACCGCCAACCGCACCTTCAATGATCACACCCCGCGCGACAGAGATATTATTGATAAGGCCACCGATCGAAGAAAAGGCTTCAGGGTTCAGATTGATGGTCTGGTTTACGCCATAGCCTGAAGCATCAAGCGTATCCGACCCGCCGGTATCGTAGATGGTAAAGGCCGGCGTGGTACTGTAATTCGCAAAATCATAGAGCGATCCGGCGGTCGCATTTCGGCCGTAAACACTATTGCCTGAATTGAAACTCGTATTCGCTCCATACATGCTGTGCATCGCCACGATATCAGCGAGGCTGGGCCCCATCACAAAGCGATAGCTGCCGAACCCGGCGTCTGCCTGGTCAAAATAGGACATCACGGAATAGGCCCAGTTATCGTTCTGGTAGTGATTATCCACCCCGTAGGTCGCCCAGCCATTATAATCCCCACCATGCCCAAGCCCAAGCGCATGGCCAATTTCATGCACATAGGTCTGGAAGGAATAGCTATCCAGCGTGGTGCCGTAATCCGCAAGCCATTGGACATCAACATTCACCTGCATGGAGGTGATGCTACCCCACTCGTCCCAATTGCCATCGGCAAAGGCGCCATCCTGATTATCGTCAAACAGGATATCACCGCCAAGGGAGACTTCCTGAAACACCAGATTGGTCACATTGGCCCAGGTCTGAAAGGCGGCGCGTGCGAGTGTCTGGCCTTCTGCTGTCAGTGCAGCCAGATTGTAGGTAATGACATTGTCACTGGTCGTGTCCCAGCGATGCGCGCCATAAAAGCCCCAATAGCCAGTGATCAGATAATCCGCGATCTGATCCAAGGTGTAGGTGGGCGTGGTCGGTGCCGAAACTTCACTGATGGCAAGGCGATAACCGCCAGAGTAACCATCATCATACGCGCCGACATCAAGATAGTATCGCCCGGTGGCCGTTGCGGTGAAGGTGAGGCGGGAATTCAGAGTCCCGCCGAAATCATCATTCTCTGCTACCAGACTGCCGCTGGCGTTGCGGAGGCGGAGATAGGGGTCAGATAGCGCGCCATAGCTGCCGTAAGCGGCGCCATCCAGCGAAATGGTGTAACGTTGCCCCGCCACCAGATCCACGGCGAACCAGTCCCGGTCGCCCCGAGTATTGACCGCACCGTTGAGCGACGCACCGATGGCAAGAGTTACGGTTGTTGAGGCATCGCCTGGCACCGTATCGCCTGTTCCCTGCCCGGGCGGGGGCTCAGGCTCGCCAATGGCCGGCCCCTTCACGGCTTCCTGGCAGCCAGCGCAGCGGCAGCCGGTAAAGACGCGCGGTTCATTCGCGACAAGGTTGCAACTGAAACGATCCATGATGAGCGCTTGCAGGTCCGAGCACAGCTGACAGGCTGAGATTAAGAACAGCCTATGCCCAAGGCAAGGGAAAAAGCGGGATATGCATCGGCTGCCGACTGGCCCCTTTGCGCTGCTCAGGCTTGCCTATTTCTTCGGGCCTTCCCCCAGGTCGCGGACCGGGGCAGAAGGACGTCATGAAACCCGCCATTGCCTCCGCCCTTATGCCGCTCATGCGCGGCATGGATGCCGAAACCGCCCATGGTATCGCGCTCCGTGCCCTCTCCCTTGGCCTTGCCGGCCGGGATAGCGGCGCGGATTACCCAAGCCTTGCCACCGAAGTCGCGGGGCTTCGCTTCCGCAATCCGCTCGGCCTTGCCGCTGGTTTTGACAAGAACGCCGAAGCAGTGCTGCCGCTGCTCCGCCTCGGCTTCGGTTGTGTCGAAGCGGGCACGGTCACGCCGCGCCCTCAGGCGGGCAATCCGCGCCCGAGACTGTTCCGCCTGACCGAAGACCAAGCCGTGATCAACCGCATGGGCTTCAACAATGCTGGGCTCGATGCCTATCTGGCGCGGCTGAGGGCCTTGCCGCGGCCCTTGCTTGGTATTTTTGGTGCGAATATCGGCATCAATAAGGAAGGCGCCGATCCGGAACGCGACTATCCGGCACTTTATGAGGCGCTGGCGCCTTACGCCGATTACGTGACCGTCAATGTCTCCTCCCCCAATACGCCGGGCCTCCGGGATTTGCAGGGGGAAGAACGCCTGGCCGCGATTCTTGCCGCCATCAATACGCGTCGCGCAGCGCTGGCCAAGCGCCCGCCCTTATTCGTAAAAATCGCGCCTGATCTGGCCGATGATGCCTTGGGCCCGATTGTGGAAGCCTGCGTGGCGCAGGGTATTGCGGGGCTTATTATTTCCAACACCACCATCACGCGCCCGGCGTCCCTGCAATCGGCGCTCAAGGATCAGGCGGGCGGGCTTTCCGGTGCGCCGCTTTTCGCGCTCTCCACTGACATGCTGCGCCGCTGCTACCATATTGCGCAGGGCCGGCTTGCGCTGATTGGCGTGGGCGGCATTGCCAACGCCGAACAGGCCTATGCCAAAATCCGCGCCGGCGCTTCGCTCGTGCAGCTTTACTCCGGTTTCGCCTATGCCGGGCCTGTTCTGGTGCGGCAGATTCTTGATGGCCTTGCCGCGCTGCTTGTGCGTGATGGCTTTACCTCGGTCGCCGATGCTGTCGGCAAGGATGCGTGATGCAGATTCTGGAAGGTATTGCTGACGTTGCTGACTGTTACGACGGCTATGTGCTGGATCTTTGGGGCGTGGTGCATGATGGGCGCAAACCCTATCCCGGCGTGCCGGAAGCCCTCGCGGCACTGAAGGCACGCGGCAAGCGTATTGTCTTTCTAACGAACGCGCCGCGCCGCGCTTGGTTTGTACAAGGCATGCTGGACCGCATGGGGCTCGATCGCGGGCTTTATGATGGCATCATGTCTTCCGGGGAGGCTTCCTGGCGGCTCATGAAGGAACGCAAGCATCCCTGGTTCGCGCGGATGGGGCGCCGCGTGCTGCATATCGGGCCGGAACGAGACCTTTCCGTGGTGGAAGAAGACGCGGCCGAGATCGTGACAGACCCCACCCAGGCTGATTTCCTGCTCAATACCGGCCCGGATGCGGATGGCGGCACAAAAAGCGCTGAACCTTATCGCGCGGCCTTGCGTGCCTGTTTCGATGCCGGCTTGCCGATGCTCTGCGTCAATCCGGACCGCCATGTGATGGTGGCCGGTGAGAAGGTGATTTGCGCCGGCGCTTTGGCTGATGTGTACCGCGAATTCGGCGGCGATGTGCTGGAAATCGGCAAGCCTGACCCGGCGATTTATGAACCGGTGATGGAATTGCTGGGGTCGATCCCGAAGGCGCGCGTGCTCGCGATTGGCGATAGCCCGCATACGGATTTGGCGGGCGCGCAGGCCGTGGGGATTGATGCGCTTTGGGCGCTGACGGGCCTGGCTGGTGAAGCGCATGGCGCGGACCCGAGCGGCGAGGCGCTTGCGGCCGTTGCGGCTGCGGAGAAAGTGGCGCCGCTCGCGGCGTTGCGCAGTCTGCGCTGGTAGGCTCTAACCCCGCCGCGCCATCGCCGCTTCCAGCGTGTTTTCCAACAGGCAGGCGATGGTCATGGGGCCGACACCGCCGGGGACCGGCGTGATGGCCCCCGCATGGCCCACAGCCTCGGCATAGGCGACATCACCCACCAGCTTGCCATCGGGCAGGCGATTGATACCGACATCAATCACCACCGCACCGGGCGCAATCCAATCGCCGCGCACCATTTCTGGCCGACCTGCCGCCGCCACCAGGATTTCCGCCCGCCGGCATTCCGCCGGCAAATCCCGCGTACGCGAATGGGCAATGGTCACGGTGCAATCCGCCCCTAAAAGCAATTGCGCCATGGGCCGCCCGACAATCTGCGACCGCCCCAGCACTAGGGCCCGCGCACCGCGCAGCGCCACACCAGCTTCCGCCAAAAGATGCATCACCCCGCGCGGGGTGCAGGGCACCAAGCCAGGTTCCCCGGCCGCAAGCCGCCCGGCATTGAGCGGGTGAAAGCCATCCACATCCTTGGCCGGGTCCACCGCGGCAATCGCGGCCTCGGCCCGGATATGGGCGGGCAGGGGGAGCTGCACCAGAATGCCATCCACGGCCGGGTCGGCGTTCAGCCTGGCGATTTCGGCCAGCAGGGCCGCTTCGCTGGTGCTTTCCGGCAGGTGGATGGTGGCACTGTCAAACCCTGCCTCGGACGCCGCGCGGTCCTTGTTGCGGACATAAACACCGCTGGCGGGGTCATCGCCCACGCGCACCACCCGAAGCCCCGGCTTGAAGGAAAGCCCAGCGATGCGTTGGGCCAAGCCGGCGCGGAGCTTTGCGCCCAGCGCCTTGCCATCAAGAATGTGTGCGGTCATGCCAGGGCCTTGATCCTTGCGGTGGGAAGCGCCGTGGCGCCGTTATCGGCCAAAGCTGCTGCCCAAAAGCCCGTATTGGATTTCCTCCAGCAGAATACGCGCCGCCTGCAACAACAGGATCAGAATGACGGGCGAGATATCTATGCCGCCCAGATTGGGAATGAAGCGCCGGATGGGCCGTAAGGCCGGTTCGGTCAGCCGATGGAAAAAATCCGCAATCGCCCAGACCGCGCGGTTGCGCGTATCCAGCACATTGAAGGCAATCAGCAGCGACACCACCGCCCCGATAATCAGCGCCCACACAAAAAGGCTGAGCGCCGTGTCAACCAGCCAGAATAACGCGTGCATGAAGCCTCCTGCCGCCCCCGGGCGCTGCCGCGCAGCTTCGCGGCCCGGAAGGATTAGCCCCTATATCTTGAAGAAGGGTTCAAGCTGCAAGGCCCCTGTTGTGGAAGGATGATCCGGGGTGAAACTGATGCCTTGGCACTGCCTTGACTTTGCCGCCAGCCTGGGGCACTCACCGCCGCCTTGGTGCGGGGCTGTAGCTCAGTTGGGAGAGCGCGTCGTTCGCAATGACGAGGTCAGCGGTTCGATCCCGCTCAGCTCCACCAGTTTTCACGCCCAAACGGCGTTTATGTCGCGAAATCGTCCATTCCAGATCCGCTTCGATCAGGTAGGACAGCTGAAACCTTTAGGATGGCTTCGGGTCTGACCGTTGTTTTGATAAAAAGGAAGGCGTTGGCTTCTTCGCTTACTGAAAAAATTGCATATTTCATGATAACTCATGTCGTTTCATGGAATGGCCCTCCGTCGTTCGGTGAAGCCTGTCCTGGCACATGGGAAGGTGATGGATCACAGGAGTCGCACTGATGGGTGTGCCGGAACCCTCAATGGACGCTTCCCTTGCAAAGGCTTTGGCCCTGCATCAGGGGGGGCGCATCCCGGAAGCACGGCAGGCCTATCAGCGGATTAGGTCGCAGGATCCGCGCCAATTCGTCGCTTGGCATATGGGTGGTGTCGCGGCGCTACAGGCTGGCGATCATCGTGACGCCCATGCCCTGCTTCGCAAGGCGCTGGCGCTCCGCCCAACTGATGGGGCGGCGCTGATCAATCTGGGCATCGTCCTGCATCGTCTGGGCAAACTGCCGCAGGCCCTGCAGGCCTTCAATCAGGGCATGAAGACGCGCGCGGATGATCCCAGCGCGCATAATAATTTGGGCAATCTCCTGCGTGACATGAAGCGTCATGAAGCCGCGCTGGAAAGTTTTGGCCGTGCCCTGGCACTCAATCCGCATAATGTGCTGGCCTATGCCAATCGCGGTACGGTGCTCCGCGACCTCGACAGGCTTGAAGAGGCATTGGCGAATTTCGACCAGGCGCTTGCACGCGCGCCCGATTATCCCAGCGCGCATTACAAGAAGGGCGAAGTCTTGGCCGAACTGCGTCGCCTTCCCGAAGCGCTGGCGCATTTGGATACAGCGCTGCGGCTTGAACCGGACAACGCGGTCTTTCATGCCAGCCGTGGCGAAATTTTTCAGGACGCCAAGAATTTCAATGAGGCGCTACGGGATTTTGATCAGGCGATTCGGCTGGAACCGGAAACAGCGCGTTATCATCAAGGGCGCGGTCTGGTCTTGCAGGATATGCGCCGCTTCCCCGAAGCCGCGGCCGCCTTTGACCACGCGCTGAAGCTTGACCGCAGCAGGCCCTTGCTCCAGGGGCAGGCCTTGGCGATGCGGATGGCCATCTGTGATTGGCGGGATTTTGACAAATCCCTCGCGGAGCTAGAGGGCTCGATTGCGCGTGGCATTGTGGCATCGCCGCCCTTCTCAATGCTTGTCGCCAGCGCGTCGCGCCACTTGCAGCGTCTATGCGCGGCTTCCTGGCTTGCGCGGGAAGCCCAAACGGTAGCATCCAGGCCACGTTGCCCGGACACCCCGGAACGTAAAATCCGCATCGGCTATTTTTCGGCAGATTTTCATAATCATGCTACGGCCTATTTGATGGCTGAATTGTTTGAACGCCATGACAAGACACGGTTTGAGATTACCGCCTATTCCTTTGGGCCTATTATTCAAGACGCCATGCGGACACGTTTGCGTGCGGCTTTTGATACGTTTGTCGAGGTTGGTCATTTATCAGATAGCGATATCGCCGCCCTGGCCCGCCGTGATGGGATTGATATCGCGGTTGATCTGAAGGGCTTCACCGAGGACGGGCGTAACAGAATTTTCGCCCATCGGGCGGCCCCCCTGCAGGTAAGCTACCTGGGCTACCCCGGCACCATGGCAGCGGGTTACATGGATTATCTTGTGGCCGACCCTGTGCTGATCCCGCCCGAGCATCAGCAGGATTACGGCGAAAAGATCATTTATATGCCTTACAGCTATCAGGTGAATGACGGTACGCGCCGCATCGCGGAAAGCAGGCCGGTTCGCGCTGAGTTGGGCCTGCCGGAAGCGGCATTTGTTTTCTGCTGCTTCAATAACAACCATAAGATAACGCCATCCGTTTTTGATATTTGGATGCGGCTGCTGCGCGCGGTACCGGGCAGTGTCTTGTGGATGCTTGCGGACAATACCGCAGCTGTTGCCAATTTGCGTCGGGCTGCAATTGCGCGGGGGGTTGAGGCGTCTCGACTGGTCTTTGCCGAACGGACCGAATTGGCCGAGCATCTTGCCCGACATACGGCGGCAGATCTTTGCCTGGACACGCTACCTTACAATGCCCACACCACCGCGAGCGATGCGCTATGGGCAGGTCTGCCCGTGCTGACGCAGCTTGGGCAAAGCTTTGCCGGCCGGGTCGGCGCCAGTCTTTTGACCGCGCTCGACCTTCCCGAACTGATCACCGAAACTCCTGCGGCTTACGAAGCCCGGGCGCTTGAATTGGCGCGCGACCCCGTCCGTTTGGCCGCTATTCGGAGCAAGCTTTGGGCTCAGCGCCTGTCTGCGCCGTTATTTGATGCCGGGCGTTTTGCGCGCCACCTGGAAGCCGGTTTTGTGGAGATAATCCAACGATGCCAATCGGGCCTACCAGCCGATCATATCATGATCGCTGATGCTCCAGTCTGAGCGGAAAGGCTAGATTTCCTCAGAATGGAACAAAGAAAAAGCCTGGCAATAGCCGGGCTTTGTCCGCATATCGCTTGGCGCGGGAATGCGTGACCCGCTTGTGCAGGCCACGATGCCGAAGCTGCGATTGGCGGCTTTCAGTCCTTCTTGCGCGCGCCAATGCCGGCGAAGCGCTTATTGAACTTCGCAATCTGACCGCCCGTGTCGATGATGCGCTGCTGGCCGGTCCAGGCCGGGTGCGACTTCGGGTCAATGTCCAGGCGAATGGTATCGCCCGGCTTGCCGTAGCAGGAACGGGTCTTGAATTCGGTCCCGTCGGTCATGATGATGTTGATCTCATGATAAGCGGGATGGATATCGGACTTCATGGCGCATGCTCACAATAAATGGGCCGCCGATGCCGACCGGCCGCCTAGGAAGCGGGGGCTATAGGGGATCAGCCCGGCCAAGGCAAGCCAGTGGTTGACCGGGGCCGCGCACAGGGCCAAGGGTTCGGCCCCGGTATCGCAAAGGTATGGCGCGCGTGAGCCTCAATATCCTCTCCATCCAATCCTGGGTGGCCTATGGCCATGTCGGCAATGCCAGCGCCATTTTCCCCCTGCAGCGCCTGGGGGCCGAGGTCTGGGGGGTGCATACTGTGCAATTCTCCAACCATACCGGCTATGGCGCCTGGCGCGGCCAGGTTTTTGGCGCCGATCTGATCCGCGAATGCGTCACTGGCATTGAAGAGCGCGGCGTGCTGCCCCGCTGCGATGCCGTGCTGTCGGGCTATTTGGGCTCGGCCGAGATCGGTGCGGCGGTGCGCGATGCGGTGCTCAAGGTCAAGGCGGCCAATCCCAAGGCGCTTTGGTGCTGCGATCCGGTGATTGGCGATACCGGACGGGGCGTGTTCGTCCGCCCCGGCATTCCGGAGTTTCTGCGCGATCAGGCGCTGCCGGCAGCTGATATCGCGACCCCCAATCAATTCGAATTGGAATGGCTGACCGGGCAGGCGATCACCAGCCTGGATACGGCCAAGGCCGCGATCACCGCGCTGCAAGCCAAGGGGCCGCGCATTGTGTTGCTGACCTCACTCCGCACTGAAGCGACCGGGGAGGATGAGATTGAATTGCTCGCGGCTGAGGGCGGCGGGTTTTGGCGGCTACGCACGCCCATGCTGCCGCTATCGGTGAATGGCGCCGGCGATGCGATTGCCGCGCTATTCCTGTTTCATCGCTTGCAAAGCGGCGCGGCGGCGCCGGCGCTGGAAGCGGCCGCTTCCAGCATTTTCGGCCTGCTGAGCCAAACGCTTGCGGCGGGTGCGCGTGAATTACAGGTGGTGGCGGCGCAGGCGGAAATTACCGCGCCGACACGGCGCTTCAGGGCGGAGGCGTGCTGAAGCGCCGCTGCGACTCAGTGCATAAAACTCCGCGTCACATAGGCCTTGAGCGCTTCAACATCATGTTCCTGCTTGGCAAAGCGGAACTTGACCAGGTCGCGAATGCTGACAATCCCAAGCAGGGACCCATCGGAATCGCATACCGGCAAATGCCGGAAATAGCCCTGATCCATGATCTCCAGCGCCGCTTCCACCGGCGTATCGGCCCCAACCATGATGACTTCGCGCGTCATGATTTCCTCAGCGGCCAGGCACCGGACACCGTTGCGCCGATCCGCGACGGCTTTCACAATATCGCGCTCACTCAGGATGCCGGCGACCTGACCTGACGCGGTCACGATCAGCACGGCCCCGATGCGGCGCGCCGCCATGATGCGGGCGATTTCGACGACCGGCGTTTCGGGGGTGACGGAGATGGCGGCATTACCTTTCTGCCGCAGAACTGCTGATATTGTCATGGCCGGAGGCCTCCTGTTTCGAGACTCTGCCAGCCCACCTCATCCTTCTGGCGCCTTTTGAGCGCTTTGGGCCGGAATCGCAAGCATTGAATCGCCGGGAGATGAGGGATGCCGCACCGCATAAGCCCTTTCTGGCGGCAATCGGCGCTTGCCTTGCCCCACGCCCGCATGCCAGCCTTCCCCCGGAACGCCGGAAAACGGCCCGTTTCCTTCATGGAACCAGGGAGAGATCATCATGACCCTTCAGACCTCACGCCGCCTGCTGCTCGGCACTGTGCTTGCCGCCCCCTTCATCCGCACAGCGTCCGCGCAAACCACGCTGGAATGGGTCGCAGGATCCGTGGGTGGTGGCTGGTACACCATGGCGGCGGGGCTTTCTTCCCTGATCCGGGAGGAAAATCCTGATCTGCAAATCCGCGTCGTGCCTGGCGGGGGCCTCGCCAATTCCACGCGCATCAATAACGGCCAATCCCAAATCGGCTGGGGGATTGATGCCTTCTCGGCCTCCGCCGTGCAGGGGATCGAGCCCTATAACGCCAAGCATGAAAGGCTGCGCTGCCTAGGCACCGGCTATTCGCCGACCGAACATCACTTCCTCCGCCATCGCGGCGCGGGGCCTGAGGATATGCGCGCCATCCTGACGCAGCGCGGGCTTAAGATCGCAGCACCGCAGCGCAGCAGCACGGATGAAATGACGCTGCAGCGCATTCTGCGCTTCCTTGGTACCAGTCCGGATAAGATCAGGGCGGAAGGTGGGCGCTACCTGAACGGGTCCTACGCCGATATCGCGGCGGCCTATAATGATGGGCAGGTGGATTATCTATACGCCGCACTCGCGCGCCCGGCGGCGATTTTCACCGAAATCGCGCAAGGCCGCCGCGGTGGGCATATGGTCGCCTTCCCGCAGGATGTGCGCGACCATCTGCAAAGCCAATATGCCTATGCGCAGGGTATCCTGCCGGGGGCGACCTATCCCGCGCTCATGACCGGTGATGTGCCGGTAACCATGATGGATAGCGTGATCCTGGTGCATGAAAGCGTGCCGGATGATGTGACCTTCCGGATCACCCGCACCCTGATCCGCAACCGGGGGCAAAGGCTGATTTCCATCCATGCCAGCATGGGTGCCTGGGACCCGGCGAAATCCGTGCAATATCGTGGCGTGCCCCTGGCGGGTGGTGCGGTACGCGCCTTCCGCGAAGCCGGCGTCAATCCGCCTGCATGATGAAGCTACCGCGCTGGCTATAAGGTAGGCACGCCATGCGCGCGCTTGATGGGTGGTTGAAAAGCGCCATCACGCTTTGGATGGCGGGATGGGCGGCCCTGCATCTTTATTTCGGCGGCTTCGGCTTTCCGGAGCCGATCGAAATGCGGAGCCTTCATCTGCTGGTTTTCACGCCGCCGCTTTTTTTGCTGTATCCCGCGTTTCAGAAATCCTCACCGCCAAACCGCCCAAGCCTGTTTGATTGGCTTTGGACCATCGCCGCCGCCGCGCCGCATTTATGGGTTTTCGTGAATGCCGGCGCCGTGAATGACCGCATGGAATATGTGGACCTCTTCACGCCGCTGATGCTCACACTTGGCATCGTGTGTCTAGTAACCATGCTGGAAGCGATCCGTCGCGCGGTGGAACCAGGCCTTGCCTGGATGGTGGCGGGCTGCCTGCTTTACATGTTCATCGGCCACCATCTGCCGGGTGTGCTGAACACGCGCAATTTCAAATTGAATGAGATCATTGAAGCCGCCTGGCTGGTGCCAACGGCGGGCGGTGTCTATGGCCCGCTGACCGGGATTGTCGCCACCACCATCGCGGTCTTCATCCTGTTTGGTGCCTTCATGCAGGGCAGCGGTACGGGGCGATTGTTTTCCAATCTCGGCGCCGCGGTTGCCGGGCGCTATAGCGGCGGGCCGGCCAAGGTTGCTGTTGTGACCTCAGGACTTTTTGGCACCATGAGCGGGTCTTCGGTGTCCAATGTCATCACCACCGGGGCCATGACCATTCCGCTCATGATGCGCGTTGGCTATCGCCCGGCGGTTGCGGCCGGCATTGAAAGTGCCGCTTCCGTGGGGGGCGCGCTGATGCCGCCGGTGATGGGCGCAGCCGCCTTTGTGATGGCCGAGATCACCAATATCCCCTATGGCGATATCATCATCGCGGCCGCGATTGGCGCCGTGATGTATTACTTCGCGATCCTGGCGGCAGTGCATTTTGAGGCGAAGAAGCTTGGCATTGCACCGATGGCGCTGAAGGATATTCCCGCCTGGCGCGAAGTGCTTCAGGATGCGCATCTGGTGTTGCCGATCGGCTTGCTGGTCTATCTGATGACAGAACGCTGGAGCGGCAATTACGCCGCTTTCTGTTCCACGCTGGCGATGATTGGTGTCTCATTGCTGCGCGCACGCACGCGCATGGGTTGGCGCGCGGTGCTGAATAGCCTGGCCGACGCCGGCTTCACCATGGCGCCACTTGCGGTTTCCATCGCCGGCGCTGGCGTGGTGGTCTCCGCACTCACCGCCACTGGTATGGTTGTCGCCTTTGGCGGCATCATCAAGGATCTGTCGGCGGGCAATCTGGCGCTTTTGCTGGTGCTGCTGTGTATCACCGTACTGGTCCTTGGCCTCGGTATCCCGACAACGCCTTCCTACATCATCGCCGCCGCCATTGGCGTGCCTCAGGTTTTGGAATTGGGCCGGCCGCTGGGTATTGATGTTTTGCAGGCGCATCTTTTCGTCTTCTATTTCGCGGTGATTGCGGATGCGACACCACCCGTTGCGGCTGCCGCCTTCGCCGCCGCCGCCATTGCCAAGGCAAGCCCGACCATTGCGAGTGTCCATGCCTCCCGTTTCGGGATTGCCGGTTTCACCGTGGGCTTTGCCTTCATCTATGATCCGGGGATCATGCTGCGCGGCAGTTTTTTTGATATCGCGACCGCGACACTGATTCAGGTCTCAGCGCTGACGCTGATCACCGCATCCTATGCCGGGTATTTGCTGCGGCCCATGGGCTGGGTCTTGCGCTGGGCGATGGGGCTTGCCGGTTTGGCAGCGGCCTTCTTGCATCTGCTGCCCGATACGCAGCGCCTATTGCTGGCGCTTGGCGTGCTTTGTGGTGTTGCCCTGTGGCAGCGCCTCAGCAAGCCTGTGCCTGCATGAATTTCACCAATCCGGGAGGATCATCATGAAAGCCAAATTCCTGCTTGCCGTCGGCCTGATCGCCACGCTGCCGGCCTTCGCACAACCGGTGCAACAAGGCCCGACCGTTGCCGCCATTCGGGCGCGCGATGCGCTGATTTGCGGCGCGCATCCGGGCGCGCCTGGCTTTGGCGTGATTGATAGCCAAGGCGTCAATCGCGGGCTTGATGCCGATACCTGCCGCGCGGTCGCCGCCGCCATTCTGGGTGATGCCAATAAGGTGCGCTGGGTGGTGCTGTCTTCCCAGGCGCGCTTGCCCGCCTTGCAATCGGGGCAGGTGGATATGCTCTCGCGCACCACCACCTGGTCGCATACGCGCGATACCGCGAATGGGCTCAATTTCACCGCCGTCAATTTCTATGATGGCCAGGGCTTCATGGTGCGGGTCGCAACCGGCGCCAAGCGCGCGACCGATTTGGCGGGGGCGACGATTTGCGTCACTGCCGGCACCACCAATGAATTGAACCTTGCCGATTGGGCGCGCACCACGAATACGCGCATCCAGCCCCTGGTGTTCGAACAGAATGAGGAAACGCGCAACGCCTACAATAACGGGCGCTGCGATGCCTATTCCACCGATGCCTCCCAGCTTGCCGGCATCCGTAGCGCGCTGCGTAACCCGGCCGAACATGTGGTGCTGCCCGATATCATCTCAAAGGAACCTTTGGCGCCGGCGGTGCGCCATGGCGATGACCAGTTCTTCGATATCGTGCGTTGGACGGTCTTCGCCTTGATCGAGGCCGAGGAACTGGGCGTCACGCAAGCCAATGTGGATCAGATGCTGAATAGCCCCAACCCTTCCATCCGCCGCTTGCTTGGCGTTTCGGGTGATCACGGGCCGCTGATGGGCATTGATCGGCGCTGGGCCTATAACGCCATCAAGGCGGTTGGGAATTATGGCGAGATTTTTGAGCGTAACCTCGGCAAGGGCTCACCGATTGGCCTGCCGCGCGGCTTGAATGATTTGTGGACGCGTGGCGGCTTGATGTACGCGCCGCCTATTCGTTGAACATTGTGCGGATCGTGACCGATCCGCCCTCAAACGCCGGCGCGCGCCTCCGCGCGCTTGGCTTCGCCGCATAAGCGGCGTCGCCCATTCGGGCTCGCGCCCGCCTTCGGCGGTCGTAAGCATCGCGAAATAGCAGAGACTAACGCTGATGGCGGATGGTGCGGTAACGCGCCCCCCTCAATTCCCCAGCCGCTCCAATATCGCCGGCACATGCACCTGATCGCCCTTATAGTTCCCTGTCAGCGCATACATCACCAGATTGGTCCCGAAGCGATAGGCCAGCACGCGTTGCCGCGCCCCGCCGGGGATTGTCGCATGCGGGTGCTGGCCATTGCGGTCCATCGCCCAGGCCGCCGCCCAATCATGCCCGCCTAAAATTACCGGACTCACACTGTCATTCGCGCGGTCCTGATCGCGCGCCACCCAAACCTGCCCGCCGGCAAAACGCCCCGGCAATTCATTCAGCAAATAAAAGGCGCGGTTCAGCACATGGTCTTCCGGCACCGGGATCAGCGGCGGTATCGCCAAATCCCGCGTCACGCGCCGAAGTGCAGCGCGCGCGCTTTGCGCCATGCCCTCGCCCGAGCCCTGATCGCGCGTATCCATCAGGATAATGCCGCCCTGGCGCATGAAATCATTCAGCGCTGCCGCCGCGGTTGCGCTGGGCGCAGGCGCATCGGGCAGGATCGGCCAATAGAGCAGCGGGTAGAAGGAAAGATCATCCTGCCCAGGCGTCACACCATGGGGTTCGGCCAGCGCCGCCGCCGTGCGCCGATTGACGAAATCAGACAGCCCCGCAAGCCCGCTGCGAGAGGTTTCATCCACCGCCGCATCGCCGGTTTGAATGTAAGCGAGGCGTGTCGCAAGCGCCGCGCTGCCATCAACGCCCTGCGCGCTGACCTGCCACGGCGCCAGCGCCAGCAGCATCAGCGCGGGCAGCGCAAAACGACGTGGGCGCCAAAGCCCGCGCAGGCCAAGGGCCGCGATCAGTTCCACCAGAAACAATGCGAATGCCCCTGCCAAAAGCCATGGCCCCAAATCGCGTTCCGCTGCTTCGCCGCCCAGTGCCTCCATGCGGGCCGAGGCAGGGGGCGCTGCCATCAGGCGCGGCGCCGGCAAATGCGTCGAAAGGTTCAAGGCACGGCGATAGGCGGCCTCACCTGCTGCGCCGGTTGGGCCATACCAGCCGGGCGGGTGGCGCGGGGAAGCGCGGGTTTCTTCCAGCGCGCGCGCTAAAACCGGCGCGGCACCCGAAGGCGGCGCGCCAAGCCGGCCAAAACCATCGAGCGTTTCAAGTGGCGCCAAGGGCTGATCCGCCTCACCAGCCGCAACCCCTGCGGAAAGTGCCACAAGCCGGCGCAGCATATCCACAAAAAGCACGGAAAGCGGCAGGTTCGACCATTCCGCCTGCGCGGTGACATGAAACAGCACAATCCGCCCGGCGCCGCGGGCCTCCGCCGTGACCAAGGGTGTGCCATCGGCCAGCCGCGCCCAGCTCCGTTCCGCCAAACGGGGTGAGGGTTCCGCCAGCACCTGGCGCTCAATGGTGACCTCGGCGGGCGGCACCAGCCCCGCAAAGGGCGAATGATCGGGGAAGGGGGCCAGTGTTTGCGGCTTTTCCCAGGTCAGCATGCCGCCCAATTGGCGCTCCCCAGCGCGCAAGGGCACGGGCAGCAGCGTATCCTGCTTGGCCGCCAGCCGAGGCCCGGCGAAGCGGATCAGCGTGCCGCCTTGGCGCACCCAGGCATCGAGTGCTTCGCGTTCCTTCGGGTCCGCCAATTCGCGGTCCGCCAGGATCAGCACAGAAAGCCTGCGCGCGAGCAGCGCTTCCGGCGTGCCGCGCCTGAGTTCCGCAAAGGGATCAAGCGCGCGTAGCAAATAGAATAACGGGCCGATCAAGGGGGCATCCGCCCCGGTATCCTCGGCGGCGGCGAGGCCGACCGGGCGGCGGCGGAAGCTTTCATCCAGCAGGAAAACCCCCGCCGCGCCGGCTTCCGGTTCCAATTCCAGCCGCACCACCTGGTTGCGGATTTCACTTGGGAGTTGCAGCGTGGCCTCGGC
>JADCEX010000091.1 GCA_020249825.1 Roseomonas sp.
CTGCGGCTGTTTGATACGCTTTTGCCGGCAGGCGCACCCGCCATCGCCATGGCTGATATGGAAGCGGAGACACTCACGGCATTGCGCGACATTGCGGCGCGGCGTGGGCTTGATCTGCGTCTGGTGGGGGCGGGTGGCGATGCGCTCGCCTTGGAAGCGGCGCGGCCCTTGCCGGAGGGGCAGCAATTGAGCTTCCGACTTGCGGGTGCACGGCACGAAGTACTGCTGTCACTGCCTGGGCGTTTTCAGGCTGATAATGCGCTGCTCGCCACGATGTGCGCGCTGGCAACCGGTGTGCCGGAGCAGGCTGCCCTGGCGGCGCTCGCGCATTTGCAAGGCGTGCGCGGGCGCATGGAACGCGCAGCGATATTGCCCAATGGTGCCGCGATTTATGTGGATTACGCGCATACGCCTGATGCGCTGACGCGCCTTCTGGCAGCGCTGCGCCCACATGTCGCGGGGCGCTTGCATGTGCTGTTCGGCGCGGGTGGAGATCGGGACCCCGGCAAGCGCCCGCTGATGGGGCGCGCGGCAGCCGAAGCGGCAGATCGCGTTTGGATCACGGATGACAATCCGCGTAGCGAAAACCCGGCTGCCATTCGCGCTGCCGTCATGGCGGGTTGCCCCGAAGCGTTTGATGCCGGCGCACGAGAGGAAGCCATCGCCAAGGCGATGGGCGCACTCGGCCCTGGCGATGTGCTGGCCGTGGCCGGCAAGGGGCATGAAACCGGGCAGGAGATCGCCGGCACCCTTTACCCCTTTGATGATGTCGCGGTGGTGCGCAAGCTGGCGGGGGGCGTGCCATGACGCCGCTATGGACCAGCGCCGAATTGCACGCCGCAACCCATGGCGCGCTTGCGGCGGATCTTGCCGCTACTGGCGTTTCGATTGACAGCCGCAGTATTGCGCCGGGCGATATCTTCATCGCGCTCCGTGATCAGCGCGATGGGCATGAATTTGTCGCTGATGCGCTTTCGCGCGGAGCGGCGCTGGCCATGGTGGATCATACGCCGCCTGGGGCGGTGGATGCGGCGAAGCTTCTCCGCGTTGCCGATACGCTCGCGGGCCTCACGGCGTTGGGCGCCGCGGGGCGTGTGCGTACTGCGGCGCGGGCGGTGGGTGTCACCGGTAGTGTCGGCAAGACCACCACCAAGGAAATGCTCCGTGTGGCGCTGTGTGCCTTTGGCGCTACACATGCCTCAGCGGCTTCACACAATAATCATTGGGGAGTACCGCTGACGCTCACGCGGCTTCCGCGTGATGCCGCCTTTGCCGTGATTGAAATGGGCATGAATAATCGCGGCGAAATCGCGCCGCTATCGCGCCTTGCCCGCCCTGATGTCGGCATCATCACCTCGATCGGCACGGCGCATATCGGCCAGCTTGGCAGCCAGGCGGCGATTGCCGCCGAGAAGGGCGATATCATTGCGGGCATTGCGCCGGGCGGCACGGCGATCCTGCCCGCCGATAGCACCTTTCTGCCGGAACTTGCCGCGCGTGCGCGCCATGCAGGGCTGCAGGTGATGACGCATGGTGAGGCTACTGGCGCTGATGCCCGGCTGCTATCCTATCAGGCATCACCCGAAGGCGGTGTGGCGGCAATCGCGCTTGGGGAAGACAGGCTGGAATTGCGCTTATCCACGCCCGGGCGCCATGTCGCACTGAATGCCTGCGCTGTTCTGGCAGCGGTCAAGGCGCTTGGCCTTGCGCCCGCCATCGCAGCGCGCGCCCTTGCCGATTTCACTGCCGGCGCTGGCCGAGGCGCATTGCGCCGCATCGCTGTTCCCGGTGGTGAGGCCTTGCTGATTGATGATTCCTACAATGCCTCGGTCGCATCGGTGCGCGCGGGGCTGGCAGTATTGGCGGCGCAACCAGCCAAGCGTCGCATTTTCGCCTTTGGCGATATGCTGGAATTGGGCGCGGAAGGCCCGGCGCAACATGCAGCCTTGGCTCATGACGCGCAGAAGAATTGCGACCTGGTCTTCTGCTGCGGCCCGCTTTCGATGCATTTGTTCCAGGCCCTGCCAGCCGCGCAACGCGGCGGGCATTTCCTGGATTCCGCAGCCCTTGCAGTGGCTTTGCGCGCCGCGCTCAAGACCGGTGATGCGGTGCTGGTGAAGGGCTCACTAGGCTCGCGCATGGGCGTGATCATCAAAGAATTGACGGCAGGAGAAAAAGTTTCGTGATCTATAATCTACTCCTGCCTTTCGCCGAGGAATATGCGCTGGCCAATCTCGCGCGCTATCATACCTTTCGTGCCGGCGCGGCATGCCTGACCGCATTGCTGATCAGCCTGGTTTTCGGTTCTGCCATCATCAATTGGCTGCGTGGCTTTCAGCGCGGCGGTCAGCCGATCCGCGAAGATGGCCCGGCGCGCCACATCATCGAAAAAAAGGGCACGCCGACCATGGGGGGCGTGCTGATCCTGCTTGGGATGGTGGGTTCCACGCTGCTCTGGGCGGATTTGCGCAATGGCTTTGTCTGGGCCGTGCTGTTCATCACCTGCGGCTATGGTGCGTTGGGCTTTGCCGATGATTGGCTGAAGGTCACCAAGCGCAATACCAAGGGCGTATCCAGCCGCATGAAGCTTCTTGTGCAGGCGGGCTTGGGGCTGATCGCGGCGGTTTGGATTACCTGGCTGATGCCGGGCGCGCTTTCAGACAAGCTTGCCTTCCCGATCCTCAAAGAATTGTTGCTGCCGTTGGGTATTTTCTTCCCGCTGCTGGCAGCGCTGGTGATGATGGGCGCTTCCAATGCGGTCAATCTGACCGATGGGCTGGATGGGCTCGCCATTGTGCCGGTGATGATCGCGGCGACGGTCTTTGCGCTGATTGCCTATCTGGTCGGCAATCGTGTTTTCGCTGATTACCTGCAACTGCATTACGTGCCCGGCACGGGGGAGCTTGCGGTTTTCTGCGCTGCCTTGGTGGGTGCCGCGCTCGGCTTTCTCTGGTTCAATGCCCCACCAGCCGCGGTGTTCATGGGGGATACGGGGTCGCTTTCACTCGGTGGTGCTTTGGGTGGGCTCGCGGTTGCGACCAAACATGAAATTGTGCTGGCGATTGTGGGCGGGCTTTTCGTGGTCGAAACCGTTTCCGTCATCATCCAGGTTTTCTGGTTCAAACGCACGGGCCGACGCGTCTTTCTGATGGCGCCGCTGCATCATCATTTTGAGAAAAAGGGCTGGGCGGAGGCGACCATCGTTATCCGCTTCTGGATCATTGCGATGATCCTGGCACTCGTCGGGCTTTCGACGCTGAAAATCAGATGACAGCGCCAAGCCCCCCCTTCACCCCGTTTCCCGGCGCGCGCATTGCCGTGGTGGGGCTCGGCCTCGCCGGGCTGCCCGCCGCGCGGCGACTCGCTGCCTGGGGCGCCGAGGTCACCGTCTGGGACGACAAGCCCGAGGCCCGCGCAGCGGCAGAGGCAGCGGGGCTGGTCGTGAAGGACCCCGCTTCCGGCCCCTTCCGTGCCGATGCCTTGCTGCTTTCACCGGGCATCCCACACCAATTGCCCGCGCCCCATCCGGCGGCTGCGGCGGCAGCGGCAGCGGGCACGCCGATCCTTTGCGATGTGGAGTTTCTCTATCGCGCCGTGCTGGCCAGCCATTCCAAGGCACGCTTCATCGGCGTGACCGGTACCAATGGTAAATCCACCACAACGGCGCTGATCCACCACATTCTGCGGGGTACTGGTATGGCTTGCGAAGTGGGGGGGAATCTGGGTCCCGCGGCGCTCGATCTCAACATCTTGGGGTCTGAGGGCGTCTATACCCTCGAAATGTCGTCTTACATGTTGGAGCGAATCGCAACTCTGCGCTTCAACGTAGCTGTCATGCTGAACCTCAGCCCCGATCACTTGGACCGCCATGGGAACATGGCCGGCTATGCCGCTGCGAAGGCACGAATCTTCGCGCGTCAGCAGGCTGGCGATGTGGCGGTGCTTGGCCAGGATGATGCCCTGACGGCGCAAATGGGCGCCGGTTTGGCGGCGCGGCTGGTGCCGATTTCGGGCAGCACGCCCCAGCCTGGCGGGGTTTGGGCCGAAGGACGAGTGCTGCGTGATGATGGCGGGCCGATTCTTGATCTGGCCGAGGCAGCGGCGCTGCCTGGCACGCATAACGCACAAAACGCGGCTGCCGCGGCGGCGGCGTGCATGGCGCTTGGGGTTGCGCGGGCGGATATCGCGCGCTGGATCGCAAGCTACCCCGGCTTGGCGCATCGGCAGGAAATCGTCGCCGAGGCCAATGGCGTTGTCTTCGTCAATGACAGCAAGGCGACCAATGCCGATAGCGCGGCCCGCGCGCTCGCTTCCTATGATCGCGTGGTGTGGATTGCGGGCGGCATCGCCAAGGAAGGCGGTATTGCGCCGCTCGGGCCCCTGTTTCCGCGCATTGCCAAGGCCTTCCTGATCGGGCGCGATGCGCCTGCCATGGCGGCGACATTGCGCGCGGCCGGTGTAGCGCATGAAATCCTGGGCAGTCTGGAAGCAGCCGTGCCGGCGGCGGCGCAGGCGGCGTTCACGGGGGCTGCGCCGGTGGTGTTGCTGTCACCAGCAGCCGCTTCCTTCGATCAATTTTCGGGCTTTGATGCGCGTGGCGATCGCTTCCGTGATCTGGCGCGCGCGCAGGTTGCTGCACAGCAGCGGAGGGCGAGCTGATGGCGCTCTCCCGCGCGGATAACTCCATTCTTGGGCGCTGGTGGTGGACAGTTGATCGCTGGACGCTTGCCGCACTCATGGTGCTGATTGGCTTTGGCTATGTGATGATGCTGGCGGCATCGCCTGCAGTGGCTGAGCGTATTGGCGCATCATCACGCCATATTTTCTTTCTGAAGCAGGTTTTCTACCTGAGTATGGCGGCCTTTGTGATGGTGGTGGTTTCGCTGTTCTCACCACGCGGTGTGCGGCGCATTGCCTTGCTTGGCTGTGCCGGGGCCTTGGTGTTGACGGCGGCAACGCTGGTGGTGGGCGTTGAAATCAAGGGTGCGCGGCGCTGGTTACCGATCCCTGGGCTTTCCTTGCAGCCATCGGAATTCCTCAAGCCCTTCTTCGCCGTGGTGGCGGCCTGGCTGATTGCGGAAGGCATGGCGCCTGGCGCACGCTTCTGGGGCCGCACCATTGCGATTGGCCTGTTTGCGGTGATTGCCGTGATCATGAAAAGCCAGCCCGATATCGGCATGCTGCTGGTGATGACTGCGGTGCTATTTGCGCAATTCGTGGTGGCTGGCCTGAATTTCTTCATTGTCGGTGGGCTTGCCGTGCTTGGGGCGGGGGTTGGTGTTCTCGCCTATTTGCTGTTTCCCCATGTGCAATCCCGTGTGCACCGCTTCCTTGATCCAAGCTCAGGCGATTTCTATCAGGTGAGCGTAGCGCTGGAGGCTTTTGCCAATGGCGGGCTTTTGGGGCGCGGGCCGGGTGAGGGGCGCGTGAAGAACGTATTGCCCGATGCGCATGCCGATTTTGTCTATGCTGTCGCCGGTGAGGAATTTGGTATGGTGATGTGCCTGGTGATCCTGGCACTTTTTGCCTTTGTCGTGTTGCGCGGCCTGATGCGGCTTTTGGCGGAGACGGATTTCTTTGTTGTGCTGGCGGCTACTGGCCTGCTGACGCAATTCGGCTTGCAGGCCTTCGTGAATATGGCGTCCACGCTGCATCTGATCCCCACCAAGGGCATGACACTGCCTTTCGTTTCCTATGGCGGGTCTTCCGTGCTCGCCATTGCGTTGGGCATGGGGATGTTGCTGGCACTCACGCGCAAGCGCATTGGTGAACGCGCCGCTAGCACGGGCTTGCCCCTTGGCGCGCTCGCCGCGGGTAGCGCGCGGTGAGGGGCCCCATGGTACAGCCCATCATCATCGCCGCAGGCGGCACGGGCGGGCATCTTTTTCCCGCCGAGGCGCTGGCGGCTGAACTGATCCGGCGCGGTGAACGCGTGGCGCTGATGACCGATGCGCGATCGGCCGCTTATGACAGCCCTGTTTTCGCGAATGCCGAGCGTTTTGTGCTGCAAGGTTCCGGCCTTTCCGGGCGCGGGCTGACCCAAGCCTTGCGCGGCGCATCAGCATTGTTGATGGGAACGCTTGAGGCGCGCCGGCATATTCGTGATTTGTCGCCGAGTGCGATTGTTGGTTTTGGCGGCTATCCTTCCTTCCCGCCCTTGGCAGCGGCGCGCATGATGCGCGCATCGCGGCGCCCGGCGCTGATCCTGCATGAACAGAATGCCGTGCTGGGCCGCGCCAATCGGCTGATGGCTCGTGGGGCTGATCTGCTGGCGCTTTCCTATGCCGATACGGCCATGGTGCCGGAAGGTGCAAGAAGCGCCGTGGTTGGCAACCCGGTCCGCCCGGCGCTCGCGGCATTGGCGGGGCAGCCCTATCCGCTGCCGGCGGAAGGCACGGTGCTGCGCGTGCTCGTGTTGGGTGGATCACTCGGTGCGCGGATTTTTGCTGATGTTGTGCCGGCCGCGATCAGCGCGCTGCCTGAGGGCTTGCGCGCGCGCCTCCTGGTGACGCAGCAATGCCGTGCCGAGGATTTGGCGCGTACACGCAGCGCTTATGAAGCCGCTGGTGTGCCCGCGGATCTGGCGCCGTTCTTTCCTGATGTGGCGGGGCGGCTGGCTACCGCGCATCTGGTGATTGGTCGTGCCGGCGCTTCCACCGTGGCCGAGATTGCCTGCGCTGGCCGGCCTTCCATTCTGGTGCCGCTGCCATCCGCGATTGATGATCATCAAACCGCGAATGCACGCGCCTTGGCCGCTGCCGATGCGGCGCGGGTATTTGCGCAAGCTGCCTTCACGCCGCAAGCGCTGACGGATGCGCTGGCATCCTTCCTGAATTTCCCCGCGCGCATGGCTTCTGCCGCTGCCGCTGCCGCTGCCTTGGCGCGCCCGCATGCGGCGCGGGAGCTTGCGGATCGTGTCATGGCGCTGGCGCGGTGCAATCTGGTGGGGGCTGGCTGATGCGCGCACTCCCCATCACCATTGGCGCCATTCATTTCGTTGGCATTGGCGGCATTGGCATGTCCGGCATTGCGGAAGTGCTGCACACGCTCGGCTACCAGGTGCAAGGCAGCGATATTTCGGAAGGCGCCAATGTCGCGCGGCTGCGCGCTGCAGGCATTCCCGTGATGATCGGGCATGACGCTGCCAATCTTGGCAATGCGCAGGTGCTGGTCGTTTCCACCGCCGTGAAGCGCGACAATCCGGAAGTCGCCGCCGCGCGGCAGCGTTTGATCCCCATTGTGCGCCGCGCGGAAATGCTGGCCGAGCTCATGCGCCTCAAATGGTCTATCGCCATTGGTGGGACGCATGGCAAGACCACCACGACAAGTCTTGTGGCTGCCGTGCTGGAAGCGGCGCGGCTCGATCCCACCGTGATCAATGGCGGCATCATCAATGCCTATGGCACCAATACGCGCATGGGCAGTGGCGAATGGATGGTAGTGGAAGCCGATGAAAGCGATGGTTCCTTCCTGAAACTTCCCGCTGTTGTTGCCGTGGTCACGAATATGGACCCGGAACATCTGGACCATTGGGGCACGGAAGAAGCGATGAAGGAAGGCTACGCCCAATTCGTCGGCAATATTCCCTTTTATGGCTTTGCCGTGCTCTGCATTGATCATCCGGAAGTGCAGGCGATGATCCCGCGCCTTTCGGATCGGCGCATTGTGACTTACGGCTTTTCGCCACAAGCCGATGTGCGTGCTGAACGCGTGATCACGGACCGCATGGGTGCGACTTTCGAAGTGACCGTGACGGATCGGCTGAGCGGGCGTGTGCGCAACATGAAGCCCTTCCGCCTGCCCATGCTGGGCCAGCATAATGTGCAGAATGCGCTGGCTGCCGTTGCCATCGCCGCTGAGATGGGCGTGGATGAGGTTACCATCCGCACCGCGCTTGCTGGCTTCAAGGGTGTGAAGCGGCGCTTCACGCGCGCCGGTGAAGCCGGCGGCATTACGGTGATTGATGATTACGGCCACCACCCGGTGGAAATCGCTGCCGTGTTGAAGGCAGCGCGGCAGGCCGGCGCGCGGGATGTGATTGCGGTGGTGCAACCGCATCGCTATTCGCGGCTTGCGACCCTGTTCGAAGAATTCTGCGCCTGCATGAATGATGCGGGCACGGTGATTGTGGCCGATGTCTATGCCGCCGGCGAAGCGCCGATGGAAGGTGTGGATAAGGATACGCTGGTGGAAGGCTTGCGCGCACGCGGGCATCGTTCCGTGGTGCCTTTGCCCGGCCCCGATAGCCTGGCTGAAATGATCCACGCCATCGCGCGGCCTGGTGATTATGTTGTCTGCCTCGGTGCGGGCAGCATCACCAATTGGGCGCATGCCCTGCCCGCGCAATTGACAGAATTGCAGGCGCGTGCGCGTGGGCGCTTGGCGGGGGCGATGAAATGATGCCCCAGCCCATCAGCCAAGCCGTGCTGCCCCCTTTGCGCGGTCGTGTGGAACGCGATGCGCCACTCGGTCCCGCGACCTGGTTTCGTGTGGGTGGGCCGGCGGATATGCTGGTGCGGCCCGCGGATTTGGATGATCTGCTGCTGCTGCTGCGCGACATGCCGGCTGATATGCCGCTGACCATATTGGGCGCCGCATCGAATCTGATCATTCGTGATGGTGGCATTGCAGGTCTGGTGCTGCGCCTTGCGCGCGGTTTTGGTGATGTTGTCATGGAAGCCGATGGCATCATCGCCGGCGCCGCTGCGCTTGATGTGACGGTGGCAGAAACCGCTGCCGCTGCGGGGCTCGGCGGGCTTGAGTTTCTGGTCGGTATTCCAGGCAGCATCGGCGGCGCGGTGGCGATGAATGCCGGTGCCTATGGCGTTGAGATCAAGGATGTTCTGGATTGGGCGGAAATCGCTACGCCTGAAGGATTGCTGCGGTTCGATGCGGCTGCGCTGCATTTTACCTATCGCCATGCGCAATTGCCCAGGCGCGGTATTGTGGTGCGGGCAAGGCTGCGGGCGGTGCCGGGCGACAAGGCAGCGATTACCGCACGACTTGCTGAAATTCGCGCCGCGCGGGAGGCAACGCAACCCGTGCGCGCGCGCACTGGCGGTTCCACCTTCAAGAACCCGCCTGGCGACCGTAAGGCCTGGGAATTGATTGATGCCGCCGGGTGCCGTGGCCTGACTCGCGGTGCAGCGCAGGTCAGCGAAAAGCACTGCAATTTCCTGCTCAATTTGGGTGGCGCTTCCGCCGCTGATATCGAAGCGCTGGGTGAGGAAGTACGCGCGCGCGTGCTGGCGCATTCCGGCATTGCGCTGGAATGGGAAATCCGCCGCATTGGAAGGGCGCAGCCATGATGAAGCGCGTGGCAGTCCTTTACGGTGGGCGCTCCGCAGAACGCGAAGTGTCGCTTTCCTCCGGCCGGCAGGTGATTGCCGCCTTGCAGGAGGCGGGCTTTGCCGTGACGCCCATTGATGTTGGCGATGACCTTGCCGCCGTGATCCACGCGCTGAGCGATCCACGCCCCGATGTTGTCTTCAATGCGCTGCATGGCCGCTTTGGTGAGGATGGCTGCATCCAGGGCATGCTGGATTGGCTCGGCCTGCCCTATACGCATTCGGGTCTGCGAGCATCAGCGCTTGCCATGGACAAGGCCGCGGCAAAAGCCGTGTTTCGTGCTGCCGGGCTGCCGGTGGCCGATGATCGTGTGGTCACGCGCGCTGAATTGGAAGCGGCGGACCCTCTGCCGCGCCCCTTTGTCGTGAAGCCGGTGAATGAAGGTTCTTCCCTTGGTGTCACTATTCTGCAGGAAGGTGACAATCGCCGTGCCGCCATTGCGCGCGGCTGGACACATGGCGATACCATCATGGTCGAACGCTTCATCCCTGGGCGTGAGTTGACGGTTGGCGTCATGGGCGATCGTGCGCTCGCGGTGACCGATATCCTGGCCGATGCCGGGCAATTCTATGATTATGAAAGCAAAGATGCCGCTGGTGGTTCGCGCCATATCCTGCCCGCACGTATGGCGCCGGGTGCTTATGCGGAAGCGATGGATATCGCCTTACGCGCGCATCATGCACTCGGCTGCCGCGGCGCATCGCGCACAGACCTTCGTTACGATGACACGCAAGGTGAGCCAGGCCGGCTGATCCTGCTTGAAGTCAATACGCAGCCTGGCCTGACGCCCACATCGCTGCTGCCGGAACAGGCAGCGCATTGTGGCATGTCCTTCCCCGCGCTTTGCGCATGGATGGTGGAGCAAGCCCGCCATGGCGCGTGAACGCTTGGTCGCCACCTCAACACGGAAAAAGAAGGAACAGGGCAGGCCCTCTGCGCTGCGCATTGCGCTCCGTCGGTCACGTCGTTTTGCTCGCCCCGCGCTTTATGGCGTGCTGATCCTGTGTGGCTTTGGCGCGATTGCCTATGGCATCGCAATGGTGGACCCGGCGGGTCAGGCAAGGCGCATGTTGGATCAGGTTGCGATGATCGGGCCGGATCGCAGCATGACAGTGCAGGCGGTTATTGTGGATGGTCGCCAGAACACGCCGCTGCCCTTGATTCGCGAAGCGCTTGGTGTCTCGCGTGGTGATTCCATGCTGGAATTCTCCCCGGAAGCCGCGCGTCAGCGTTTGGAATCGATCCCCTGGGTGGCACGCGCGCATGTGGAACGCCATTTGCCAGGCACCATCGTGCTGCGCCTGGAAGAACGTAGGCCCTTCGCCATTTGGCAAAACCAGGGCCGCTTCGTGATCGTGGATCGTGAAGGCAAGACAGTGGCGACAGATGGGCTTGATCAATTCGGTCCGCTTCCATTAATCGTTGGTCCAGGCGCAGATCGCGCTGCTGCGCAGCTTTATGATTTGTTGGCTGCGGAAGCGGCAGTGGCAGAACGCGTGCAGGCCATGGTGCGCATTGGCGAAAGGCGCTGGAACCTCCGCCTGCATAGCGGCACGGATGTGCTGCTGCCCGAAGCCGCCGAAGCCGCTGCCATCAAGCGCCTCGCGGAATTGCAGCAGGAAGCGAAACTTTTGGACCGCCCCTTGGCGGCGATTGATCTGCGCCTGCCAGATCGGCTGGTGGTGCGCACCAATCGTGAAACACCTGAAAACCAGCCGGCGCGCCCGGTCGCGCGAAGGGAACGCGGATGAACCAGCTCACCCGCCTACCCGGCGCTTTCGAACCCGCCGCCGCACCGCCACGCCGTCGCCGTCAGGCACGCAGCGGTGTATTTGGTGTGCTGGATATCGGTTCCACCAAAGTGGTCTGCCTGATCGCGCGCATTGAAAGCGATGGCAGCCCGCGCGTGCTTGGTTTTGGTTGGCAGCGCGGTCGCGGCGTGAAGGGCGGTTCCATTGTTGATCTGGAAGAAGCTGAACGCGCCATCCGCGCTGCTGTTGGGCAAGCGGAAGAAATGGCCGACACGCGGCTTTCCGGTGCCATCGTCAATCTTTCCTGCGGGCAGCCGGATAGCCGACCCTTGCATCTGCAATGGGACATTTCCGGCCGCGCGGTGACCGAAGCGGATTTGCGCGCCATTTTGCATGATGGGCGCCGGCGCACTGCCGAAGAAGGCCGGGAAACCGTCCACGCCATTCCGCTTGGCTTCACCGTGGATGCGACACCTGGCGTTGATGATCCGCGCGGCATGATTTGCGATGTGCTGGGCGCGCGTCTGCATATGGTCTCGGCGGCTGAGGCATCGCTCCGCAATCTTGGCGCCTGCCTGATGCGGTGTGATCTGGAAGTGGAAGAATTGGTCTCCGCCCCCTTCGCCTCGGGCCTTGCGACTTTGGTGGAAGATGAAAAGCAGCTTGGCGCCACCGTCATTGATATGGGTGGCGGCACTACAAGCCTTGCGGTCTTCAGCGAAGGGCACTTGGTGCATACCGCGCAAATCCCGGTGGGTGGCGGTCAGGTGACGAATGATCTGGCGACAATCCTGTCAACGCCAGTTGCGCATGCGGAACGCATGAAGACGCTGCATGGCGCAGTGCATGGCGGCGCGGATGATGAACGCGAATATCTGCCGGTGCCGCTTTTGGGTGAGATTGAACACCACATTGCGCGTATTCCGCGCGCCATGGTGGTTGGCATCATCAAGCCGCGGCTTGAAGAAACCTTTGAACTGCTCAAGGCCAAGCTCGACCAAAGTGGGCTTGGCAAGGAAGGCGGCGCGCGTGTGGTGCTGACCGGCGGTGCGTCACAGCTTGTTGGCGTGCGTGAAATGGCAGCACGCATCCTGGACCGCCAGGTGCGCCTTGGCCGCCCGCAAGCCCTGCGCGGTTTGGCCGAAGCAGCCTCTGGCCCCGCTTTTGCCGGCGCGGTTGGGCTTTTGCTGTGGGGCGCCGGTGAAGGCCGCCCCGTTCTGGATATCGCGCCCGGCCCGGTGAAGGCCGGCGGTGCGTTTCGTCGTTTGATTCATTGGCTGAAGGATCGCGTGTGATGCGCGCAACTTCCGCCACCCCTGCCAACCCAAGCTGCCCATCACTGCGTGAGGAGGAAAATCAATGACCCTGAACCTGACGATTCCGCAAAATCAACACACGGATTTCACGCCGCGGATTACGGTGGTGGGTGTTGGTGGCGGCGGCACCAATGCCGTCAACAACATGATTTCCATGGGTCTGGATGGCGTTGAGTTCCTGGTGGCGAATACAGATGCGCAATCGCTGATCCATTCCCGCGCTGATCGCCGTGTGCAGCTTGGCCCGCATCTCACGCAGGGCCTTGGCGCTGGGGCGAAGCCCGAAATCGGCCGCGCAGCCGCAGAAGAAGCGACCGAAGAATTGGCCCGCCATATCGAAGGCGTGCACATGATTTTTATCACCGCCGGCATGGGGGGCGGCACCGGCACGGGGGCAGCGCCGGTGATTGCGCGCATGGCGCGCGAACGCGGCATCCTCACGGTTGGTGTGGTGACCAAGCCTTTCGATTTCGAAGGGCCGAAGCGGCGCAAATCCGCCGAACAGGGCATCGAGGAATTGCAGCAATTCGTCGATACGCTGATCATCATTCCGAATCAGAACCTCTTCCGCCTGGCCAATGAACGCACCACCTTCCAGGAAGCCTTCAAGATGGCAGATAATGTGCTGTACATGGGCGTGCGGGGTGTCACGGATTTGATGGTCAATCCCGGCATGGTCAATCTGGACTTCGCCGATATCCGCACCGTGATGGCCGAGATGGGCAAGGCCATGATGGGCACGGGCGAGGCCGAGGGTGAAGACCGCGCCCGCCGCGCTGCCGAATCCGCTATCAGCAATCCGCTGCTTGAGGATATTTCCATGCGCGGTGCCAGGGGTGTGCTGATCAATATCACCGGCGGCTATGACATGACGCTGTTTGAGGTTGATGGCGCGGCCAATCGCATCCGCGAAGAAGTGGATGAGGATGCGAATATCATCTTCGGCACATCGGTGGATGAATCCATGAATGGCCGCGTGCGGGTTTCCGTGGTGGCAACCGGTATTGATGCAGCCCAGTTCAGGGAAGCGGAAAAGCCGAAGCTGGTGTCAGTGGGTGGCGGTGCGGCGCAGGCGGTCAATGCTGTGGCAAACCAAGCGATTGGCGCAGCACCTACCGGCCCCGGGCTGCCCTTCATGCGTCGTGCCGCGCAGGCCGCGCCGGCGCTGCGCCCGGCCATTGTGGATACGGCGCCCGCACCCGAACCCGAAGTGGCGCCAAGCCCGGCACCGGTTGCGGAAGCGCCGGTGATGCTTGCGCCAGCACCGGCTTATCAGCCGGAAGCACCGCAGCTTCGCGTGCCGGTGACAGAAGCGGTGGAACCGCAGCCGGCGTCAGCCGAGCCTCGGCCTTCCGGGTTGCGTGGACTTTTCGGCAAGGTCACCGGCATGGGCGGCATGATGAAGCGCAACCTACCGCCGCAGGCCGAACCGCAAGCCTATGTGCAGGAACCGCCGCAAGCGCCGCGCCTGGAACCGAAGCCCGCGCCGGCGCCGCGCCTCGATGCAGGACGCCCGACGCAACAGGATGAAATGAGCCTGGAGATTCCTGCATTCCTGCGCCGGCAGCGGAGCTGAGATTATTGCCGCTGGCGTAAAGCCATGGTGCCGTGTCGTCCAAAAGGGCGATACGGCATAAGCACCGGATGATGACTTCGTAAAATGGGGAAAGCTGGCGCCCGCCATAGAAGCGGATCACGCCAGCATGACATCAGGCAAGAGCCAATGGCGCCCTGATAGCCGCGCGCCCCCTATGACAGATGAGCGCAAAAGATGACGTGATCCACCGATGGTGGATCACGCCGCAACCTATCAGGAAAGTTGCTTAGAGCATCTTCACACGTTCAAATGATTCCATCTGAACGTGATCTGCTCTAGGCCGCCTGAACGTCGGCGGAAGCGATCGCGGGCTTGGTGCTATTCGCCCAATACTCCGCGCGTTCCTGCTGCTCACGCAGGACATAACCGCGGCCCCAGACGGTACCGATCAGGTCCGCGCCGCCAGCGGTTGCAAGCTTCTTGCGAAGCTTGCAGATGAAGACGTCAATGATTTTCACTTCAGGCTCATCAATGCCGCCATAAAGGTGGTTCAGGAAGACTTCCTTGGTCAGCACAACACCCTTGCGGAGCGCGAGCAGTTCCAGGATTGCGTATTCCTTGCCGGTCAGATGGACAGGATTGCCACCAACCGCCACTTCGCGTGAACCGATATTGAGTTGCAGCGGACCAACCTGCAGGGTCGGCTGGCTGAAACCCTTCGCGCGGCGGACAATGGCCTGAATGCGCGCGACCAGTTCCTGCTGGTCAAAAGGCTTGGTGATGAAATCATCGGCGCCCATGCCGAAGACCTTCACCTTGGTTTGCGGGCGGCTGACGCCCGACAGGATCAGCACCGGCGTTTCAACGCGGCCCGCGCGGAGACGACGCACGACCTCGCCACCATCCAAATCCGGCAGCATCAGATCCAATACGATGATGTCATAATCATAGAGTTTCGCGAGTTCGAGGGCTTCTTCCCCCGTATCCGCCGTTTCCACAATCATGGAAGCATGACGAAGCATTAATGAAATGCCGCGCGCCGTTGTGGGATCATCCTCGACTAGTAGAACACGCATTTGATCGCTCCTTTTGACCGATTAGAGGGTTTTTACCGAGTTTCGAAGGGAATTGAAACAGGAAAATTCTTCCCCCCGCATCCCTGGACAGATAATCGTCCAAAAAAGTAAATTTCTTGATAAAGAAATATACTTAAAATGAGTTTTTCGACAGATTTTTACGACCATTGGTCATTTCTCCCCTAATGAGTGCTTACCAAAAGGTGAATCGCGGCTAAAAATTCAGCCGGCGACTCGCGCGGTAGGAAGT
This sequence comes from Roseomonas sp., assembly GCA_020249825.1. Taxonomy (GTDB): domain Bacteria; phylum Pseudomonadota; class Alphaproteobacteria; order Acetobacterales; family Acetobacteraceae; genus Neoroseomonas. Next base: position 15,279 of record JADCEX010000091.1, read on the forward strand.
GCCCGGATACCGGAACAACTTTTCGTGCCAGAAGTCGCGTGAAATGCCGGGCGCAGCCAGCGCTATTGCCCGGCGGGTCCACGCCATCCTCCGCCCCGTGCAAAACCAGGCTCGGCACGGTGATCATCGGGCGGCTGGCAAGGCGGGCTTCAATCGCCGCATAGGCTGGATCGCCCGCCACCGCCCGATGCCGATGGCGATAGGAATGCACGGCAACCGCCACGAAATCGGGATTGTCGAAGCTGGCCGCCGTTTTGGCGTAGCTTTCGGCAGAAAAGCCCATATTGGGCGACCAGAGACGCCACAGCAGCTCACAAAGCTCCCGCCGATTCTCAGCCAGGCCCGCCGCGCCCCTATCTGTTTGGAGGTACCATTGATACCAATGGCGCGCTTCCTGCGCTGGCGCGGCGGGGCGGATACTCGCTGCAATGTCTTGAATATTATAGCCATTTGCGGAAACCAGGCCGATCACCCGCTCCGGCCAAAGGGCCGAGACCACGCAGGCAGCCCGCCCGCCCCAATCATACCCGGCCAGGATCGCCTTCTGGATCGCCAGCGCATCCATCAGCGCCAGCAAATCCGCCCCAAGGGCTGCCTGTTCACCGGAACGCGGCGTTACCGCGTCCAGAAACCGGGTCGGGCCATAGCCACGCAGATAGGGCACCAGCACGCGGAAGCCGTGGGCGGCAAGCTCAGGCGCCACACCATCCCAGGCGCGGGCATCATCTGGAAAGCCATGCAGCAGGATGGCAGCGGGCCCGGTTTCGGGGCCGTGCATTTCCACCGCCATATCCAGCGCCCCGGCCTTGACCATCCTCAGTTCCATCGTCGCCCGCTCTCCCTCGGTTGACGCATTCTTCATCAGGAGCATTAACCAAAAGGTTAACGCGCGGCCTGAAGCTCCCCTTAAATCGAAAATTTTTTGCAACCCTAGGGTGTAGGATCAGGGCGCCCCATCGCCGAAAAGCCGTGCCGACTGGGGCATTTGCTAACCCCAGCCGTTAAATTTAACTTTTTTGAATCAATAGTTTACCAAAAATACCTGTCACGCCGGCAGCGGATATTGGTCCAGATAGGGCTGGTATTCGGGCTCCACCTCAATCGCCAAGGATGAAAGCGCGCGGACCACGGCACAATAAAATGAAATAGTCAGCACCAGATCCACCATCAGTTCATGGTCGAAATGCGCCGCCAGCGCCCTATAGGTCGCCTCACTCACCCCTGGCCCCGCCGCGGCTTCCCGCGCGGCCAGCAGCACCAGCTTGGCGAGTGGTTCAAGCGCCGAATCCTGCCCCGCGCTTTCCGCGATCAGGCCACGGATATCGGCATCGCTCACACCAAAATCCTTGCCGATTTTCACGTGATGCGACCATTCATAGGGCGAACGCGCCTGCCAGCCCACTTGCAGAATGGCCAATTCCCGAAGGCGCGGGTCGAGTCGCGACCCGTAGCGAATGAATTGCCCAAGGCCGGAAAAGGCGCGCGCAGCCTTAGGGCTATTGACCAGCGCCTTATGCAAGGCAATCGGGCGCTTCAGCAGGTCCCGATCGGCTTCCGCCAGATCATCCACTGTCAAATCAGGTACGCGGGCCATGGGCTATCCTCCGTTATGGGAGGGAGCCTAACCGCTTAGCCTAGGCGCCGGAAGCCCGGGTCGCCTGGTTCAGGGCTTCGGCATCCGGCACTTCCACGCGCCTTCCTTGCAGCCGCACCAGCCCCGCCGCTTCCAGCCCATGCATAACGCGTGAGAGGCTTTCCGGCGTCATGCCTAGCCTCGCTGCAATGGCCGCGCGCGGTTCGGGCATGGCAACGCGCCCGCCAGGCATCAGCCGCCCGGTCAGGAAATGCGCCACGCGTTCGCTTGCCTTGGTAAGCTTCATGTCACGCAATTGATCCGCCAGAACCCGCCATTGCCGCGCCATTTGCGCGAGGCTTGCCTCAGCGAGTTGCGGCTCCTCAGCCATGATGGCGTGAAAATCTTCAAGCGTGATGCGGAGCAGGCGGCTTTGGGCCAAGGCCTCGGCACCGAAGGGCCAAGCGCCGCCCAGGATCACCGCCGGCATCAGGAAGCATTCACCCGGGCTGATGATCTCCAGCAGGCCGGGCGCGCCATCCTTGCCCCGCATGGAAAGCCCGACGGAACCCTCCAGCAAAAGGTAAAGCGCCTCTGGCTCGGCCTCGGGCGCGAAAATCACATCGCGGCGCGGCACCGTAATGGGCCTGGCCGCGGCCATCAGGGCGCGCGCAGCCGCAGCCCCGGCGGCGGAAAGGAAGGGGTGCCCGGTGCCATAGGCGGGCGCGGCGATCATTTCCTGCATGGTGTCAGACAAACCGAATTCGCCGCGCCGCTTCTTGATGCAGCGCAAGCACCCTGGCGATAAGGCGCCACTTCACGCAAAATGCCCCGGCAAGAAACGGGGGGCGCCATGCAGATCAATTCCAGCCATTTGCCGGTGGATTTCGCGGAAGGGCATTTCTGCGCCCGCATCATGCGGCCCGAGGGGCCATGCGTGATCGGCTTTGCGCGCGGCGCGGCCTATGACCTGACGCCCGCCTTCGGCACGGCATCGCGCTTTCTAGAAGAGGATGATGCGATCGGTGCCATGATCCTACGCGGTGAGGCCATCTCGCTTGATGTTGCGGCGCTATTGGCCAATTCCGCCTGGGATGCGCGCGATCCTGCCAAGCCCCTCCTGCTTTCGCCCATTGATCTGCAAACGGTGAAGGCCGCCGGCGTGACCTATGTGCGGAGCATGCTGGAACGCGTGGTGGAAGAACGCTGCCGCGGCGATGCCGGCCAGGCGGAGGCGGTGCGCGCTGAGTTTCGCAATATCATTGGCGATGATCTGGCCGCGATCATTCCCGGCAGCGCGGAAGCCATGCGCCTCAAAACCGCGTTGCTGCAAAAGGGTTGGTGGAGCCAATATCTGGAAGTCGGCATCGGCCCGGATGCGGAGATTTTCACCAAATGCCCGGCCATGGCTTCCGTTGGCACGGGCAGCAAGATTGGCGTGCATCCTGTGTCCGCCTGGTCCAACCCTGAACCGGAAGCGGTGATGGTGGTGAATGGCAAGGGGCGCATTCAGGGTGCCACGCTCGGCAATGATGTCAATTTGCGGGATGTGGAAGGGCGCAGTGCCTTGTTGCTTGGGCGTGCCAAGGATAATAACGCGTCCGCCGCGCTTGGGCCCATGATCCGCTTGTTTGATGCGGGCTTTACCTTGGAAGATGTGCGGCGCGCGGAGCTCAGCCTGAACATCACCGGGCGTGATGGGTTTGAATTGGCGGAAAGCGGGCCGGTGGGTGCGATCAGCCGCGACCCGGCGGATGTGGTGGCGCAAATGATTGGTGCGCATCATCAATATCCGGATGGCGTGGTGCTGTATCTCGGTACGCCATTTTCGCCGGCCAAGGATCGCGGCGCGCCGGGGATGGGCTTCACGCATCGCGAAGGGGATGTGGTGCGGATTGCATCGCCCAGGCTTGGGGTTTTGGTGAATGAGGTGGATCGCACCGATGAATGCCCGCCCTGGCGCTATGGCCTTGGCGCGCTATTCGCATCCCTCGCTGCGCGCGGATTGCCGCGCCCATGAAGGAAGAAACCGGGCGGCTTGATCGCGGCGATGGTGTGCATCTGGCCTGGCGGCGCATCGCCGGGCGCGGCCCTGGTGTGGTGTTTCTGGGCGGCTTCAATAGCGACATGACGGGCAGCAAGGCGGAATTCCTCGCCGGCTGGTGTGCCGCGCGCGGGCAGGCGTTTTTGCGCTTTGATTACGCGGGCCATGGCACATCCGAAGGACGGTTTGAGGATGGCACGATTGGGCGTTGGGCCGAGGATGCTGCCTGCGTGATTGCAGCGCTGACGCAGGGCCCGCAAATCCTGATCGGGTCTTCCATGGGCGGCTGGATTGCGCTGCTGCTGGCCGCGCGGCGCAGGGTTACGGTGCGGGCGCTGATCGGCATAGCGCCGGCGCCGGATTTCACGGAGGATTTGATGTGGGCGGAATTTCCGCCTGCAATCCGAGAAGCGATCATGCGCGATGATGTCTGGCATAGGCCGAGTGAATACGGTGCGTCCTATCCCATCACACGCGCCTTGATTGAAGATGGCCGCAACCAGCTTTTGCTGCGCGCGCCGATGGCGCTTGAATGTCCCTTGCGCATTCTACAGGGGCAGCAGGACCCGGATGTGCCCTGGCGCCATGCGCTGCGCATTGCCGAAACGGTGACGGGTGATGATGTGCGTGTGACGCTGATCAAGGATGGCGATCATCGGCTGTCGCGGGAGGCGGATTTGGCGTTGTTGGGGGAGACGCTGGTGGGGCTTCTTTGATCACGCCCCCTTCCCACGCCCGCCCGCGCAAAGCACCAGCACAATCGCCACAAAGGATGCCGCGGTGAACAAGCCAAAGCCGTTCACATAGCCAATCATCGCCGCCTGGCGCGAGATTTCCCCGCTCAGCTTCGCCAATTCTGGCACGGTTTCCATCCCAAACCCTCCCATGGACCCCGGCAATTGCAGCGTGCGATTGAAGGGCGAGATCATTTCCGTCATGCGGCTGTAATTCATGGCTCCCGAGCGGATGATCTCAGCCACACTCAGCGAAATGAACAGGCTTGATCCGATATTGCGCAGCAAATGGAACATCGCCATGGCTTCGGGCAAATGCTCCCGATCCAGTGTCTTGAAGGTCAGTACCGTCAGCGGCACCCAGATGATGCCAACGGAGATGCCTTGCAGCACGGCATTCCACAACAGCGCTTCTTCGCTGACATTCAGATCAAAATGCATGAGCCAAACCCCCGCCGCCACCATGGCCGCGAAGCCAATGGCCATGCCAATGCGCGGGTCCCAACGGCCGATCAGGAAGGTCAGCGCAAAGCCAATGGTGCCGCCAATGCCGCGAAAGCCAACGATTTCACCAATGACGCTATCGGGATAGCCGGCATATTGCTGCAACAGCGATGGCAGCAGCACAATCGGCGTGAAATTCACCATGCCATAAATGAACACCAGCAAAAGCCCGATGGCGTAGTTGCGATCCAAAAGCAGCCGCAGATTCAAGAAGGGCTGCTTTGCCGTCAGGCTATGCGCGACGAAGATATAAAACGCCAAGGCGGCGATGATGGTTTCAAGGATGATCTCATTCGATTCATACCAATCCAGCCGCTGCCCGCGGGATAGGATCAATTGCACGCAGGAAATCGCGACCGTCAGCGCCAGAAAACCCGTCCAATCCAGCGGCACGGGCTTGCCAGGTTCATCTTCGGGCAGCGTCGCCCAAAGCGCGAAACTCGCCACCACGCCCGCCGGCACAATCATATAAAAAGCCCAGCGCCAGCCATAAGCCTCAGCCAATTGCCCGCCCAGAACCGGGCCAATCACCGGCCCCAACACCACCGTCATACCGAAGATGGAGCTCACCAAACCGGCCTGCTTGCGCGGGAAACTATCCAGCACAATCGCATTCGCCAAAGGAATGACCGGCGCGCCAATACCGCCCTGCACAATGCGCCACAGCACCACGGTTTCCAGCGATTCCGCCTGCCCCACCAGGTAGGTCGAGATGGTGAAGCCCACCACGCAGAACAGCATCACCTTGCGGCGGCCGGAACGCGCCACCAGCCAGCCGGTCATCGGCGTGACGATGGCGGTGGCCAAGATATTGAAGGTGGTGGTCCAGGCGATCTCATCCGGCGTCGCGGCCAGGCTGCCCTGCATCTGCGGCAATAGGGTGGAGGCAACCAGCAGCGTGGTGGCGTAAAGCGTTGCCCCCATCACCACCGCCGCCAGGATCAGACAGCGGCGCATCACCGATAATTCCAGTATCGGGTTGGTCTCAGACATCAGCGCCCCGCGCCAGCCGCCCGGCGCAGAC
>JADCEX010000092.1 GCA_020249825.1 Roseomonas sp.
CGACAAGGTGCGCGTCACCGGCGCCAAGGCGGAACAGAGCGTGTTCTACTGGCACACGGGCTATCCGGGTGGCATCAAGGGCCGCACCATCCGTGAACGCATGGAAGGCCGTTTCCCGGAACGCGTCATTGAAAAAGCGGTTGAGCGCATGATCACCCGCGGCCCGCTGGGCCGGGCGCAGATGCGTAACCTGCATGTCTATGCCGGGGCCGAACACCCGCATGCCGGCCAGCAGCCTGCTGCGCTCGATGTGGCGGCGCTGAACCGTAAGAATTCCCTCGCAGTGAAGAAGGCGGGCTGAGGCTATGAGCGGCGAAACCAAGACCCTCGCGGACCTCAAGGAAATCGTGGCCGGCACCCCGGCTGCCACGGCGGAAGCGGCGATCAAGCGGGAACCGAAGCGCGATGCGCAGGGCCGTTCCTATGGCACGGGCCGGCGCAAGGACGCGGTTGCCCGCGTCTGGATCAAGCCGGGCAAGGGCCAGATCACCATCAATGACAATCCGGCGGCGAAGTATTTCGCGCGCCCGGTGCTGCGCATGCTGATCACCCAGCCCTTCCTGGTGGCGGATCGCTATCAGCAATTCGACGTGATTTGCTCGGTTGTGGGCGGCGGCTTGTCCGGCCAGGCCGGGGCGGTGCGCCATGGCATCAGCCGCGCGCTCTGCAATTATGAGCCCGATTTGCGCTCCATCCTGAAAAAGGCCGGCTTCCTGACGCGCGACCCGCGCGTGGTGGAACGCAAGAAGTATGGGCGCCCGAAGGCACGACGTTCCTTCCAGTTCTCCAAGCGCTGACGCCAGCGGACCGGCGTCGCGCGCCGGTCCCATACTGGGATTTCATCAGGGGGCGGGTCCGCAAGGGTCCGCCCCTCTTGCATTTGGACAGGTTTAGCGCCGCAATGCGGCAGGATAGGAGAGCGTATCATGGCCAAGACTGCGAAGATTTTCATTGATGGCGAAGCTGGCACCACGGGGCTACAAATCCGTGATCGCATTGCCGCCAATCCGCATGTTGAGTTGCGCTCCATCGCGGCTGAGCATCGCAAGGATGCCAATGCGCGGCGTGAGATGATGGCCGAGGTTGATCTGGTGATCCTGTGCCTGCCCGATGATGCGGCGAAGGAAAGCGCGGCGCTGGCCGCTTCACTGGGCGCGCAGGCACCGAAGCTTTTGGATGCTTCCACTGCGCATCGGGTTGACCCTGATTGGGTTTATGGGCTGGCGGAACTGGCGCCGGAACAAGCGGCGGCGATTTCCGCAGCGTCGCGCGTTTCGAACCCCGGCTGCTACCCGACCGGTGCGATTCTGATGCTGCGCCCCTTGATTGATGCCGGCATCATGGCGGCTGATTTTCCGGTGACCGTTAACGCTGTGTCAGGCTATTCGGGCGGCGGCAAATCCATGATTGCGGCTTATGAAGCACGGACCGCGCCGGATTTTGAGCTTTACGGCTTGGGCCTGGAACACAAGCATGTCGCGGAGATGCAGAAATATACCGGGCTGACACGCCGGCCGATCTTTGTACCCTCGGTCGCGGATTACGCTCAGGGCATGATTGATTCCATCCCGCTGCATCTGGATATGCTCAAGGGTGGCGTGACGCCCGCTGATTTGGAAGCGCTGTTGATGAAGCGCTACGCCGGCAGTGATGTAGTGCGCGTGGTGACGGCGGAAGCCAATGGCAAGCTGGAACCGGAGGCGCTGAATGGCAGCAATGGCCTTGAAATCCGCGTCTATGGCAATGAAAAGCGCGGCCATGCCGTGCTGGTCGCGCGCTATGACAATTTGGGCAAAGGCGCTTCCGGTGCGGCGGTGCAAAATCTTGGCCTGATGCTGGGCGTGCCGGTTTCGGCTGACTTGCCGAAAGCGGCGTGAAGGGTACCGAAATGGACATGCAACAACCCACCAATCGCGGCCCGCTTTATGTGTTTGAAGGCGTCTGGCCGACACTGCATGAAAGCGTCTTCATCGCGCCGACCGCTGCCGTGATCGGCAATGTGACGATCGGGGAACAATCCAACATCTGGTATCACTGCGTGCTGCGTGGTGATTCCAACTTCATCACCATCGGCAAGCGCGTGAATATCCAGGATGGGACGATTGTGCATGTGAATGCAGGGAAGGAGCCCACGATAATCGGTAATGATGTCACCGTGGGCCATGCTGCCATTGTGCATGCCTGCACGCTGATGGACCGCGCCTTTGTTGGCATGGGTGCCACCGTGCTGGATGGCGCGGTGATTGAAGAAGGCGGCGTGATTGCGGCTGGCTCCGTGCTGCCGCCCGGCAAGCGCATCGGTGCCATGGAGCTGTGGATGGGCAATCCCGCCAAGCTGGTCCGCGTGCTTACCGAAGAACAGCGCGCCGGTTTTGATCGCACCGCGAAGAATTACGTGCAGCTTGCGGGGCGGCATCGCGTATCGCTCGCCGGGGGCTGACGGCGCGGCATTTTCGTTCATAATAGCGCCTCGGGAAACGCCGAGGAGATAAGCGTGAACGCAACCCTGAATGCCCTTCTGGCCAACGGCGCCGCTGGCGCGCCCGCCATCCGCGCGCCGGGCCGCCCGGCGCTATCCTATGCCGGGCTCCGTGATCTCGCCGCCGCCACTATTGCGCGGCTGAATGGCATTGGCATTGGCCGCAATGACCGTGTTGCGATTGTGCTGCCCAATGGCCCGGAAATGGCGGCGGCCTTTATCGCGATTGGCGCAGGTGCGACCACCGCGCCGCTCAACCCTGCCTATCGCGCGGATGAATTCAACTTCTATCTGACCGATCTGAAGGCCAAGGCGCTGGTGGTGCAAAAGGGTGTGGCCACCGAAGCCCGCGATGTTGCCGCCAAGCTTGGCGTGGCCGTGCTGGAATTGGTGCCCGGTGATCATGCGGGAAGCTTCACCTTGGAAGGCGGAAGCCCCGCGCAAGCCGCGCATCCCGGCGCGGCTGAGGCTGGTGATATTGCGCTGGTCCTGCACACATCCGGCACCACGGCGCGGCCCAAGATTGTGCCCTTGTCCCAGGCGAATATCTGCGCCTCTGCCCGGCATATCGGCGCGACGCTGGCTCTTTCGCCCGCTGATGCGTGTTTGAACATCATGCCGCTGTTTCACATTCATGGGCTGATTGCGGCGGTGCTCTCCTCACTCGGCGCCGGTGGCGCGGTGATTTGCACGCCGGGCTTTGATGCTTTGCGTTTCTTCCGTCTGCTGGATGAGGAAAGGCCAAGCTGGTACACTGCCGTGCCAACCATGCACCAAACCATCCTGACGCGCGCGGACCGCAATGCGGAGATTATTGAACGCGCGAAGCTCCGCTTCATCCGTTCATCCTCCGCATCCTTGCCCGGGCCGGTGATGGAGCAATTGGAAGCGGTATTCGGCTGCCCGCTGGTCGAAAGCTACGGCATGACGGAAGCCTCGCACCAAATGGCGTCCAACCCGTTGGCCGGGCCGCGCAAGCCTGGCTCCGTCGGCCAAGCTGCCGGACCTGAAGTGGCGATCATGGATGATGACGGCACCATCCTGCCGCAAGGAGAGATCGGCGAAGTGGTGATCCGCGGCCCCAATGTGACCGCGGGCTATGAAGCCAACCCCGATGCCAATGCCAAAGCCTTCACCAATGGCTGGTTCCGCACCGGTGATCAGGGCGCTTTCGATGCGGAAGGGTATCTCACGCTCACGGGCCGGCTGAAAGAATTGATCAATCGCGGTGGTGAGAAAGTCAGCCCGCTGGAAGTGGATGGCGTGCTGTCCGCCCATCCTGCCGTGGCGCAGGCGCTGACCTTTGCCATGCCGCATGCCAAGTTGGGTGAGGAAGTCGCCGCCGCCGTCGTGCTGCGCGAAGGGGCCGCCTGCACGGAACGCGAATTGCGTGATTTCGCCGCCGGGCAGCTCGCGGATTTCAAGGTGCCGCGCAAGGTGGTGTTCCTGGCCGAAATTCCGAAAGGTGCGACAGGTAAGCTGATGCGTATTGGGCTTGCGGAAAAGCTTGGGCTTACAGGGTGACGCACATGAAAATCTGTATCTTCGGTGCCGGCGCCATTGGCGGGCTGATGGGCGCGAAGCTCGCCGCCAAGGGTGACGTGGATGTCACCTTCATCGCGCGCGGCCCGCATCTGGCTGCGATGCGCGAGAACGGCGTGAAGCTGATCAGCGAAGGCACCGAACAGATTGTGCATCCGCGCTGCGTTGAAAGCGCTGAGGAAGCCGGCCCGCAGGATTACGTGCTGGTGACGCTGAAGGCGCATTCTCTGCCATCGGCGGCGAAGCAAATGCAGCCCTTGCTTGGCCCCGATACGGCGATTGTGAGTGCGGTGAATGGCATTCCCTGGTGGTATTTCCACGGGCTTGGTGGCGCTTATGAGGGGCGCATTGTGCAAAGCGTGGACCCGGATGGCCAGGTTTCCGCGCTGCTGCCGCCATCGCGCGCCATTGGCTGCATTGTCTATCCCGCTGCCGAGGTGACGGCGCCCGGCGTCATTGACCACAGCTATGGCGACCGCTTCAGCCTGGGTGAGCCCGATGGCAGCCGCAGCCCACGCGCTCAGGCACTTTCTGAGGCGCTGATCGCCGCCGGCTTCAAGGCGCCGGTGCGCCCGAAGATTCGCGATGAGCTATGGGTTAAGCTTTGGGGCAATATGGCCTTCAACCCGATCTCCGCACTCACGACCGCAACGCTCGATGTGCTGACGGGCGATGAAGGCCAACGCGGCGTGGCGCGCGCCATGATGCTGGAAGGCCAGCGCGTAGCGGAAGCGCTGGGTGTGCGGTTTGCGATTGATGTGGATAAGCGCATCGCCGGCGCGGCGGAGGTTGGGGCGCATAAAACCTCCATGCTGCAGGATCTGGAACGCGGAAGGCCGATGGAAATTGAGGCACTGCTCGGCGCCGTGGTGGAATTAGCCGATTGGGTTGGTGAAGCGGCACCCATTTCACGCACCGTGCTGGCGCTGGTGCGCGCCAGGGCGCGGGCGGCGGGGTGCCTATAAAGCCTCAATCCTGATCAGCGCTGGCTTTTCCATCACGGTATTCAGTTCCGCAATGCGCTTCAGCGCCGCGCGCACCGAAGCCTCGCTCGTTTCATGCGTGGTCAGCACCACGGGCACGGCCTCACCAGGTGCGCGGCCACGTTGCAGCATGGATTCCAGGCTGATGGCATTGTCGCGCAAAACGCCGGTCACATCAGCAATCACGCCGGGGCGGTCCACCACCATCAGGCGCAGATAATAAGCGCCGGTGTGGCGATCCATCGGGAAGGAGGGCTCTGGCTTCAGCGCGGCGGCTTCAGCGCCCCACACAGGGGTGAAGCGCCCGCGCGCAATGTCAATCACATCGGCGACCACGGCGGAAGCTGTCGGGCCTTCGCCGGCACCGCGGCCTTCCATCATGACGCGGCCGACGAAATCACCTTCCGCCACCACGGCATTGAAGACGCCATCCACCCGCCCGATGGGGGCAGAGATCGGCACCATGCAGGGATGCACGCGCGTTGCAATGCCGCCATCTTCGCGCCGCGCAATGCCCAGCAGCTTGATGCGATAACCAAGTTCTTCGGCAAGGGCGATATCAAGCGCCGAGACGTCGCGAATGCCTTCCACATGCACCGCGCCGAAATCCACCGGGCGGCCAAAGGCAAGGGCTGCCAGGATGGCAAGCTTATGCGCGGCATCAATGCCATCAATATCGAAGGATGGGTCGGCTTCCGCATAGCCAAGCTTTTGAGCCTCGGCCAGCACTTCAGCGAATTCGCGCTTTTGTTCGCGCATCACGGTCAGGATGTAATTGCAGGTGCCGTTTAGAATGCCAGCAACGCGCTGGATGCGATTCGCGGCCAAGCCTTCGCGCAATGCCTTGATCGCTGGAATGCCACCAGCCACCGCTGCCTCAAAGGCAAGCGCGACACCGCGCGCTTCGGATGCTTGTGCCAATGCAGCGCCATGCACAGCCAGTAGCGCCTTATTCGCCGTCACCACATGCTTGCCGGCTGCAATCGCTGCCTGCACCAAGTCTCGCGCCGGGCCTTCCGAACCGCCGATGCATTCCACCACCACATCCACTTGCGGATCAGCGGCGAGTGCGACCGGGTCTTCATACCAGCGCAGCCCCGAAAGGCTGATGCCGCGATCGCGATTGCGTTCGCGCGCAGAAACCGCGGTGATGGCAATGGGCCGACCGGCGCGGGCGGCGATGATATCCGCATTGGCGCGCAGCAATTTCACCACGCCGGCGCCAACCGTTCCAAGGCCGGCAACCGCAATCGCAAGGGGGCGGGTCATGCATTCACCATGTCAGAAGAAGCATCCTGCGGCGCGGCATTGTCTCCGCCCAGGAAGGTTTTGATACCACGCAAAGCCTGGCGGATGCGGTGGCTATTTTCCACCAGCGCAATGCGCACATGCTCATCGCCATGCTCACCAAAGCCCAGGCCAGGTGCCACCGCGACTTTCGCCTTTTCCAGCAGCAGCTTGGAAAACCCGACCGAGCCCAAATGCCGGAAACGCTCGGGGATTGGCGCCCAGAGGAACATGGAAGCCTCTGGCGACGGCACATCCCAGCCCGCGGCATGCAAGCCCTTCACCAGCACTTCGCGGCGTTCCTTGTACAATACGCGCATTTCTTCAATGCAATCCTGCGGGCCATTCAGCGCTGCCGTCGCCGCGACTTGAATGGGCGTGAAGGCACCGTAATCCAGATAGGATTTCACGCGCGCCAAAGCCGCGATCAGCCGCGGATTGCCCGCCGCAAAACCCATGCGCCAGCCTGGCATATTGTAGGTCTTCGACATGGAGGTGAATTCCACCGTGATGTCCTTCGCCCCTTCCACTTCCAAAACGGATGGCGGCGGCGTGTCGCCGAAATAAAGCTCGGCATAGGCAAGATCGGATAGGATGAATAATTCATGCCGGCGGCAAAGCGCGACCAATTCGCGGTAGAATTCAATCGGCGCCGTCAGCGCGGTTGGATTCGACGGGAAATTCACAATCACCGCATTTGGTTTGGGGACGGAATGGCGCACGGCGCGGTCAATCGCCTCAAGCATCGCATCATCCGGCGTATAGGGAATGCTGCGCACCGAAGCGCCGGCGATGATGAAGCCGAATTGATGGATGGGATAGGAAGGGTTCGGCACCAGAATCGTATCGCCAGGGCTTGAAATGGCCTGCGCCAAATTCGCCAACCCTTCCTTGGACCCGAGCGTCGCCACCACTTCGGTTTCAGGATCAAGCTTCACGCCAAAGCGCCGATCGTAATAACCAGCCAATGCCTTTCGCAGACCTGGAATACCCTTGGACATGGAATAGCGATGCGTGCGCGGGTCCTGCACCGCTTCGATCAGCTTCGCCACAATATGCGGAGGCGTGGGTGTGTCGGGATTGCCCATGCCAAGGTCAACAATATCCTCAGCCGCCGCGCGCGCCTTGGCCTTGGCGGCATTCACCTCGGCAAAAACATAGGGCGGCAGGCGCCGGATACGATGGAAATCCTCGGTCATGGCTTCAGTCTCGATGATTAAGGGGAGGGCTTATAGACCAGCCCGTCACGGCCGGCGAGGCGCTTCACGCAAAACAGGTGGCGGCGGTGGGCCGGCGGGGGCCAGCACGGGCGGGGCCGGGATGCCGGCGGGGGCGATGACCGGCGGGGCGGGAATGCCGGCCGGTTCAGGGGCAGAGACTGGCGCCGGGGCGGCTTGTTGCGGCGCGATTGGCGCAACCGGCGCGGCACTGGCCGGGGCCGGGATGGCCATGCCCGCCAAGGCCGGGGCCAAAGCAGGGGGCGGCGGGGCGCCGCGCGGGGCGCCACCCGGCAGGGCACCAAGGGGTTCGCGGCTTGCTTCCCGTTGCTGCACAAGCCCGGCGGCCAAAGCCTCGCGCGCGGCCATATCTGGCGTTTCAGGCCGGGGTGGCACGGTGCCCAGATTGGGGAAGGGCATGCCGGCGCCAGGCGGGGCGGGGCGGCCTTCTGTCTCTGGCCCCCAGGCACGCTCCCAGAATTTCGCCACCGCTTGGCCTGGCTCTGTCTGGCAGCCGGCCAGCATCACGGCCAGCAGCGTGCAAAGCTGTGCTTGATTGGCCTTGCTCCGCCACTTAGGTTGAGCCCTGGTTCCGGATGTCTCGCGATGCTCGCTCATGCGCCCCTTCCTGCCATAAGGGGTTAGCCTGAAACGGGCGCGGCGCGAAGCGTCTGGCAGAAACTCACCAGGAAGCCACGATGGCCGAGAGCGACAACCCCTCTTTCCGCCTGCCAGACCCGGCGCTGGTGAGCCGCACCATGGCCGATGTGGCGGAACGCAGCCAGCGCATTGTCGCGGATTTCCTGAAGCGCCAGGCGGATACGCCCGGAGAGGCCGACCCGATGCATATCGGCAATGCCTTCCTGGATATGACCACGCGGCTGATGGCCAATCCAGCGCGGCTGATGCAGGCGCAGATCGGCTTTTGGCAGGATTACCTGACGTTATGGCAGCATACCGCGCGCCGCATGATGGGTGAGCCCGCGCCTGCCGTGATTGCCGAAGACCAAAAGGATAAGCGCTTCAAGGATGAAGCCTGGCGCGACAATGAAGTGTTTGACTTCATCCGGCAGAGCTATTTGCTCTCTGCCCGCTACATGCAGGGCCTGGTGCATGATGCGGAAGGCATGGATGAAAAAACCGCGCAGAAGGTGGATTTCTACACCCGCCAATTCGTGGATGCGATGAGCCCCACGAATTTCGTCATGACCAATCCGGAAGTGCTGCGCCGCACGGCGGAAACAGGTGGCGAGAATCTGCTGAAGGGGCTTTCAAACCTGCTGACGGATCTGGAACGCGGCCAGGGCAACCTCCGCATCCGCATGACGGATGAAAGCAAGTTCAAGGTGGGTGAGAATATCGCCGTCACCCCCGGCAAGATTGTTTATCAGAATGATCTGATGCAGTTGATCCAGTATACGCCAACCACTGAGAAAGTACTGAAGCGCCCGCTGCTGATCCTGCCGCCCTGGATCAACAAATATTATATCCTTGATCTGCGCCCGAAAAATTCCTTCATCCGCTGGGCGGTTGATCAGGGGCATACGGTTTTTGTGGTTTCCTGGGTCAATCCGGATGCAAAGCTCGCTGAAAAGGGCTTTGAGGATTATATGCTGGAAGGCCCCTATGCGGCGCTGGATGCGATTGAAAAGGCCACTGGCGAAAAAGCAGTGAATGCGATTGGCTATTGCCTGGGGGGTACGCTGCTATCGGCGACACTCGCGCATATGGCAGTCAAGAAGGATACGCGGATCAAAAGCGCCACCTTCTTCACCACCATGGTGGATTTCGCCGAAGCTGGGGAACTTGGCGTTTTCATTGATGAGGAACAATTGAAGGCGCTGGAAGCCAAGATGCAAAAGCGCGGCTTTCTGGAAGGCCGTGAGATGGCGACCACCTTCAATATGCTGCGCGCCAATGATCTGATCTGGTCCTTCGTTGTGAATAACTACCTGCTGGGGCAGGACCCCTTCCCGTTTGATTTGCTCTATTGGAATGATGATTCAACGCGCATGCCGGCGCGGATGCATTCCTTCTATCTGCGGCGCATGTATCAGCAGAATGATTTGATCAAGCCAGGCGGCATTGAATTGCTGGGCGTGAAGCTGGACCTGCGCAAGATCAAGCTGCCGACTTACATCCTCTCGACGCGGGAAGATCATATCGCGCCCTGGGCTTCCACCTATCGCGCGACGCAGACCTATACGGGCGATATCCGCTTTGTGCTGGCGGCATCGGGGCACATCGCAGGTGTGGTCAATCCGCCGGATGCGGGAAAGTACAGCCATTGGGTGAATAAGACATTGCCGGCGGCCCCTGATGCCTGGTTGGCAAGCTCAACAGAATTGGCGGGGTCGTGGTGGCCGGATTGGCAGCGCTGGGTCGCCGGGCAGGACCCTGTTCAAGTGTCTGCACGCCAGCCAAAAAACGCCATTGAAGACGCGCCGGGCAGCTATGTGAAAGTCATGGCGCAGGATTGAAACGCGCGGCATTGTCGCGACCAGGGGAAGGAAACACATCATGGCGGGAAGATTGGCCGGCAAGCTTTGCTTCGTGACGGCGGCGGGCCAGGGCATAGGCCGGGCAACGGCGCTTGCCATGGCCGCCGAAGGGGCGCGGGTGGTGGCAACGGATCGCGATGCGGCACTGCTCGCGACCCTCACGGCGCCTGGCATCACTACTGCGACGCTTGATGTGCTGGATGATGCGGCCATTGCCGCCGCCGCCAAGAACGCGGGGCCGGTGGATATCCTGTTCAATTGTGCGGGCTTTGTGCATCAGAACACCATCCTGACCTGCACCGATCAGGATTGGGATTTCGGCTTTGCGCTGAATGTGCGCGCCATGTGGAAGGTGGCGCAGGCCTTTATCCCCGGCATGCTGGAACGCCGCCACGGCAGCATTGTGAACATGTCTTCTGCCTGTTCATCCATCAAGGGCGCGCCCAATCGCTTTTTGTATGGCACTACAAAGGCTGCTGTGGTGGGCCTCACGAAATCCATCGCGACCGAGTATGTCAGCCAGGGTATTCGTTGCAATTGCCTCTGCCCCGGCACGGTGGATACACCATCGCTTCACGATCGAATCTCTGCCAATGCCGCCGCCGCCGGTTCAGTGGAAGCGGCCCGCGCCGCCTTTGTCGCGCGTCAGGCCATGGGCAGGCTCGCCACCGCTGAGGAAATGGCCGCTTTGGTGCTTTATCTGGCGTCCGATGAGGCCGCTTTCGTCACCGGCCAGGCCATTGTGATTGACGGCGGCTGGACATTGTAGGAAGCCCTACCCCGCTTTTCGAAGGAGAATGAAATGGCCAGTGAATTTGCCGTGCCGATGATGGGTGCCATGGGTGCCGTGGTGCTTGCCGGCATGAATGAGGATATGGCGATGCCCGCCTATATGATGCTGGGCTCGATTGCCATGCTGATCGCGCTGCTGCTTGCCGCGGGCGCGGTGACGCTGCCGCTCAACAGCATTCAGGCGCTGGCCTTTGGTGGCATTGGCCTCGCATTTTTCGGGCATGTACGCGCCCGCCGTTCCAATTGAGGGAGGCTTATTAGATGAAGCTGCTGCGTTACGGCCCCGCGGGCCAGGAAAAGCCGGGCATCCTGGATGCCACCGGCGCCATTCGTGATCTTTCCGGCATTGTGCCGGATATCACGGGTGATGTGCTCTCCCCCGCCGCACTCGCGAAGATTGCGGCGGTGGATGTGACTAGCCTGCCCAAGGTTGCCGGCAATCCGCGCCTGGGCCCGCCGGTCACCGGCATGAAGAATTTGATTTGCATCGGGCTGAACTATGCCGATCACGCGGCGGAAACCGGCGCGCCGATCCCGAAGGAGCCGATTGTGTTCCTGAAATCGCTCAATGCGCTGCAAGGGCCGAATGATGATGTTGTCATCCCGCGCGGGTCGGTGAAGACCGATTACGAAGTGGAGCTTTGCATCATCATCGGCACGCGCGCCAAATATGTCTCGGAAGATCAGGCGTTGAATCATGTCGCGGGTTATGCCGTTGGCAATGACGTGTCTGAGCGTGAATGGCAGGCGGAACGCGGCGGCGCCTGGGATAAGGGCAAGGGGTTTGATACTTTCGGCCCGCTCGGCCCCTGGCTGGTGACGAAGGATGAAATCCCCGATCCGCAGAACCTTGCCATGTATTGCGATGTGGATGGCGTGCGCGAACAGAATGGCTCCACCAAGACCATGATTTTCGGCGTGAAGCAGATTGTGTCCTATGTCAGCCAATGCATCACGCTCAATCCCGGCGATGTGATCTTCACCGGCACGCCGCCAGGTGTGGGGCTGGGCAAGAAGCCGGTGCCGATCTTCCTCAAGGCCGGCCAGACCATGAAGCTTGGCATTGCCGGGCTTGGTGAGCAGACGCAGAAACTTGTCGCCTCCGCCTGAAACGCCGACGCTGGTGATCTTCGACTTCCCCGCCCGTAAACCGGGTGGGGAGGCGCAGGCCCGTGCGCTGCGCGCTTTGGCCGAAGACATCGCTGCCGAGCCTGATCTGCTCTGGAAAATCTGGACCGAGGATAAGGCAGCCGGGCGTTCCGGTGGCATTTATCTGTTCCGCACGCGTGACGCTGCGGAAGCCTATCACGCCAAGCACGCCGCGCGGCTGACCGCAGCAGGCGTGACAGGGATTGAGGCTGTTTATCGTACTTACAACGCCGAACTCACCGCCATCACGCGCGGGCCTGTCAGCAGCCACTAACCAGCCGCGGCAAGGATGCGCAACGTCGCCTCCTCCCGCCCCAGCGCCCAGAGCACAGCATCAATCGGTGGGCTGGTCGTGCTGCCGCTGAGTGCCGCGCGCAAGGGCTGCGCCACCTGGCCAAGCTTGATGCCCTTCACCTCGGCATAATCGCGCAGCCACTGATCCAGATCCTGCTTTTCCCAAGGCGCTGTCTGCAAGAACGCGGCAAGATCAGCAAGCCGCGCCTTGGCTTCTGGCGTCAGCAGCGCCTCGGCCTTGGCTTCCATGATCGGTGGCCCATCCTGCACCGCAAAAGCCGCAGCGCCGGTCAATTCTTCAACCGTCTTGGCCCTTTCCTTCAAAAAGGGCATCAGCATCCGCACGCGCTTCGCGCCATCCGGCCCGAACAGGACAGTGCGTTTCGCCAGCCGCTCCAGCACATCCCGCGTCAGCGCATCATCATCGGCCATGCGCAGATATTGCCCGTTCAAATGCGTGAGCTTGGCATAATCCATCCGCGCCGCCGCACGCCCAACATCCCTGATGTCGAAAAGCGTCACCGCGCGATCACGCGGGATGAATTCCTCATCACCATGCCCCCAGCCAAGCCGCAGCAGATAATTGCAGACGGCATCGGGCAGATAGCCTTGCTCACGAAAATCCAAGACGGATACCGCGCCATGGCGCTTGGAAAGCTTGGCGCCATCCGCGCCATGGATCAGCGGCACATGGGCGAAATGCGGGCGCGTCCAGCCCATCGCGTCATAAACCATGCATTGGCGGAAGGTATTGGTCAGATGGTCATCGCCGCGGATCACATGGGTGATGCGCATATCGTGATCATCCACCACCACGGCATGCAGATAGGTGGGCGTGCCGTCACTCCGCAGGATGATCATATCGTCCAATTCGCTATTGGCGACACGCACTTCGCCCTGCACCAAATCCGCGACCACGGTTTCACCTTCCAAAGGCGCCTTGATGCGGATGGCGAAGGGCTTGCCCGCCTGTTCAGGCCCGGGCTCACGCTCACGCCAGCGGCGGTCATAACGGGGCGGGCGGCCTTCGGCGGCGGCGCGTTCGCGCATTTCAGCCAATTCTTCCGGCGTCGCCCAGCAGCGATAGGCCTTGCCCATGGCCAGCAGCGCTTCGGCGATTTCCCGATGCCGTGCTTCCCGCTGCGCCTGAAACACCGGCGGTTCATCCGGCGAAAGGCCAAGCCATTCCAGGCTGTCCAGGATCTGATCCACCGCTTCACGGGTGGAGCGTTCCCGGTCCGTATCCTCAATACGCAGCAGGTATTCCCCGCCATGGTGGCGCGCAAAGAGCCAATTGAACAAGGCAGTGCGGGCACCGCCGATATGCAGATAGCCGGTGGGGGAAGGGGCGAAGCGCGTGCGAACCGTCATGGCGTGGATATCATTCTCCTGATGCGCTGCCTTTAAAGCACAAGCGGCGCGGGGGAAATCTGGCCCCAGGGCGGGGGCGTGATGAAATTCCCGTTTGGTTGTTGGTCACGGCCCATATAAACTTATGGTTGTGCCCGCCTTGACCCCTTCCCTGCCCCAAAGCCCAAGCCTGACCGCATCGCCCGGCTTGTGGCGGGTCAGGGCGGCCGAGGCTTTCGCCGCAGAACGGCAGCAGCAGGCGCTGTGGCTGCCGGTCGCCATGGGGGCGGGCATCCTGCTGTATTTCAGCCTGAGGAGCGAACCGGACGCAAGGCTGATCTGGCTGGCCCCCGGCTTGATTATCGCCGCGCTGCTTCTTGCGCGCCGCTGGCCCTTTTGCGGCTGGCTTTGCGCTTTGGTCGCGGCGGGCAGCTTTGGTTTTGCCGTGACGCTCTGGCATGCGCAAAGGGCGCCGCCGCCGCTCTCCCCACCGCAACGGGCAGTGGTGGTGCAAGGCATTGTGCAAAATGTGCAGGCGCTGCCGCAGGGGCTGCGCGTGACGCTTGCCGATGCGCGGCTTGGGCCAGAGGCACCGCGCCTGGAACGCAGCATAAGGCTGCGTCTTCGCAGTGATGACCCCGCGCGGCCAACGCCCGGCGATCTGATCAGCGTCCGCGCCCTGATCCGCGCCCCGGCAGCGCCGGCCTATCCTGGCGCCTGGGATTTCCAACGCGCGGCGTTTTTCAGCGGCCAGGGCGGGGTTGGCTTTGCCATTGGCGCGGCGGAGGTGACGCCGGGCGCCGGCGAAGCCCCGCCCTTTGCCGGTTTGCGCACGGAACTCGAAGCACGGGTTCTTGCGGCCTTGCCCGGCCCCGCCGGGGCGATTTCAGCGGCGCTGCTGACCGGTAGCCAAAGCGTCATTCCAAGGGCTGATTTGGATGCCATGCGGGATTCGGGCTTGGCGCATATTCTCTCGGTCTCCGGCCTGCATATCGCGATTGTGATGAGCGTTTCCTTCTGGGTGACGCGCCTGCTGGCGGCGCTCTATCGCCCCGTGGCGCTCAGGGTACCGGGGAAAATGCTGGCGGGATGCGGCGCCTTGTTGGCGGGCGGCTTCTATATGCTGCTGACCGGCGCGCAGGTGCCCATGCAGCGCAGCTTTGCCATGGCGTGTCTGGTGACGCTCGCCATTCTGGCGGGGCGGAAGGCGATTTCGCTGCGCGGCCTGGCTTGGGCGGCGGCGGTAGTGATGATCTTTGATCCGGCTTCGCTGCTAGGCCCTTCCTTTCAAATGTCCTTCGCGGCGGTGCTGGCCCTGATTGCGGGGTGGGAAGCCGTACAACCCCGCCTTGCCGGGCTGCGCGGCCAAAAGGGTTGGGCCTGGCGCATAGGCTTTGGCGTGCTTGGCGTGATGATGACCTCGGTACTGGCGGGTGCGGCGACAGCGCCCTTTGGCCTCGCGCATTTTGGCCGGCTGCAATGGTATGGCGTGGCGGCGAATGCGGTGGCGGTGCCGCTGACGTCCTTCATCATCATGCCCGCCGGCATGTTGGCCGCCCTGCTGATGCCGCTGGGGCTGGAAGCGCCGCCGCTTTGGGTCATGGGGCTTGGCGTTGAAGGCGTTTTATGGGTGGCGCGCATTGTCGCCGCCTGGCCTGGGGCGACGGAAACCGCCATGCCCATCCCCGCCTGGGGTCTGGCCATTTTCGCCTTTGGCCTTTGCTGGCTATGCCTGTGGCGGCGCTGGTGGCGCGCCTTTGGCGTACTGCCGATGATGATTGGACTTTCCAGCGCGGGTTTTGTCCAACCGCCCCAGATCCTGGTGTCGCAAGACGCGCGGCTGGTTGGATTTTTCGCGGCGGATACGCTTTTCATCCAACGCCAACAGGGCGCTTCCAACCTGACACGCGACGCCTGGCTCCGGCTTTACGGGCAGGATGCGGCCAAGCCGCTGCCCGCGGAAGGTTCAAGCCCGGATGGGAAGTTAAGCTGCACCGCCGAAGGCTGCCTGTTTGATGCGGGTGCGCGCGCCTTTTTCGTCCGCCGCAGCGATGTCATGGCGCAATGTGGCAAGGTTGCCGTGATCATCTCGGCCGAGCCCATCCGGCAGCGCTGCCGGCAGAGCATTCTGGTTGATCGTTTTTCTGTCTGGCGCAACGGCACGCATGCGATCTGGCTTTTGCCATCCGGCGCGCAGGTGATTTCTGATCGTGCCTGGCGCGGTGATCGGCCCTGGGTGCCACCGCCGCCTCAGCCGCGCGCGGCGGCCGAACCGCCGGCGCCGATTGAATAACCCCCTACCCCAGCATCCTGAGCGCCATCACCGCCAGCACGATACCATTCAGCACAAACAATCCAGCCGCCAGGCCGCGCATCAGTGGGCCATGGCGTTTGCCGAAAAAGCGCCCAAGCAAAGCCACCCCCATCAGCGCGGGTATGGTACCGGCAACGAAGCTCACCATGGCCAGTGCGCCGCCCAAGGCACTGCCGGTTGCCGCAGCCCCGGCCAAGGCCCCGTAGAGCAAGCCGCAAGGGAGCGCCGATAGCAGCAGTCCAAGCGCTACACCACGCAAGCCTCTAGGTGCAGCGAGCAACGGGCCAAGCCGCGCTTCCAGCACTCCTGGCAGGCGGGGGGCTGCCAAGCGCGGCAGTAGCGCGGCAATACGCGCCGAGGCTTGTGCGAACATCAGCAGCGCCGCCAGCGCCAACATCCCCGCCAGCACCAGCCGCCAGCCGGTGCCGAGGCTCACCGCGCCGACCACCCCGCCGGCGAGCGCACCGAGCACCCCGTAACCAATCGCGCGACCAGCATGATAGGGCAGCAAGGCCGCCCCAGACAGGCGCCGCAGCATTCCGCCAGACGCTGCCTGATCCGCCACCGCCGCGGATTGGGCCAGCACAAAGGGTCCGCACATGGCAGCGCAATGGCTGGCCCCGCCTGCCAAGCCGGCCAGGAACAACGCGCCCAACACCGCCCAAAGCCCGCCCGGGCCAAGCGCTTCCAGCCCATGCAGACAATTGGCCAGAAACTCTGCCACCGGACCTAACCCGGCGCCTGATCCAGCATGCGGCGCAGCAGCAGCAAATCCGCCCAGGCTTCACGCTTGGAAGCAGGGCTGCGGAGCAGATAGGCGGGGTGGAGCGTCGGCAGGGCGGGCAGCGGCCCAAGGCCCTGGATGTCAACCTCATGCCAGCGGCCGCGCAGACGGGTGATGCCTTCCTTCCCGCCGATCAGCCCCTTGGCCGCGACACCGCCCACCAGCACCAGCCGCTTCGGGCGAATCAGCGCCACCTGGCGGCGCAGGAAGGGCAGAAACAGCGCCACTTCCGCATCGGTTGGGGTGCGATTTCCCGGTGGCCTCCAGGGCAGGATATTGGTGATGTAGAAATTACTCTCCCGCGAGAGCCCGACCGAGGCGAACATCCGATCCAGCAATTGGCCTGAGGCACCCACAAAGGGCCGCCCGGCGCGGTCTTCATCCGCCCCTGGCGCCTCCCCAATCAGCATCAGGCCGGAATCGGTGATGCCTTCGCCAAAGACCAGATTGGTCGCCGTTTCCTTGAGCGGTGAGGCATCAAAACCGGCAATCGCCGCCTTCAGCGCTGCCAGATCGGGCGCGGCTGCGGCCAGGGCTTCGGCCCGCGAGATGGCGGGGGGCGCAGTGGCCAGCGCAACGGGCGCGGCGCGCACGGGGCGCGGGGCTGGTTCCGCCGCGGGGCGGGTGGCTTCCGGCGCACGCGAAGGCGCCTCCCGCGCCGCCAGGCGATCCGCGGGGCTTTCCATCAGCGCCTCATCCGCGCCCCAATCGCATTGCAGCGCGAGCGCGGCGGCCAGGGCGGTTCTCTCCTGCTCCATCCGTCACATATCGGCCCGGTGCGGGGTTCCGCGCAACCCGCGCCTTCGCTACATGAGACAATTAGCCATTAGGAAAGGCAAAGCCGTATGTCCGAAGAGCGGGAAGCGATGGAATTTGATGTGCTGATCGTGGGGGGCGGGCCTTCGGGCCTGGCCGCGGCGATCCGCCTGAAACAACTCGCGCCCGATCTTGGCGTCTGCCTGATTGAAAAAGGCAGCGAGATTGGCGCGCATATCCTCTCAGGCGCCGTGCTGGAACCGCGCGCGCTGGATGAACTTATCCCCGATTGGCGCGATGATCCGCCGTCACTCGCCACCCCCGCCGGCGATGACCGCTTCATGTTCCTGACGGAAACCAAGGCCTTCAAACTGCCGACCCCGCCGGCCATGAATAATCATGGGAATTACATTGTCTCCTTGGGCAATGTCTGCCGTTGGCTGGGCGCCAAGGCGGAAGCGCTGGGCGTTGAGATTTATCCGGGCTTCGCGGCTTCTGAGACGATTATTGAAGATGGCCAGGTGCGCGGCGTGGTGGCCGGCGTGATGGGCATTACCAAGGATGGCGAAAAGGGGCCCAATTACCAGCCGGGCATGGAACTGCGCGCGAGCTACACCCTGTTTGCCGAAGGCTGCCGTGGGTCACTCACGAAAAAGCTGTTTGAGACCTTCAATCTGCGTGATGGCGTCGCACCGCAAACCTTTGGGCTTGGCATCAAGGAATTATGGGAAATCCCGAAGGAAAAGCATCAGCCGGGCTTGATTTGGCATAGTGTTGGCTGGCCTTTGAAGACCGATACCTATGGCGGTTCCTGGCTTTACATGCTCGGCGATAATCTGGTCAGCATCGGCTTCGTTGTTGGTCTGGACTATCAAAATCCCTGGCTGTCACCCTTTGAGGAATTTCAGCGCTTCAAGCAGCACCCGGCGGTGCGTGCCATGCTGGAAGGCGGGAAGCGCATTGCCTATGGCGCGCGGGCCTTGAATGAAGGCGGCTTTCAGGCGATCCCGAAGCTGGTGTTTCCGGGCGGTGCGATCATTGGCGATTCAGCGGGCTTCCTGAATGTGCCGAAGATCAAGGGCACGCATACGGCGATGAAATCCGGCATGATCGCGGCTGAGGCCTTGGCGGCGGCTTGTGCTTCCGAAAATCGTGCGCCGGTGCTGAACGCTTATCCGGAAATGCTGCGCCATTCCTGGATTTGGCCGGAATTGCAGGCGGTGCGGAATATCCGCCCCGGCTTTGCGAAATTCGGCTTCTGGGGCGGCATGATCAATGCCGCGATTGAAACCTATGTCACGCGCGGCAAATCGCCCTGGACGCTTTTGCATCACGAAGATCACGCCGTGCTGAAAAAGGGATCGGAGGCGCCGAAAATCACCTATCCCAAGCCGGATGGGGTCTACTCCTTCGATCGGCTGTCTTCCGTGTTTTTGGCGAATACGAACCATGAGGAAGACCAGCCAGCGCATTTGAAACTGCGCGACCCAGCCCTTTGGCAGGGTGTGAATTATGAAATCTTCGCCAGCCCCGAAAGCCGCTATTGCCCCGCCGGGGTTTATGAGGCGGTGGGCGTGGAAGAAGGCCAGCCGCGTTTGGTGATCAATGCGCAGAATTGCGTGCATTGCAAAACCTGCGACATCAAGGACCCGACGCAGAATATTGATTGGTGCACGCCGGAAGGCAGCGGCGGGCCGAATTATATC
>JADCEX010000093.1 GCA_020249825.1 Roseomonas sp.
ACCTCTGCGATTCAGCTTCTGCTGGCGGCGGCCTTTGTGCCGCTGGTCTGGCGCATGCCGGATGCGGCGGATATCCCGATCTTCGCTGCCGCGGGCCTGTGCAATCTTCTCGGCCAGCTTTTGCTGATTTCAGCCTTTCGCCGCGCCCCGGCTTCGCTTTTGGCGCCTTTCAGCACCGTGCAGATTGTTGTCGCGGCATTGGTGGGGTGGCTGGTGTTTCACACCTTCCCCGATTTCTGGACCTGGGTGGGGACGGGCGTGATCTTGGCCGGCGGCTTGCTGGTCTGGTGGCGGGAACGGCAATTGCTGCGGCGGTAGTGCGTCTTTAAATGCGCTTGGCCGCTACCACGGCGGCCTTGGAACCCGCCCCCACCACCCAGGCCCAGGCACCCAGCAGCGGGCCATAGGCGCGGCCTTCGCCCGCTTCGCGCGCTTCATCGCGGTGATGGATTTCTTCTTCCTGGCAATGGCGGAGCAGCGCTTGCAATGGCGGGAAAAGCGCCTCCGCTTCCAGCCTGTCCAATTGCTGCTGGTAATGGTGATCCACAAAGCTTTCCACCGCATCAATCGTGGCATAGACGGCGCGCGGGCCAAACAGCGCGGGGATGGCGCCGGTCATCCAGCCGGCGATGCGCCAAATGGGCAAAAGCTTGCTATGCGCTTCAGGCGGCAGCAGGGCATTCAGCAAATCCAGATGGCCCTGTTCCGTCGCGCCATGCCGCTCAGCGAAGTCGCGAATGGCGGGGTCTTTGCAGAAGGCAAGGATGCCGCGATAGATCATGACCGCGCCGGTCTCCCCGGCATGGTCGGACCGCAATTCACCGATCAGCCAGGCGGGCATTTCGGAGATGGCGATATCGGGCAGGGCAGGTGCTATGGCGTTCATCCACCCTGAAATGGCGTGCCAATCGCCCGCGACAACCCCTTATTCAGCCGCCACCATCACGCCGCCGCGTTTCTCCCGCGCATGCCGCCAAAGCGCGAGGCCCCGATACACCCCATGCACCATTTTGCTGTAGGGCAGCGCCACGAACAGCGCCAAAACCAGGCCAAGATGCAAAGCAAGCATCACCCCCATCGCCCCGGTATGGCGCACCACCAGCAGCAAAAGCCCTGTCGCACTCACCAGAAACAGCAGCGACAACATGGCGTATTCACCGCCCACCAGGCGCTTCGCCACCGGCACAGGGTCCGTGATGATCTTCAACCTGATCAGCCCCGCTGTGCCAAGGCAGAGCAACACGCCCCCCCAAGTGCCAAGCTGCACCGGCAAGGAAAAGAAGGGATGCGGAGACCGCAGACCAAGAAAGTGATGATAGATTGCCCCCGCCGTGGTTGCCGCGAAGCACATCATGAAGCCAAAGAACATGGCCTGATGCATCCAGCGCTTTTGGCTTGAGAAACTGTCATCCACATCATTGCAGCCATGCCCACCGCCGCCCAGATTGCGCAGCGTCAGAATATCCACTGCCGTATCCACAATGGGCCCCGGTGCCGGCGCGCCGCCACCCACTTCGCGCCAATAACGTATGCCGCCGATCAGCATCGCGATGATCGCATAGCCGAAAGTGCCGCCCGCCAGCGTCACCATCAACCACATGGGAATCACGCGGAAAAAGGCGCCTTCGCCGCGCTGCGCCGTGTACAAGATGGAAGGATCAACCAGGGCCATGGTCAGCAGCAGCACCAGCGTCACGCCAAGCGCAGCGGCCAAAGTCACCACCGTGCCATTGCGTTCAAACAAAGTGCCCATGGCGCGCGGCCAAGCGTAATGCGCATAGGATTGCGCGCGAATTTCCGCGAAGGTCACCGGCAGGTTGATGCCGAATTCATGCGGCGGCGCATATTGGCAGGCGTGGTAGCAGCCCTTGCAGCCATGGCACAGATTGGCCAGATGCGTCAGATCGCCCGCGGAAAATTCGCGCCGCATCGTCATGGCGGGGAATACCGCGCAATAGCTTTCGCAATAGCGGCAGGAATTGCACACCGCCATGTGCCGGCGCGCTTCAGCGAGGGTTTCGTTTTCCGGTAACATCAGCGCGCCCTGCCTTCTTCAATTGCGCACATTGCGTGCTGCCTCCTCACCCGCCAACCGGCCAAAGACGGTGCCGATTGTCATGCCAAAGCCCGCCAGATAACCCTGGCCCAGAATATTGCCGGCCATGATCTCGCCCGAGGCGAACATATTCGCCGAAGGCTTCCCATCGGCCATGATGATGCGCGCGCGATCACTCACCTTCACGCCAAGGAAGGTGAAGGTGATGCCGGGCTTGAGCGGGTGGCAGTAATAGGGCGGCGTATCAATCAGCCGCGCCCAGTGGCTTTTGGGCGGGCTTAGCCCTTCGGTGCGACAATCATCGGGCTTCATGGGTTGGAAAGTGCCGGGGCGCACCGCGGCGTTGTAGTCAGCGATCACTTTTTCCAACTTGCCCGCATCAATCCCGGCCAGGCCGGCCAATTCCGCGATGCTATTGGCCTTATAGGGCGGGAAGACGCTCGGCAGGTAATTATGCAAGGCCTTGCTGTCGGTAACGGCAAAAGCAACCTGGCCTGGCTGCTGTGCGATCAGGCGCCCCCAAATGGCGTAGCGCTTGGGCCAGACATCCTCGCCCTCATCATAAAACCGCTCGACATTGCGGTTCACCACCACGGCAAAGGGCACGCAATCCAAGCGCATCGCAAGCCCGCCATCTTCCATCGGTGCGCGTGCGTCATTAGCAACGGCGTGGAATTGTGTGGGGTCGCCCACTTCCTGCACGCCCTGATCCAGCAAATCGCGCAGCAAGCGGCCTTGCGCGTAAGGCGTGCCGCGAATCTGGAAATTATCCGCCGCATCGCCCCAGTATTTCCGCAGCCAATCGCGATTGGCCTGGAAGCCGCCCGCCGAGGCGATCAGCGCCTTGAAGCGCACGCGTTCCGGAAAGCCGTGATGCGAAATCACCGCTTCGGTCGCGAAGCCATCCTGCATTTCAATATGCTGCACTTCGGTATCATATAGAATGCCGATGCCAAGCTGTTCGGCGGTGCGATAGAGCGCATTGACCAGCGCCTTGCCGCCGCCCAGGAAAAACGCATTGGTGCGCGAAAGTGAAAGCGTGCCGGAAAGGGATGGCTGAAACACAACACCGCAGGATTTCAGAAAATCCGGCGCGTGTTGCGATGCGCGGATGCACATGCGCGCCAAATGCTCATCGGTCTTGCCGCCGGTCACGCGCAGCAGATCGTCCCAATATTCTTCTTCCAGATAGGTTTCGGTCAGCACATCAGTGGGCGCCGGATGCAGTGCGCGCAGATTACGCGTATGCCGGCTATTGCCGCCCCGCATCGTCCGCGGTGCGTGTTCCACCAGCAAAACGCTGGCCCCGGCCTGGCGTGCGGTAATGGCGGCGGAAAGCGCGGCATTGCCACCGCCCGCGACCAGCACATCCCAGACCCTTGTCAGGTCCACCATGACAATTGAATTCCTCAACCTTCTTCGGGGCCATGTGTAAAAGGGAAATACGGCTTGTCCAGATGCGGGTTCAGGCTGGTCCTTGATCCAGCCCCGCGCGCAAGGAACCATCAGGGTCCGCCAGCAGCCCTTCGCGCAGGAAAAGGTCAATCAACGTCAGGTTGACGTTGAACTTGATGTCATCCGAATCGGCCACGGCTTCCAGCAGACGGCGGGCGGGCCAAAGCTCGAACCGCTCGACCTCATCATCATTGGGGCGCGGGATGACGCCTTCGGGAATGTCCAGGTCATAGCAATGCAGCACATCGCGCCGGAGCCCCTCATTATTCCGCAGCACATAGGAAACGCGCCCCACGGGCCGCGCCTGCGCCGCCAGTTCGGGCGGCAGGGATGCTTCCTCACCGGCTTCCTTCACCAGGGTTTCCGCCGGCGTCAGCCCTGCCGGGATGCCGCCCGCGACCAGATTATCAAGCTGCCCCGGCGCCACCGCCTTGTGGCGAGACCGGATGCCAACCCAGACATGCAGCCCATCCGCGCGCCGCACTAACCCGTTCATATGCACGCCCTGGGACATGACACCAAAGGCGGGCAGGGCGCCGCGATCAAGCGTGGCCAACACCGGCCCATCGCTGGTCTGGCGCACATCGAAGGCTTCGCGGCGGATGCGGAGAAACCCGCCCTGCGTCAGGCTGGGCAGGGCGGCGGCCAGCGCATCGCTCCGCGCCCCGCTGGTTTTCAACCGGCCAGCCATGGCCACTCCATGCTGGTCAAAATGGAAATCACGCGGGCGGAAGGTGAGTGCGCGCGCCAATTCCGGCGTGATGAAGCCCACCTGCACGCCTGCCATGTGAAAGGCCAGAAAGCCGGCGGGGGAGGGGATATTGTTGCAGGCGGCGATATGGCGGGCGAAGCGGTCCATCTGCCCTTCTAACACTGTGCTTCTTGGCAAGGCGAGGGTGGCTCTGGGGCTTGCCCCGGATGCCTCCCCTGGCCCATGACAGAGCCAACCATGACCCCGCCTGCCCCCCCGAACCGCTCCAGCGCCGCCATTCCCTTCTCAGCCCTCGGCCGCATCGCGCCGCATCTTTGGCCGAAGGGCGAGCCCATGCTGCGCCTTCGCGTGGTGGCCGCGCTGCTGCTGCTGGCCGCGGCCAAGGCCGCGAATGTGCTGGTGCCGATTGCCTATGCCCGCGCCGTGGATGCGCTGGCGCCGCAATCCGGCGCGGGTGCGGTGATTGCCGTGCCGATTGCGCTGCTGGTCGGTTATGGCTTGCTCCGCGTCATGTCCTCGGCGCTTGGGGAATTGCGCAATGCGGTGTTTTCCAAGGTGCAGGCGCGCGCCGGGCGGCGCGTGGCCTTGGACGTGTTTCGCCATTTGCACGCGCTTTCCATGCGCTTTCATATGGACCGCGCAACCGGCGGGCTTTCGCGCGTGATTGAACGGGGCGTGCGCGGCATCGCGACATCGCTCAATTTTTTGTTGTTCAACATCATTCCGACCATTGTCGAGATTCTGTTCGTCTCGGTCATTCTCTGGTGGATGTTCGCGGCTTCCTTCGCACTCACCATGCTTGGCACCATCATCGCCTATGTCGCCTTCACGCTGATTTTCACCAATTGGCGCCTGCGCTTTCGCCGGCAGATGAACCAGACGGATGAGGAAGCGAATACCAAGGCGGTGGACAGCCTGCTGAATTACGAAACCGTCAAGTATTTCGGCAATGAAGCGCATGAATCGCGGCGCTATGATGAAAGCATGACGCGCTACGAAAGCGCCTATGTCAAAAGCGAAACCACGCTCAATATGCTGAATGCCGGCCAGGCCACCATCATGGCGGTTGGGCTTACCATCACCATGCTGCTGGCAGGCCGCGGCATTGCCGATGGCAGCATGAGCATTGGCGATCTGGTGATGGTGAATACCTATCTGATCCAGCTTTATCAGCCCTTGAACATCCTTGGCTTCGCCTATCGCGAAATCAAGCAGGGGCTCACGGATATGGAGCAGATGTTCGCGCTGCTTGATGTGCCCGCCGAAGTGCGCGATGCGCCTGATGCGAAGCCCCTTGCCATGGGCGCAGGTGAAATCCGGTTTGAGGACGTGCGCTTTGGCTATCGGCCGGATCGCGAGATTCTGAAGGGCGTTTCCTTCACCGTGCCACCGGGGCGGATGCTTGCCATTGTCGGGCCGACCGGGGCGGGGAAATCCACCATCTCTCGCCTGCTGTTCCGGTTTTACGATACGACAGGCGGGCGCGTCCTGGTGGATGGGCAGGATGTGCGCGGCCTGACGCAGCAAAGCCTGCGCGCGGCCATCGGCGTCGTGCCGCAGGATACGGTGCTGTTCAATGACACGATTCGCTACAACATCGCCTATGGCCGACCAGGGGCGAGTGATGCGGAGATTGAAAACGCCGCAAAACTTGCGCAGGTGCATGATTTCGTCACGCGCCTGCC
>JADCEX010000094.1 GCA_020249825.1 Roseomonas sp.
CGACAATAACCTGAACGCCTTTCTGGCGCGCTATCCGGGCATGCATATCCTGGCACTCGCCATGTTGGATGAGGATGCGAACCTGGCGCGGCTGCGCGCTGCGGGGCTTGATATCCCAGGCGTTGCTTATCTGGAACGACCTGTGGAAGCGGGCGGGCCGATTGCGCGCTTTGCCCGGCTGCCCTTTCCGGACCCGCCGGAGGGCCGCGTGCAATTGATCCGGCATCTGACGCCTGAATTGGTCTGGCAGGATCGCTGGATGGACCACGCCAACAAGGCCGAGGTTTTGGAAGCCGCCATTCTATGCGCGGAAAACCCAGCCGAGACCGCCGCGCGGCTTTCGCGCTTGGCAGGGCTGCCCTTGGAACCTGACGCGGCGGGGGGCTTTCTGCTCCGTCTGCCAGGGGCGGCGCGCGCTTCCGGGCCGAAAGCCCCTGCCTTGGAAACGCGGGTGCGTGTGCTGACGCCGGAAGCGCTTGGCTCTGTGCTGCCCGGCGTGGTGCCCCCGGCTTCGCCCTGCATGGCGGGGATGGTGGTGCGCACCGCCGATGGCGCGGCATCCGCCCGGCGCATCCTGGCCGGCATCCCAACCCGCGAAGCGCCTGAGGGCATCATGGTCCCACCAGAACACGCCGCCGGCGCGGCGCTGATTTTCGCGTGAAACGCGCGGCCATCAGCCGAAGCCTGCGGGTTTATCACGCGCCAGGCCGGGCGGCGGCCTTGGATGGCTTCTATCGCCGCTTCCTTGCCGCCGGAGACTTGGCCTTTGATGTCGGCGCGCATGTGGGTGATAGGATGCTCTGCTTCCGCCGCCTTGGCGCGCGGGTGGTGGCGGTGGAACCGCAGGCGGCGCTAGCCCGCGTGCTGCGGCTTTTGCTGCGCGGTGACCCCGGCGTGACGCTGGTTTCGCAATTGGTGGGCGCGCGGGCGGGGCAGGCGGAACTTCGCCTGAATACCGCCAACCCCACCGTCGCCACCGCCAGCCCTGCCTTCATCGCCGCCGCCGAAGGGGCGCCGGGGTGGGAGGGGCAGGCATGGGACCAGGCCGAAACCCTGCCCGTCACCACCTTGGATGCGCTGATCGCCGCCCATGGCATGCCGGATTTCATCAAGCTGGACATTGAAGGCTTTGAGGCTGAGGCGCTGCGCGGCCTTTCCCGCCCGCCGCGAGCGCTTTCCTTCGAATTCACCACCATCCAGCGCGATGTAGCCGCCGAATGCCTGCGGCTGCTCGCCGCCCTTGGCTATCGGCATTTCCAGGCGAGCCTGGGGGAAAGCCTGAGCTTCGCCCTGCCCGCGCCCTGTGACGCCGCCGCGATGCAAGAATGGATCGCGGCGCTACCAGCGGAAGCCAATAGCGGCGATGTCTATGCGAGCCTGGAGCCCGCGCGCCTGGTAATCACCCCGCCTCAGCCGTGATCCGCGCCGCCGAGATCAGGCTCCGCCAGCGTTCCAGATCGGCCAGCAGGAAGCTGCGAAACTCCTCAGGCGTTGACCCCACCACCACCGCCCCCAAGGATCGCAGCCGGGCATTCAATTCCGGCTTGGCCAAGGCGGTGCGAACGGCGTTGTTCAAACGCTCCACCACCGGGGCGGGTGTCTCGGCAGGCGCCACCAGGCCAACTCCCTGGATATAGCGTTCAAACCCGCCAAAACCCGCTTCCGCCATGGTGGGCACATCCGGGAAATCCGGGTGGCGTTCCGCGGTGCTGACTGCCAGGCCGCGCAATTGGCCGCGCTGGATATGCTCGGCAATGCCGACCATGGGGTAGAACATGAAGGAAATACGCCCGGACATGACCTCGGCCAACGCCGGCGCATTGCCGCGGAAGGGCACATGGGTCATTTCCGTCTGCGTCATCACGGCAAGCAAGGCGGCGGAAAGATGCGCCGAACCGCCATTGCCGGCAGAGCCATAAGTCACCGAACCAGGCCGCGCCTTGGCCGCCGCCACCACGGCGCCGATATTGGCATAGGGCGCATTGGTCGCCGTCACGGCAATCAGGGGCAGCGTCGCGATCAGCGAAACGGGTGTGAAATCCTCAAGCGGGCGATAGCGCGCATTGGGCAGCAGAATGGCGTTCACGCTATGGGCGAGCGTCGTCACCAGCAGGCTTTGCCCATCTGGCGGGTCGCGCATGACGCCTTCGGTCGCGATCAGGGAATTGGCGCCGGCGCGGTTTTCCACCACCACGGGCTGGCCGAGCAGCCCCTGCATTTCCTGCCCAAGCACACGCGCGATCACATCCGTGGGCCCGCCTGCGGCGAAGCCCACCACAAGCCGGATCGGCCGGCCCTGCTGCGCGCGGGCGGCACGCGGCAGCGCGGCAAGGCTTGAGAGCGCGAGCGCCCCGGCAACGCGGCGGGTGAGCTTTCCAGTCATGGGTTTTCCTTGATGCTTTTGATTGTGGTCCCAGTGTTTTCCGCCCGACCGCTTTGGGTCAAGCGGGTGCTGCGTGGCGCGGGATGACGGCGCAGGGATTTTGCGCTTAAGTCTGGGTCCGTTTTGGTTAAGGGAGACGCAGCATGGGTGTTTTGACGCAGGAACAGAAGGATGCCTTCTGGCGCGATGGCTGCCTGGTGGTGCCCAATGCTGTCTCGCCCGATCTGCTGGCGCGGCTGCGCGCCGAGATCGCTGGATGGGTGGAAGAA
>JADCEX010000095.1 GCA_020249825.1 Roseomonas sp.
CGTTCCTGACGGGGCTTGCCGCACTCGCCTGGTGGCGGCTGGTACAGAATGACCCGCCGGAGAAGCCCGCCCCAACGCGCAAGCCAGAAAGCCTGATGGAAGCGCTGCGCGGCCAGTTTTCCATCTGGCGGCTGCCGGGTCTTTCGCGGGTGCTGGCGTTGCATCTGGTGGCCTATGCCGCCGCCGCCACGGTCATCGGGCTTTGGGCCGGGCCCTATTTCGCCGATGTGCATGGGCTGAACGCCAATGAACGCGGCCTGGCGCTCGCCGCGATGGGGCTTGCCATGCCGGTCGGTCTTTTGCTGGTAGGCCCTTTGGAACGGCGCTTTTTCCGCCGCAGCGCCATGATCAGCGCCGGCGCGGCGCTTTCCGCTGCCATGCTGATAATTCTTGCGGTTTGGCCAGCGCCACCCCTCCCTGTGGCGCTTGGTCTACTGGTCGGGCTGGTGCTGTTTTCCAGCTACCCTGTGCTTTTGGTGACAGAAGCGCGCATGTTGTTTCCCGATCACCTGGTCGGGCGCGGCGCCAGTACGGTGAATATGGCGCAGGTGCTGGGCTCTTCCCTGCTGCCCCTGTTAGTGGGCCTCGTGATTGGCTTCTTCCCGATGGATGAATTCACGCGGCCCGAGGCCGCCTATCGCGCCGGCTTCGCGCTGCTGGCGGGCAGCTTGGTGCTGGGTCTGGCCGGCTGGCTTTTGCTGCCGCGCGCCAAAGCATGATGACGCGGCCCGATTTCAGCCTGGAATTGGCGCTTGGTGGCCGTGTGGCTGGGGTGGATGAGGCGGGGCGCGGCCCCCTCGCTGGTCCGGTGCTTGCGGCGGCCTTGGTGTTTCTTGCCCCGCCACCTGAAAGCCTTGCGGCGCTGTTGCAGGATTCCAAGAAGCTCAAGGAAGCGGCGAGGGATGCTGCCTTTGCCGCACTCCGCGACGCTCAAGCGCAGGGGCTGGTTGAAATCGGTGTCGGCGCCGCTTCGGCCAGCGAAATCGGACACGTCAATATCCTGCGCGCCACGCATCTTGCCATGCGCCGCGCGGTCGCGAAGCTGCCGCTACCCCCCGATCACGCGCTTGTGGATGGCAATCAGCCGCCGCCCTTGGCCTGCCCGGTGCGCTGCGTGGTGGGCGGCGATGGGCTCAGCTTTTCCATCGCTGGCGCCTCCATCATTGCTAAGGTGCTGCGGGATCGGGCCATGCGCCGGCTCGATCCGCGCTGGCCGGCTTACGGCTTTGCGCGCCATGCCGGCTACCCGACGGCTGCGCATCGGGAGGCTTTGGCGCGGCTCGGCCCATCCCCCCATCACCGGCGCGGCTTTGGCCCGGTGGATCAGGCCGTTTTGAAACTGACTTGACCGGGCTGCTCGGGCGCGCGATTCTTGCGAGACCAACAAGGGATTTCACGGTGGGAACGCAGCTGGAGCTGCTCTTGGACCAGGTTCTGGTCGGGGATTCGATTGCCATGCTGCGCCGCCTGCCGCCGGCGAGCGTGCATGCGATTTTTGCTGATCCGCCCTATAACCTTCAGCTGAAAGGCGAATTGCGCCGCCCGGATGAGAGCATTGTTGATGGCGTGGATGATGCCTGGGACCGCTTTCCCGATCTGGCCGCCTATGACGCCTTCACCCGCGCCTGGCTGACCGAATGCCGCCGCGTCTTGCGCAAGGATGGCACGATTGGGGGGATGGGTGCCTATCATAATGTGTTCCGCCTGGGTGTGGCGCTACAGGATCTTGGCTTTTGGATCCTGAATGATGTGATCTGGCGCAAGGCCAATCCCATGCCGAATTTCCGCGGCCGTCGCTTCACCAATGCGCATGAAACCCTGATCTGGGCGGCGCATGGGCAGGAACCCAAATACCGCTTCAACTACGCCGCCATGAAGACGCTGAATGATGATGTGCAGATGCGGAGCGACTGGTTCATCCCGCTTTGCACGGGCGGCGAGCGGCTGCGCGACGAAAATGGCGACAAGCTGCACCCGACGCAAAAGCCCGAAGCGCTGCTGCATCGCGTGATCCTGTCCTGCACCCAGCCCGGAGAAGTGGTGCTTGACCCTTTCCTGGGTTCCGGCACCACGGCGGCGGTCGCCAAGCGGCTCGGCCGGCGCTTCATCGGCATTGAACGGGAAGAACGCTACGCCAAAGGGGCGCGCGCCCGGCTGGCAGCAGTAGAGCCCATGCCGGAATCAGCCGCGCTTGCCCTGCCATCCCGGCGTGAGCAGCCGCGCATTCCCTTTGGTGTCCTGGTGGAACGCGGCCTGGTGCCGGCGGGCAGTGTGCTGACCGATGCACGCCGGCGTTGGCGGGCGGAAGTGGGTGCTGATGGTACGCTCCGCTGCGGCAAGGCGGCAGGGTCCATTCATCAGGTGGGGGCGGCGGTGCAGGAAGTGCCTTCCTGCAATGGTTGGCTGTTTTGGCATGTGGAGGGCTCGGGCGGTGGGCTTCGGGTCCTAGATGAGCTGCGTGCGGAGGTCGCGGGGGCAGGTTAGGGGCCTCAGTTATCGGGCTTTACACCCTTAAATCAGCCCAGGCGGCCCAAAACCCGGGCAGATTGCGCTGCATGGGCCGAAATCGCCCGGATTTCGGGCAATCCGCGGCTGGAATCGGCATTCAGTCTTTTTTCTGATTTATGTCTGTCTTGTAATTTCAGCGGCGCTGCGCAATGTCACGCGCGAAGCGGGTGGAACTTCCTCCGCTGGGAGAAGAGGAAAACGACAATGAAATTCAAGTTTCTCGCCGCTGCTGCGGCGGCCTTCATGACTTTTGGCGTGGCTGAGGCCCTGGCCGGGCGC
>JADCEX010000096.1 GCA_020249825.1 Roseomonas sp.
GTGCGCGCTTCCTTCACCTTGCCGTTTGACGAAGGCTTGCAGAAGGAACGCGATTTATTCGCAACCCTGGTGGCGGGCGAACAATCCAAGGCGTTGCGCCACATTTTCTTTGGCGAACGCGAAGCGCAGCGCGTCCCCGGACTGCCCGCCGATACTGAAGTGCTGCCTGTCGGCAAGCTGGTCGTGATTGGTGGCGGCACCATGGGTGGCGGCATTGCCATGAGTGCGGCGAATTTCGGCGTACCGGTGACGATTGTGGAAATGACGGAAGAGGCGCTGGCCAAGGGCCTGCAGCGTTGTGAGGCGAATTGGCAGCGTACGGTCGCGTCTGGCCGCTTGTCTCAGGCCGAATATGAAAAGCGCAGCGCGCTGCTGACCGGTTCGACCGATTTCGACAAGGCCGTGGGCGAAGCTGATCTTGTGATCGAAGCGGTTTTCGAGAATATGGAGGTGAAGAAGCAGGTCTTCGCGCGGCTGGATAAGGCGGCGCGGCCTGGGATTGTGCTGGCTTCCAATACCTCGACGCTCGATATTGACCAGATCGCAAGCGCGACATCGCGCCCCGAATGGGTCATGGGGATGCATTTCTTCAGCCCGGCCAATGTGATGCGCCTGCTGGAAAATGTGCGCGGGTCGAAGACCAATCCGGTAGCCATCGCGACGGCGACCGAATTCGGCAAGAAGATCGGTAAGCTGCCTGTGCTGGTGGGCAATTGCGATGGCTTTGTCGGCAATCGCATGACGGGCAAGCGCACGCCGCAGGTCGAAAAGCTGCTGCTGGAAGGCTGCCTGCCGCAGGATATTGACCGCGTGATGGAATTCTATGGCATGGCCATGGGGCCACTCGCAACCGGCGACCTGGCCGGGCTTGATATCGGTGCGGCGGTGCGCAAGGCGCGCGGTACAGTCGCACCCATCGCGGATGCGGTGGTGGCCGCCGGGCGCTTCGGGCAGAAAACCAGCAAGGGCTGGTATATGTATGATGAAAAGCGCAACCGCTTGCCGGACCCGGAAGTGGAACGCATCATCCTGGATGTCGCGGAAAAGATGCAGGTGCGTCGGCGCAAGATTGAAGCCGATGAAATCCTGGAACGGCTGCTGCTGCCCATGGTGAATGAAGGCGCGCGCATCCTGGAAGAAGGCATTGCATCCCGCCCGATTGATATTGATGTGATCTTCACCAATGGCTTTGGCTGGCCGGCCTGGCGTGGCGGGCCGATGTTCTGGGCGGATACGCTTGGCCTGAAGGCCGTGCGGGATAAGCTGAACCAATATGCCGAAGCAACCGGCGACAGGAATCTGCGCCCCGCGGCGCTGATCGAGAAATTGGCCGACGAAGGCGGAAGCTTCGCGGCCATGGGCAAATCCAAGGTTTGAAGCCGCGTTGCGGCAGCAAGGAATAAGGGGAAACAACAATGGACCTTCGCTTCACGGATGAGGAACGCGCCTTCCGCCAGGAAGTGCGTGATTGGATTGATGCCAACCTACCCGCCGATACGCGCGAACGCATGGCGGCGGGCCGCACCCCCACCAAGCAAATGCAGGTGGATTGGCAAAAAAAGCTGAATGCCAAGGGCTGGTGCGTGCCGCATTGGCCGGCGGAATGGGGCGGCCAGAAGGATTGGTCCGCCATCAAGCGCTTTATCCTGCTGGAAGAATTGCAGGGCACGCCGGCGCCGATTCCACTCGGCTTCAACTGCAACATGTTGGGCCCGGTGCTGATCGCCTTCGGCACGGAAGAGCAGAAGAAGTTCTTCCTGCCGAAGCTTGCCAATCTTGATCTTTGGTTCTGCCAGGGTTTCTCGGAACCCGGCGCGGGGTCTGACCTTGCTTCGCTCAAGACGCGGGCGGTGCGCGAGGGCGATCACTATATCGTCAATGGGCAAAAGACCTGGACGACTCTGGCGCAATATGCCGATTGGATCTTCCTGCTGGTGCGCACCAATCCGGAAGCAACCAAGCAGCAGGAAGGCATTTCCTTCCTTGTCGTGGATATGAAGACGCCGGGTATCACCGTGCGCCCCATCATCACCATTGATGGCGCGCATGAGGTGAATGAGGTGTTCTTTGATGATGTGAAAGTGCCGGTAGCCAATCTGGTTGGCACCGAACATCGCGGTTGGGATTGCGCGAAATTCCTGCTGTCCAATGAACGCACCGGTCAGGCGCGGGTTGGCGCTTCCAAGGATCGCATTCGCCGCCTGAAGCTTATTGCGCAGAATGCGCCGGGTGGTGAGCGCCCGATGATCGAAGATGCGCGCTTCCGTGAGCGTTTGGTTGAAGTCGAAGTGCAGTTGAAGGCGCTTGAGATGACCACCATGCGCGTGCTGGCCGATGAAAATCGGCAGCTCAGCGAACGCAAGCCCAACCCGGCATCTTCCGTGCTGAAGATCAGGGGCACGGAAATTCAGCAATCCATCAGTGATCTTTATGTCATGGCCGCCGGGCCCTACGGCATGGTGGGCGCGGACCCCGATGGCGATCGCTGGAATGAACCGGAACTGGCGCCGGAATGGGCGACGCTGGCCCAGCCAACCTATTTCAATTGGCGCAAGCAGACGATCTATGGTGGTTCCACCGAGATCCAGAAGAATATCATGGCAAAAGCGTTTTTGGGGCTCTGAGACATGGATTTCGATCTCTCCGAAGACCAGCGGCTGTTGCAGGACAGCCTGACCAAGCTGCTGGCCGATAAATACAAGTTTGAAGACCGCAAGCGGTTCCTGAAATCGGCCAATGGTTGGTCGCAGGAAATGTGGGAAGCCTATGCCGAACTCGGCCTGCTCGGCCTGCCTTTCGCGGAAGAAGATGGCGGCTTCGGTGCCGGCCCTGTCGAAGTGATGCTGATGGCGGAAGCCATGGGTGGGGCCATTACGCTCGAACCTTGGCTCGCCACCGTGGTGATGGGTGGCGGCTTCATCCGCCATGGTGCCTCGGCGGCGCAGCGCGCGGCGATGGTGCCGGAGATTGCCGCGGGCAAGCTGAAACTCGCCTTTGGCTATACGGAACCGCAATCGCGCCACGATCTGCATGATGTCGCGACCACGGCGAAGAAGGATGGTGGGGCTTGGGTGCTGGAAGGCCGCAAGGGCGTGGTGCTGCATGGTGATGTGGCGGATCATATCATCGTGACCGCGCGGATCGGCGGCGCCAGGCGCGACAAATCCGGCATTGGCGTTTTCCTGGTGCCGGCGAACGCCAAGGGTGTGACGCGGCGCGGCTACCCCACCACGGATGGCTTGCGCGGTGCGGAAATCACGCTGGATCGCGTAAGCCTGCCTGCCGAAGCGCTGCTGGGTGATGCTGGCAATGGGCTCGCGCTGGTGGATCGCGTGGTGGATGAAACCATCGCCGCTTTGGCCGGTGAAGCAGTGGGTGCGATGGATGCGCTGCAAAAGCTGACGCTGGATTATTTGAAGACGCGCAAGCAATTCGGCCGCCCCATCGGTTCCTTCCAATCCTTGCAACATCGCGCGGCGGAAATGATGGTGTGCCTGGAAGAGGCACGCTCCATGGCCATGCTGGCGGCGATGATGGCGCAGGAAAGTGATGCGACCGAACGGCGCCGGCAAATGTCGGCGGTGAAGGTGCAGATCGGGCGTTCCGGCAAATTCCTCGGCCAGAGTGCGATCCAATTGCATGGCGGCATTGCCATGACGATGGAATATCTGGGTGGGCATTACTTCAAGCGCATCACCACCATAGACACCATGTTCGGCGATGCGGATCATCACGTGACGCAGCTTATGGCGATGGGTGGATTGAACCAGGCTGCGTAAAGCCTGCCAGTCATGGCCGTGAAATTTTCATGACACGGCCATGAT
Organism: Roseomonas sp.; assembly: GCA_020249825.1. Classification (GTDB taxonomy): domain Bacteria; phylum Pseudomonadota; class Alphaproteobacteria; order Acetobacterales; family Acetobacteraceae; genus Neoroseomonas. The sequence goes on from JADCEX010000096.1 coordinate 3,825, forward strand.
GCGGTTTTCCTGCGACCGGCATCAGCTTAGCTAGTCGAGTAACCCGGAGGAATAACGCGTTATGGATAACGACCCACGCTTGCAGGAATTGGCCGATCTGATTGATGGCAAGGGCCATGGCCGTTACGGCCTGCATGATGTCACGCAGCGCCAGCACGCCCTGCAGGCCGCCTGGCAGGCAGAGCGTGAGGGTTGTTCCTCAGCACTCATTGCCGCTGCGCTGCTGCATGATATCGGCCATTTGGTGCATGATCTGGGCGACAACCCGGCCGCGCATGGTGTGGATGACAAGCATGAGGAATTGGGCCAGGTCTGGCTACAATCCTGGTTTGGGCCGGAAGTAACGGAACCCGTGCGGCTGCATGTCGCTGCCAAGCGCTATCTTTGCGCGACGGAAGCCGATTACTTCGCCAAGCTGTCGCCTGATTCGGTGCTCAGCCTGTCGCTGCAAGGTGGGCCAATGTCGGCCGATGAAGTCGCAGCATTTCGGGCGCTGCCGCAGGCGGAAGATGCCGTGCGCCTCAGGCGGTTTGATGAAGGGGCGAAGGTGGCGGGGCTGACGACACCGCCGGTGCAGCATTTCCTGCCCCATGTGGCGGTCTGCCTGAAATAATTTCACGCTTGACCGGGGCGGATGCGCCCCGCAGGCTTTGCCCTTATGGGCGGTATCCTCGTTATCGGTTCATATAATCGCGACACGGTGCTGCGCCTTGAGCGCTTTCCCGCGCCGGGGGAGACGCTGACCGCGCTTGGCATGGCTGAATTCCATGGCGGCAAGGGCAGCAATCAGGCGGTCGCCGCGGCGCGTGCGGGCGGGCGTGTGGCGCTGATCGCGGCCATTGGCGATGATGCGCCGGGCAAGGCTGCGCAGGTGCTTTGGGCGGCAGAAGGCATTGCGGCGCAGGCAGTGCAAATCACTGAGGCGCCCACTGGCGCCGCCACCATCCTGCTTGATGCAGCCGGTGAGAATCAGATCATCATCGTCGCAGGCGCCAATGCGGCATTGGCTTTACCCCCAGGCTTCACGCCGCCCGGTGATATCGCGGTGGCACTCGCACAGCTTGAAACACCGCAAGCCGCGACCGCCGCGCTGTTCCGCAGCATGTCTGGCGCGCGCCGCATCCTGAATGTCGCCCCAGCAGCACCCATCGCGCCAGAGCTTCTGGCGGTGACGGATATGCTGGTGCTGAATGAAACCGAAGCCGCCATTCTGGCGCAGCGAGAGGCTGAACCCGCCGCCCTGGCACTCGCCCTCGCTGCCGAGACAATGCGCGACGTGATCCTAACCGCCGGCGCCGCTGGCGCCTTTTGGGCGCGCCCGGATGGTGTGGTGATTGATGCTACGCCACCCCGCGTGACGGTTGTGGATACCACCGGCGCCGGTGATGCCTTTTTGGGCGCCTTTGCCGCTTCCAGCGCTGAAGGCTTCACGCCAGAAAAGACCTTGCGGCTTGCGGTTACTGCGGGTGCGCTGGCCTGCTCGCAGGAAGGGGCCGTGCCTTCCTTGCCCTATCGCACGGCGATCATGGCGGCGGGAGGGGAATGAGTTTCCTCACGCCTCTTCGCTTCCTGGAATGGTCCGCCCGGCGCGGCGGGCCGCTGCTGGCGCTTGGCATTTTCGCGGGGCTTTTCATCCCCCCCTTGGCAGCGCTGTTTCGCGATGTCGTCACCTTTACGGTCGCGACCTTGATGACGATGGTACTGCTGCGCGTGGATTTGGCGCAGGTGGTGGCGTATTTACGCCGGCCAGTGCTGGTGGCCGTGCTGGTCGGCTGGATGATGCTGGTGTGCCCCATCTTGTTATTCCTCGTGCTGCGCGGCTTTGGCTTTGATGGGCCCTTGGTCGCAGGGCTGGTCATCAGCGCCATGGGCTGTGCCGCCACATCCTCCCCCGCTTTTGCGCGCATGGTGGGGTTGGATGGGGAAATCTCCCTGGTGGTGGCGATCATCACCACGCTGATTGTGCCCTTTACCGCGCCGCCCCTGGCGCTTGGCTTGATGGGCATAGATTTGGCGATTTCACTTTCCGCACTGATGGGGCGGCTCATGCTCGTGGTCGGGCTGCCCTTGCTGATTGCGGTGGCGCTGCGCCGGCTTTTGGGCCCGGCGCGCCTGCAACGCTATGCCGGCGCCCTGGATGGGTCTGTGGTGTGGCTTGTGGTGATTTTCGGCTTTGGCGTGATGGATGGGATGCTGGCCAAAATCACCTCAGACCCTGCCTGGGTCATGGGCGGCCTTGCCTTGGCATTCGCGGCGAATTTCGGCCTGAATGCCGCAACCGCCCTGGTTTTTGCGCCAACGGGCAAGAAGCTGGCGCTGACGGCGGGCTTGCTCGGCGGCAATCGCAATATGGCGCTTTTTCTGGCGGTACTGCCGGCGGCAACGGATGAGCGCATTCTGCTGTTCTTCGCCCTTGGCCAATTCCCGCTTTTCCTGACGCCTTTCCTGCTAAGGCCGATCTATACGCGTTTCCGGCCTGATGGAGCCTCACGCCGCCCTTAGTCGCGCCGCCAGAGACACCACTTCCTGCTGCAGCACCGCGCTTTGCCACGCCATCGCCTCGGCCTGGCTGTCCAGCGCCGCCACCGGCGCGCCAGCGGCTTCCATGCCGCCCTGCACCTTGGCGACCGCGCCGGCAACCGCCGTGGTGCCCTCGGCCGCGGCGGCGATACCTTGGGCGATTTCCCGCGTCGCTGCACCCTGCTGTTCAATGGCCCGCGCGGCTTCGGCGGCGATGCTGTCAATCTGCTGCACCACCTGGGCGATCCCTTGGATGGCCGCCACCGCTTCTGCGGAAGTGCCGCGAATTTCCTGTACCTGGCGGGAAATCTCCTCAGTCGCCTTGGCGGTTTGCGTCGCCAGCGCCTTTACTTCGGAAGCCACCACGGCGAAGCCCTTGCCCGCTTCACCCGCGCGCGCCGCTTCGATGGTGGCATTGAGCGCGAGAAGATTGGTCTGGCCGGCAATGGCAGTGATCAGCTTCACCACATCGCCGATCTTCTGCGCCGCGCCAGACAGGCCCTGGACAATGGCATCAGTCCGGCCCGCATCATTCACGGCCCGGGCCGCGATGGTGGCGGAATGGCGGATTTGTTCTGAGACCGCGCCGACGGTCGCCGTCAGCTCCTCAGCGGCGGCTGCAACCTTGCCCGTTTCCTCCCGTGCGCGTTCGGCGCTGGCACCAATCCCGGTGATGGCCTGCTGCGCATTGGCCTGTACTTGCATCAGCGCCGCCAGTTTCACACGGCTGGTCTTTGCCTCCTGCGTCAGGCCTTGAAGGCGGGGCGTAATATCTGCTTCCAGCATATGGGCTGTTTCGGCCTGCAGCGCGGCGTGGTCCGTTTGCAGCCGCAGCAGTGCGGCCTTGGCTTCATCGCGCGCGGCATGGGCGCTGAGAAGCTCGGCACGGAGTGCCGCAAGCCCGCCATGATCGGGGCGCGCTGCCCAGGCGGCAGCCACGGCGCGGCGGAAAGTGAGAAATGCCAATATCGCCGCCAAGATCAGGGCAAATGCGCCAAGCCCGATGGGCAGCATCTGCGCTGGTAGGTGCTGCGCCTGGGCAGGGCGGGCGCGCCGCGCTTCTTCCGCGGTGCTGATCAGCATGGGGCCTATCGCAGCTTGAAAGCGCGCGCCCGCATCCGTGAGCCGTGCCGCCGCAGCGGCGACATGAGTGCTGGCGCTGACACCAAGCGCATGCCGGGCGGTTGGTGCTTCCAACGCTTCATGCGCGCGCTGCAAGGCCGAGGCGGCTTCGCGGAGCGTGAGGTAGCGCGGCGCACCGCCAAGCACGCTCATGGCATTCTGCAAGCCGGCCAGCGCGGCTCTCTGTGTGGTGAGCAATGCCTGAAAACTGGCATCATCCTGCGCGGTGCCGACACGATTGGCGATGCCGAAAAGCTCCTCCGCCGCGCTCCGTGCATTAAACAAGGCGGCTTGACGCGGGATTTCATTATTGGCGAGCATGCCGCGCGGCCGCGGCGCCTGACCGCGCGGTGGCGAAGCACCATTCATGGCGCGGCTGATTTCCTGGCCCACCTGGTCAATCGCCGGCAGCAATGCGGCACGAAAGGCATGATGCGCCGCGCCAAGCGCGGCAATATGGCGTTCAGTTTCCTGACGCGCCTGTTGTTCCGCGGTCAGCGTGGTGCCCAATTGGCGCAGCGCCGCCGCCAGATCATTGCTGGCTGCCTGGATCGCGGCGGGGCTCTGCGCCATGCCACGCAACAGCGCATTCAGCCGGTCTTCCGCCTGGCGCGCCTGGCGCGCGGCTTCCGCCAATTCCGCTTCGGAACGCGCGAGCAACATGGGCGGCACGGCGCCCGAAAGCTGCATGGCGCGTTCAGCGACATCCAGGCTGCGCGCCAGAATCGGCAGGCGCGGATCAGCCGGCGCTGCGGGTAGGGTCTGTGGCAGACCATGGATGATGCCGGCGGTACCCAAGGCCGTGAGCCCCACGACAAGGCCAAGCCCAAGCCTGAAGCGTTTTGCTGAAGGCGCCGCAGATAAGGATTGCATCAGGTTTTCCGTATCAACATGCATTTCGAAAGCAGGAGGGTATTAAGTGAAATTCCTAAACAGGCGATGAGGAAGCGTGTGCGGCATTCAATTCGTTATTCGTCCCGTGCCATAGTCGTGTTTAATGAAATCCTCACCTCCTGCGGCATTCTTCACCAAGCCGGAATATCCTGCCCCTGTCATTCACCTTGTTCCAAGATGGTTCTGCTGCGCCACAGCCCCTGCCTCCTGCTGGCGCGCAAGCTGTCCCTGACCGGGGCCACGATGCCCCTTCGAATAAGGGAATGGCTTTTGAAGAAACGTCGAGGAGCATGAGACCCAAATGTTATGAATTGCGCCTGTGGCCCCTGTCATGAGCCCTGCCCTGGTGGAACCGACGAAGCTGCGTCTGGCGGAAGCCAAGCGTGGTACTGAACTGGAAGCCGCTCACTGTGCGGCCATTTGGGATTATCCGCCATGATCTGGAAAAGGCGATTGGGCAATCCTTCATTGCGGATATGGTTGCGTTGATCCGCGAAATCGTGGGCCGCATCAACCAGGCGACCAAGTCCCTGGCGGATGAGGCAGTGCAGCTTCGCGGCGCCACGCAATCGCTGATCCAGCGCCTGCAAGCGCCCTGATTGGCGCTGCTTGCCCAAAGCAACGCGGCCTGCCGATGCGGGCCGCGTTTTTTATGCCATCAAACCGTGGAAATATCCGGCGCGTCTGGGTTCTTCATGCCGACAATGTGATAGCCGCTATCCACGTGATGCACTTCACCCGTCACGCCGGCAGCGAGATCGGACAGCAAATACAAACCCGCACCGCCCACTTCCTCAATCGTCACATTGCGGCGCAGCGGCGAATTATACTGGTTCCATTTCAGGATATAGCGGAAATCGCCAATGCCACTTGCCGCAAGTGTCTTGATCGGGCCGGCGCTGATGGCATTCACGCGAATGCCGGCCTCACCCAAATCGGTCGCCATATAGCGCACGCTGGCTTCCAGGGCGGCCTTCGCCACGCCCATCACATTGTAATGCGGTGTCACGCGCTCCGCCCCAAGATAGGAAAGGGTGAGTTGCGCCCCGCCCCGCTTCATCAGCGCGGCAGCGCGGCGGCCGACGGCGACGAAGGAATAGCAGGAAATATCCATCGCCTGCAGGAACGCGTCGCGCGGCGTGTCCAGATAGCGCCCGCGCAGATACTGCTTATCGGCAAAGCCAATGGCATGGACCAGGAAATCCAACCCGCCCCAGGCCTTTTCGACCGCGCCAAAGGCGGCATCCATATCGGCGTCATCGGCGACATCGCAGGGCACTACAAGGGTTGATCCCAGGCTTTCCGCCAGTGGGCGCACGCGCTTTTCCAGCGCTTCCCCCTGATAGGTGAAGGCAACCTCTCCCCCTTGGGCGGCGATGGCCTGTGCAATGCCCCAGGCGATGGAACGATCATTCGCGACGCCCATGATCAGGCCGCGCTTGCCGGCCATCAGGGTGCCTTTGGGGATGCTGGGTGCTGGTTCCGCGTCGTTCATCGGGTGATGGACCATCCGGCTAAATCTATGCGCGCCCTCTGCCATGGCGGCGAATGCCGGGCAAGGGCCTTGTCCTTTCGCAAAGCCTCCCGATACAGGGCATGACAAGGAGAAAACCATGGACGGCACCGTGACCACCACCGAAGACCCCTATGCCCTGTTTCAGGATTGGATGGCGGAAGCCACCAAGGGGGAGATCAATGACCCGAATGCGGTGTGCTTGGCCACCGCCACGCCGGATGGCCGGCCATCGGCGCGCATGGTGCTGCTGAAGGGCGTGGATGCGCGGGGCTTTGTTTTCTACACCAATCTTGATAGCCGCAAGGGCGGCGAATTGGCCGCCAATCCCTTTGCTGCGCTTTGCTTTCATTGGAAAACACTCCAGCGCAGCGTTCGCGTGGAAGGCCAGGTCGAGCAGGTCTCGGATGCTGAGGCGGATGCCTATTATGCTTCCCGCGCGCGTACCTCGCGCCTTGGGGCATGGGCGTCCAAGCAATCCCGCCCGCTGGAAAGCCGCTTTGCGCTGGAAAAGGCAGTGGCGGA
>JADCEX010000097.1 GCA_020249825.1 Roseomonas sp.
AGATGATCGGCTGCACATTGATCCCGCGCGCCAACAGCTTTTGCGAATAGCGTGCCGCTGCAATCGAAGACCCCAGGATCAGGGGAATGATGGCATGCGGCGTGGCCGATCCCGTTTCGAAGCCGGCGTCGCGCGCAAGCTCAAGAAAAAGCGATGCATTGGCCTGCAACCGCGCTACGCGTTCCGGTTCCGCATACAGAATCTTGAGGCTCTCGCTCGCCGCCGCAGCCAGGGCAGGTGCCAGGCCCACGGAATAGACAAAGCCCGGCGCGGAATGGCGCAGCCATTCAATCAGGCTGGCATTGCCCGCAATATAGCCACCACAACCCGAGAGCGTCTTGGAAAGCGTGCCCATCCAGATATCAACCTCATTCGTGTCAATACCGAAATGCTCATGCACGCCATAGCCGCGCGCGCCAACCACGCCAAGCGCATGCGCCTCATCCACCATCAGCCAGGCATCATGGCGACGCGCAATCTCAATGAAGCGCGGCAAATCGGGGATGTCGCCATCCATCGAATAATGCCCCTCAATCACCAAAAGCGCCCGCCTTGCGCCGCGCCGCGCATCGGCCAGCGCGGTCTCTGCCGCGCGCCAATCATTATGCGCGAAGGAAACCCGCTTGGCACCGGAAAGCCGCACGCCTTCGGTGCAGGAATTATGGATCGCCGCATCATGCACAATCAGGTCGCGCGGCCCCATCATATGCCCGATCACCGTCACATTGGTGGCGTGGCCTGAAACAAACACGATCGCTGCCGGTGCCTGATAATGCGCGGCAAGCGCTGCCTCCAGTTCGCCATGAACCGGTCTTTCGCCGGATACCATCCGCGATGCTGACGCCGAGACACCATGCCGATCTATGGCGGCCTTCGCCGCTGCCTGCACGCGCGGATCGCCATTCAGGCCAAGGTAGTTATAGGACCCGAAATTGATCACCGCCCGCCCGGCAATGACACTATGGGCGGAAGCAATGCCTTCATGGGCGCGGAAGAAGGGATTTTCCAAGTCAAGGCTGGCCGCCGCATCGCGGATCAGCGCCATTTCGCGCTGGCCAGGCAATTCGCGAAAGCCGCGCGGCCCTTCCACCGCAGGCGTATCATCACGCCGGCGCGTCAGCCGGGCCAGCAAGGCCGCGCGCGCGGTGGCGGAAAGGCCAAAGCCGCCGCTCATGTTGCGGCTGCCGGTTCATGGGTTTCGATCAGGGCTTCAACGGTTGCGATATCCGCATCCTCCTTGAACAATACACCCGCCACGCGCTGCACCAGGATAGCGAGTGTCAAATCCTCGGTCACCGCCGTCAATGGCACGCTGATGCCAAGCCGGCGTTCCAGCGCCATGCGCAATTCAATGCCGCCCAATGAATCAAGCCCAAGCCCCGGCAATGGCTGATCCACGCGCACCGCTTCCGGTGGCAGGCGCAGAATGCGCGCCATTTCTTCACGTGCGAGTGCCAGCAATTCAGCGCGCGCCGCCTCTGGCGCCAGGGTCAGCAGGCGCGCCCGCAAGGCAGCGCCATCGGTATCACGCGCGGCCATTTGGCTGCCGAGTGCGGTGAAGGCGGGCTCGGCCAGGATCGGTAGGGCGGCCTGCATGCCTGCCCAATTCATGCGCGCGAAATGGATCACGGGCGCCCCGGCGCCGATCAGCGCGGGCAGGGCGCTTAGTGCTTCCTGCGCGGCCATGGGTTTGGCGCCGCTCAGCCGTTCCAGCTTTTCCGCCGTCGCTGCCGCACGCGTCAGCATGCCAACATCCGAAATTGGGCCCCATCCAACCGCGAGCGCAGGCTTGCCCTCAGCGTGGCGACGGCGCGCAAGGCCTTCCAAGGCAGCATTGGCGGCAACGTAATTGGCCTGGCCCGGATTGCCGAACACCGTGGTGGCTGAGGAAAAAAGCAAAAACAGATGCAGCGGATCAGCCGCGGTCAGCGCTTCCAGGGCTTCGGCCACCAGAAGCTTTGGCGCCAAGACGCGCGCGAAACGCGCCTGATCCTGCCGCGCCGCCGCGCCATCGGCGAAAACGGCGGCCGCCTGCACCACGCCGCGAATGGGCGCGCCTTCCGTACGCAGCGCCGCCAGTATGGCGCCAAGCGCAGCGTGGTCCGTTGCATCACAGGCATGGGCGCTGGTGCGTGCACCCAGTGCCGCCAGAATGCGCAGCGCCGCATCCATGCCGGGCGTTGCAGCACCGCGGCGGGAAAGCAACGCAATGCGCCTTGCCCCCGCCGCTGCCAGCCATTTGGCGCATTCCAGCCCGAAGCCCTGAGTGCCACCCAGTACGACATAACAACCCGCTTCATCCGGTTGCCATGGCGCATTGCTGGCAGCGCTTTCTTGCGGCGGGCTGATCACAAGCTTACCGATATGGGAAGATGCCTGAAGCTGCCGGAAGGCGGCTTCCGCTTCCGCAGCTTCGAAGGCGCGAAAGGGCAGGGGCAGCAGCGTGCCATCGGCAAGCCGCGCGGCAATATCGCGCAGCAGCGCTTCAGCCAGAGCCGGTCGCGCGCGCGGCAGGGCATCCGCATCCACGGCGAAATAGCTGAGATTGCGCCGGAAGGCGCCAAGGCCGGCGCGCCTGCCTTCAGCGAAATCGCGCTTGCCCAATTCAATGAAGCGCCCAAAGGGTGCCAGCAGCGCCAGGCTTCTTTCCATGGCGATGCCTGCCAGGGAATTCAGCACCACATCCACGCCATCCGGCCAGGCGGCGCGCAGCGCATCGGCAAAGCCGGCATCGCGGCTATCCAGCACGAGATCAGCACCAAGCTGGCGCAGGAAGGCGCGCTTTTCCGGCGTGCCCGCCGTAGTCGCCACCAGGGCGCCAGCGGCTTTGGCGATTTGCAGCGCGGCCAGCCCAACGCCGCCCGCGCCACCATGGATGAGGACACGCTCATTGGGGCGGAGCCTTGCCAGGGTTTCCAGCGCATAGGCCGCGGTGATGAAGGCAACCGGAATGGTCGCCGCCGCTTCGGGGCTCAGGCCTGATGGGATGGGTTGCACGGCTTCGGCCCGTGTCAGGGCGTGGGTGGCGAAGGCAGCGGGGGCAAAGCCGAAAACCTTTGCGCCCGGCTGCAGGCCAACACCGATCCCGACTTCCTCCACAATGCCGGCGCATTCCATGCCAAGGCTTGGGCCGGCGAAGCCATCCATCAGCATGTTTTCCGGCAATAGCCCTTGCGCCCACATCACATCACGGAAATTGAGACCCGTGGCGCAAATGCGCAGCCTCACCTCGCCCGGACCAGGCCTTGGGATCTTGCCCAGGTGCTTCCAAGCCAAGCTCGCCAATTGCCCCGGCTGTTCAATGGCAAGCCGGCTTGGGAAGGCCGGTGCCACGCTTGGCAGGCCTGGTCGAAAGATCGGTTCAAAGCGCCCGGTTTCTGAAAGATGGACCTCTGGCGCATCCCCCGCCCATTCGGCCAAAAGCCGGGGCGCCAGTTCTTCCGGCGTCATGCCGGGCGCAACTGTCACGCGGCGCAGGCGCAGCCCTGGAATTTCATTGGCGAGCACCCGGCCAAGGCCAAGCAAGGCAGCGGCGCGCGCTGCCTCAGCCTCGGCCACCAGCATGACCCGCCGCGCCACGCCATCTGCGGCTGTGACAAGCGCGGTGATGGCCGCAAGCGCGGCGGCGGGTTCAGCCATGCCCGTGATCACCAGGATATCAGCGCCACGCAAGGCCCTTGGTGGCGGCAATTGATCCAGATCGAGGATTGTCGTCTCGCCCGATGCATTCCGTGCTGCGATAGCCCTTGCCAGCACCATGGTCTTGGCATCGGCAAGGATCACGCCCGGCGCGGTCGCCTCATGATCCGGTTCGACCAATCGCGCTGGGTCCATCTGGCCAGAAATCAATATTGCCGGCCATGGTGGCGCGTCCAGCGCCATGATTTCCGCGCCTTCCCAGCCGGCAATAGCCAGCGCGGTGCGCCAGGATGATGCATCCGGCAGGGCGCCTTCCGGGTCATCCCGCCACCAAGCCGGATCCTGACCCAAGACGAAATTCCAAACGGCGCCCGGTGCTGGTTCGGCCAGCAGCAGCGCCGCACCCGGCGCTGCCTGCAAGGCAAGCCCATCCAGCAGGCCCAATCCATCGCGGGTCAGCGCCGCAGGCGCCAAGCCCAGAATGACATCCGCCTTGTCTTCCGGCGATGGCGCGGCCTTCAGACTCTCCCAAGCGTCCCAGGTGAGCGCAATCGCCTCTGGCACCGCTCCAGCGGCGCCGGCCTTTGCCGCGCCAATCGCGCGGTAATGAATACGCCGCCCGCTTGCGCCCAAAACGGCCAAGGCGCCACGCGTCAAGGCACCCCCGGCGCCAAGCTCCAAAACCCGGAGCGGCCGATCCTTGGGCCAGGCTTCTGCCAGAACGCGCAGTCCAGCCAAAAGCGTTTCGGTCAGGGCGAGAATGGCGCCGCCGAAGGCCGGTGGTGGCGCGACCGTAATCGCCTCACCACGCAATGCGGGCACCATTTGCTCGCCAGCCCGCGCGAGCCAGGCAAGGTCAAGTGCCAGACCGGGTTGTTCGGCCAGAACTTCGCGCCAGATCGCTTCGGCGGGTGGCAAGGGCTGATCTTCAATGATGCGCCAACCCTGGGCTGCGCGCTCCGCCGCACCCGCTGCCGCAAGAATACGCCAAACTGCGGTGCGATAAGGGCTGGGTAGCGCCGGCGCATCACGCAAGGCGGGCAGCGCCAAAGCGGCCAGATAGGCTTCCAGCAACAGCGTCGCCTCTGTCAGCGGCGCTGCCTGATCCTGGCTACGGATGGCCGCAATGATCGCCGCCAAGTCAATCGGCTTGGTTTCGCGGTGAAACCGCAAAGGGCTCGGCACGGGATCAAGCCGGAAGGCCAAGCTTTCCAGCTTTTCGCGGCCCGGGCGCGGCATGCGCTGAAACCAGATATCCTCAAGCGTCGCAATCACCTCGCCACTGGCATCGCGCAGCGTGAGGTTGGCCGCGAAAAGCCTTGCGCCGCGTCGGCCGGGGAAGATTTCCGCCGTGGCAATGGGCTTGGCATCACGCCGCGAACAAAGCCTGCCGATGCGCACAGGAAAAATGGCTTCGTCAGCACCCAAGCCCTGACCGAGCATGAAGGCGAAAAGCCCCTGCAAGGCACCATCCAGCAGCGCAGGATGTAGCATGAAACCGGCATGATCCGGTGCCGCTTCGGGCAAAACAAGCTGCGCCAGCGCGGCCGCCCCGCTTTGATCCCGTGCCACGGCATGCAAGCTTTGAAAGGCCGGCCCGTAACCCAACCCATGGCGCGCGGCGAAGGCGATCACTTCAGAGCCGGGGATCTGTCTTGCCCCTGCAAGCGCCAAGGCCGGCCCCTGCGGCATGCGCGGCAGGGCCGCAAGGCGTGCGCGGGCGCAAAGGGTCGGTTCATCCTCCGCAAGGCGCGGGCGCGCTGCCAGGGTGAAGCCGCCTTCACCATCTGTCGCAAAGCGCAATTGCACCTGGCTTTCATGACTCAGTGTGACGGCGCGCAGAATGGCGAGGTCCTGAACCTCCAGCACTGGTGCTTCAGGATGGATCAGGGCGGCAGCGGCCAAGGCCGCTTCCGCCATGGCGGCGGCGGGCAGCACGGCTTCGTCGAATAATCTGTGATCGCCGAGCCAGGGCATCGCCTGCGTATCGAACCATTGTGTCCAAAGCCCCGGCGCCGTGCCTTGGCGGAAGCCAAGCAGCGGGTGATCATTGTCGGGATCAGTCAGCCGCGCACTTTCCAATGAACGCTGAAACCAGATGGGCTGCCGCGCAAAGGGTGTGGCTGGCAGCTTGGCGCGTTCTGCCCTGCCCTTGAAGGCGGATGCGCTGCGCGGATCGGCCCCCGATGCGATGGTGCGATCAGCGATGGCGGGGAAGGGATCGCCCGCCGCATCATTGCGCTTCAGGCTTGAAAGCACGGCGCCTTCCACCGCCTCAGCCCGCAGCGTCTCACGCAGGTAATTCTGCAAGACAGGGGCCGGGCCGATTTCCAGGAAAAGCCGCGCCCCCTGGCGCGCTGCTTCGGCAATAGCCGCATGAAACCGCACGGGTTCGCGCAAATTGCGCCACCAATAAGCGCCCCCTGCTTCAACTCCTGGCAAGGACTTGCCAGTGACTGAAGAAATCATCGGGCAAGCACCCGGCCTAGTGCTGAGCCCTGCCAAATCCTGCAAGAGTCCCGCGCGCACCGGCTCCATGGCCGCGCTATGGAAGGCATAATCCAGATCAAGCGGGATCGCGACCATGCGCGCCGCCTCAGCCGCCTGGCATAGCCGCCCAATCGCCGCCTCAGGCCCTGCGATGGTGAGCGCGGCTGGCGCATTGATGGCGGCGATTTCAAGCACAGGCCCACATTCTTCCAGCAAAGGCGCGATGGCTTCTTGTGTGGCGCCAATCGCCGCCATGCGCCCGTGGCCTTTTGTTGCATGCTGATGCCGGCTGCGCGCCACGATCAATGCCGCCGCCTGATCCAAGGAGAGTATCCCCGCCGCTTGCGCCGCTGCCACTTCACCAACCGAATGGCCAATCACCAGATCGGGGCAAATGCCTTCCGCCTTCAGCGCCGCCAGAACACCCATCTGCACCGCAAAAAGCAAAGGCTGGGCAAGGTCAGTCCCGGACAAGGCCGTAGCGCTGACGCCCGCCTTGATCAAGGCGGCCGGGGAAACACCAAGCCTTGGCGCGAGTGCGGCATCGGCGGCGAGCACTGCGCGTCGAAAGATGGGCGAGGCACGAAACGCCTCCCGCGCCATGCCGGCATGCTGCGCGCCATTGCCGCTGAAGACAAAGGCAATGCCGCCACCGAGTGCGACACCGTGCACCGCGCCGGCCTCACGCTCCCCCGCTGCCCAGGCGGCGAGCCGCTCGGAAAGCGCTGCGCCATCCGCCCCG
>JADCEX010000098.1 GCA_020249825.1 Roseomonas sp.
CATGAACATGATACGCAACGCAGACGACAAACACAGCCTTAAAGTCAGAAGAAAAAAAGCCGCCATGAACACAGATTATCTGGAAGCATTACTATTCAGAACTCAGCAGTGAGCCTTTCAAGCGATTCCCCTGGGCGGGTTACTCCGCCGCGCGCACCGGTTGTTCAGCGGTTTTGGCGGCGCGCAGCGCCTCCGCGCGGGCTTCCACCAGGCCGACAATGTGATCCACCATTTCCTCAGACCGGATCGTATGGTCGGTCTTGCCGGCGCTATAGACCATGTGAGTCCCCGCACCGCCGCCGGTCAGGCCGATATCGGTCATCAGCGCCTCACCAGGGCCATTCACCACGCAGCCGATGATCGAAAGGCTGATGGGCTCGGCGATATGCGCGAGCCGTTCTTCCAGCTTTTCCACCGTGCGGATCACATCAAACCCCTGCCGCGCACAGCTTGGGCAGGAAATCACCTTCACGCCGCGATGGCGCAGATGGAGCGATTTCAGCAATTCCCAACCCACCGCCACTTCTTCTTCCGGTTCGGCGGAAAGGGAGACACGCAAAGTATCGCCAATCCCGGCCCAGAGCAGAGACCCAAGGCCGATGGCGGATTTCACCGTACCGGTGCGCTTCCCGCCCGCTTCCGTAATGCCGATATGCAAGGGGTGATCGCAGGCTTCCGCCAATTGCTGATAGGCAGCAACGGCAAGGAACACATCCGATGCCTTCACGCTGATCTTGAATTCGTGGAAATCTTCTTGCAGCAAATGGTCCGCATGCCACAGCGCGCTTTCCACCAGGGCTTCCGGGTTGGGTTCGCCGTATTTTTCCAGCAAATGCTTTTCAAGGCTGCCGGCATTCACGCCGATGCGGATGGAGCAGCCATGGTCCCGCGCCGCCTTGATCACTTCCTTCACGCGTTCCTTCGATCCGATATTGCCGGGATTGATGCGCAGGCACGCAGCCCCCGCTTGCGCCGCTTCAATGGCGCGGCGGTAGTGGAAATGGATATCGGCGACGATCGGCACATTCACTTCGCGCACAATCTCGGCCAATGCAGCGGTGGCTTCCTCGGTCGGGCAGGATACGCGCACGATATCGACGCCGGCCAATTCGCTGCGGCGGATTTGCGCAATCGTCGCAGCCGCGTCCTCGGTTGGCGTATTCGTCATGGTCTGCACGGAAATCGGCGAATCGCCACCCACCGGCACGCGCCCGACATGGATCAGTCGCGATTTGCGACGCTCGATCTTCTGATAGGGACGATAGGACATGCGGCGGACCCCAAGCTTGGTTTTGTCCGGCGATTATGCCGGGGCTTTCGCCGCGCCGAAAGCCTTGAAACGCGTCAGGGTCGCGGCGGCGCTGGTGGCGTGGGCGTCGCCGGCGGACGCGGGGCGGGCGCGGGGTTCGCCGCCGCGGCGGGCGGAGTGCGCAGCCGTTCCGGCTCCAGCGCGATATTGCGCCGCACGCCTGGGCCGCCGAAGGGGTCCACATCCTGCCCATCCAGCAGGATGTCCAGATTCTCGGCCTTGCCTGTGGTCAGCACGATCCCGGGACGATTGGGGATTTCGATGCTGTCGCCAGCGCGCAGCACACGGTCCGCCAGCACCCGATTGCCCGGATTATCGCGCACCTGCACCCAGCTTTCGCCCTTGGCGCGGATCACCACGCGCGGCTTGTCTGGATCAATGCGCGGCGGCGGCGGAGGTGGTGCTGTAACCGGCGCCGGGGCGGGCACAGGGGGTTCGGCGACCGGGGCGGCTGGGGTTTCGCGCGCGGTGGGCGCCTCAGCCGCGCGTTCCAGCCGGGGTGGCAGCGGCGGGACGGCATCCACCACCCGCTCTCCACGTCCGCTCCATTGATACCAGGCGATATAGCCACCCATGGCGAGTGCCAAGCCAAGCGCCGCCAGCACGCCGGTCGGGATGCCGCGACGGGGCACCGGTTCGGGGAAGACCAGCTCACCTGATTTCGTCACCGCCGTGCCGGACACGTCTCGGAAGCGGCGCACCGCCTCATCCGGATCAAGCCCAAGCGCGGTCGCGTAGGACCTGACGAACCCAACGGCATAGGCCGCACCGGGCAGGTCCTTGACCCGCCCTTCCTCAAGCGCCTGCAAATAGCGCTTATTGATGCGAAGCTGGGTCGCCGCATCCTCAAGGCTCACGCCAAGCGCATTCCGCGCCTCGCGCAGTTCTTCACCAACGCGGGCGGCTTCCTGGGGCGAGTTATCGGTTCGGGCAGAGCGTTTCATGGGGGTTCCAGCGGGTCACGCGGCGGCGGCGGCAGACCGCGCCATAATCGCCTGTGCGGCCTGGTCACGCAATTCGGCGATGATTTCGGCGGCAGTCTGTTCCTGCGTCACCATGCCGACCGATTGCCCGGCCATGAGGCTGCCATTTTCCACATCCCCATCAATGACGGCGCGACGCAAAGCCCCAGCCCAGAAATGCTCAATATCAAGCTGCGCGGCTTCCTTGGTGAGTTCGCCGGATTGGAAGCGGCGAATGGTGGCGGCCTGATGTTCCAGGAAGCGCTTGGTGCCTTCATTCTGCAAGGCGCGCACGGGGATCACCGGGAAATTCTCATCCAATTGGATGGTCGGCATGGCATCGCGCGCATTGCCGCGGATGAAGGCCTGCTTGAAATTGGCATGCGCGATGGATTCCCGCGCGCAGACAAAGCGCGTGCCAAGCTGCACGCCAGCGGCGCCCATTTCCAGATAGGACAGGATCGCCTCACCCCGCCCAATGCCGCCCGCCACAAACACCGGCACATCACGAATATGGGGCAGGATTTCCTGCGCCAAAACGGTCAGTGATACGGGTCCGATATGCCCACCCGCTTCACTGCCTTCAATCACCAGCGCATCCGCCCCGGCGCGGATCAGGCGTTTGGCCAGCGCAAGCGCCGGCGCGAAACACACCACCTTCGCCCCGCCATCCTTCGCCTTCTTGATGGCAGTGCCAGGTGGAATGCCGCCCGCAAAAACAATGTGAGAAACGCGCGCCGCGAGGCAGGTATCAACAAGCTGATCCAGCCTGGGATGCATGGTGATCAAATTCACACCAAAGGGCTTGCTTGTCAGCGCCTGCGTACCCGCGATTTCCTCGGCCAATCGCGGCGGTTCCATCGCCCCGCAGGCAATCACGCCAAAGGCGCCCGCATTGGAAAGTGCCGAGACCAAATGCCGTTCACTAACCCAGGACATGGCGCCACCCATGATGGCATAATGCGTGCCGAAAAACGCCGCGCCACGCGCCATCAGCCGATCAAGCTGCGCCAGGGCCTTGGTCATGTCATCGCTCATGCTGGCGCATCCAGACCATAGGCGGTGTGCAGGGCGCGCACGGCGAGTTCGGTGTATTCAGCACCAACCAACACACTGACCTTGATTTCGCTGGTGGAGATCACCTGGATATTGATGCCCTTTTCCGACAGCGCCTTGAACATGGTGGTGGCGACGCCGGCGTGGCTCCGCATGCCAATGCCCACCACGCTGATTTTCGTCACATCCGGGTCAGCCAGCAGCGCTTCATAGCCAAGATCAGCGCGGGCCTTTTCCAGCACATCCTGCGCGCGCGGCAGATCCACCTTGCCGATGGTGAATGTCATATCCGTGCTGCCATCGGCGCCGATATTCTGCACAATCATATCCACATTCACATTGGCCTTTGCGAGCGCGCCGAACACGGCGGCGGCAACACCGGGCCTGTCCGGCACACGGCGAAGCGTTATCTTGGCGTCATCGCGCGAATAGGCGATGCCGGAAACGACGGGCTGTTCCACGATTTCATCCTCATCAACCACGAGCGAGCCGGGCTTGTCTTCAAAGCTGGAGAGCACCTGCACGCGCACACGCTGCTTCATTGCCAATTCAACGGACCGCGTCTGCAAGACCTTGGCGCCAACGGAAGCGAGTTCCAGCATTTCCTCATAGGAAATGCGTTCAAGCTTGCGGGCGCGCGGCACAATGCGCGGGTCGGTCGTGTAAATGCCATCCACATCGGTATAGATATCGCAGCGATCCGCCTTGACGGCGGCGGCAATCGCCACCGCCGAAAGATCAGACCCGCCGCGGCCAAGGGTGGTGATGCGGTTGCGTTTCGGGTCAATGCCCTGAAACCCCGCGACCACCGGCACCTGGCCTTGCTGCATGCGTTCAATCAGCGCCGCGCCATCAATGGATTCAACGCGGGCCTTGCCATGCGCCTGGTCCGTGATGATGGGCACCTGCCAGCCCTGCCAGGACCGCGCATCAACGCCAATCGCTTGCAGCGCAATCGCCGTCAGGCCGGTGGTCACTTGCTCACCGGTCGCGACCACCGTGTCATATTCGCGCGCATCATGCAGCGCCGAGAGGTCCTGGCACCATTTGACGAGTTGATTGGTCACACCCGACATGGCGGAGACCACCACGGCCACCTGATGGCCGGCATCAACCCCTCGCTTCACGCGGGCGGCGACATTGCGGATACGATCCAGATCAGCGACA
>JADCEX010000099.1 GCA_020249825.1 Roseomonas sp.
GATTGAGCCCCTGGCCGGCAATCGGGTGAATGCCATGCGCGGCATCGCCCACCAGTGCCATGCGCGTATCCACATAGCGCGCAGCATGCATGGCCGAAAGCGGATAGGACCAGCGCCGACCAATCGGCTTCACGGAGCCCAAATGCCCGCCCAGCCGTCGCGCAATCTCTCGTCCATAGGCGGCATCATCCATGGCAAGGCAACGCTCAGCAATCGCGGTCTTGTCGGTCCAGACAATGGCGCTGACATGGGGGTGGTCTGGCAGCGGCGGCATGGGCAGTTGCGCGAAGGGGCCATGGGGCAGGAATTGCTCGAGCGCCATGTTGCGGTGCGGCTTTTCATGCGCGATGGACCCGACAATGCCCATGCAATGGTAATCCAGCCGGGAAACCCGAATGCCGGCGGAAGCGCGAAGCGGGCTATTGCGCCCCTCAGCCCCCACCACCAGCCGGGCGCGGAAACTGGCACCGTTTGAAAGCGTGATGGTCGCACCATCCGCATCCCGCGTGACCTCGGCTTTTGCAGGGGCATGCACGGTCAGATTGGCCAATTGCGGCAAATGGGCATTGAGCGCGATGCGAAGGGACCGTGCCTCCACCATCCAGCCGAAGGGATCATCGCCAATCGCGGCATGATCGAAATGGAGCGACAGCGGGGAAGGGGCCTCACCCGGCCTGCCATCAGCCACCCGAATGCCAAGGATGGGGCAGGGTTCAACCGGCAGCCTTTCCCAAACGCCGGCCGCTTCCAGTAGCCGCTTGGAGGTCAGCGCAATGGCATAGGCGCGGCCATCAAAGGCCGGCATTTCCATGGGCGGCAGGGGCGCGGCATCAACAACTGCGGTCCTGACGCCCGCGCCGGCGAGGCGCGCAGCCAAAGTGGCGCCAACCGGCCCGGCGCCCACCACGCAAACATCAACATCCTGAGAGGTTTTCATGGCCCCAGTCTATCGGGCCGCGCCTGCCGTACCAAGCCATAAAGCGGCATAGATTTATTGCACAAATTTTACGCAATTGAAGCACGAATGGGCATGTGGATCCCCGTTGGCGCCCAAATACAGCGCATTTTCGCCCCCTCAGGCTGGCACAGGATTTGAAACCACTCCCTCACGCGGGGGTCGGTTCCCGCCCAGAGAGAGGAACGGAAAGCGCGATGAAACTCGTTATGGCTGTCATCAAGCCCTTCAAGCTCGACGAAGTGCGAGAGGCGCTGACCCCGCTTGGCGTGCAGGGTCTGACGGTGACTGAAGTGAAAGGCTTTGGCCGGCAGAAAGGCCAGACCGAAATCTACCGCGGTGCGGAATATCATGTGAGCTTCCTGCCCAAGGTGAAAATCGAAGTGGCCGTGCCGGCCGAAATGGTGGATGCGGTGGTCGAAGCCATCGCAACAACGGCGCGCACCGGCAAGATCGGCGATGGCAAGATCTTCGTCATGGATGTGGAACGCGCGTTGCGCATCCGCACCGGCGAGACGGATGAATCCGCGCTGTGAACCCGAATTCCGAAACATCTGACAAGAAGGGAAAACCCATGAGGTTCCTTGCTCGCTGCGGGATGGCCGCGGCTTTTCTTGGCCTGGCCGCAGCGCCTGCCTTTGCCGGTGATGAGGCGAAGGTGGATACCGGTGATGCCGCCTGGATGCTGGTGAGCACCGCCTTGGTGCTGATGATGACAGTGCCGGGTGTTGCGCTTTTCTATGCCGGCATGGTGCGCAAGAAGAATGTTCTCGCCACCATGATGCAGTCCTTTTCCATTTGCGCGCTGGTGACGGTGTTGTGGATGGTGGCGGGCTATAGCCTTGCCTTTGGTGAGGGCAATGCCTGGATCGGCGACTTCTCCCGCTTCTTCCTGGGCGGCTTGGCCGAGAATTGGGACAAGCCCTTTACGCTGGGGTCAGGTGATGCGGCGGTCGCCACCACCATTCCGGAATCGGTGTTTCTGACCTTCCAG
This sequence comes from Roseomonas sp., assembly GCA_020249825.1. GTDB lineage: Bacteria > Pseudomonadota > Alphaproteobacteria > Acetobacterales > Acetobacteraceae > Neoroseomonas. Next base: position 1,950 of record JADCEX010000099.1, read on the forward strand.
ATGACCTTCGCGGTGATCACCGCGGCGCTGATCACGGGTGCGGTTGCGGATCGCATGAAGTTTTCCGCGTTGCTCGTGTTTATCGGGCTTTGGACGCTCTTGGTCTATTCGCCGGTTGCGCATTGGGTTTGGCATCCAAATGGCTGGATCTTCTCGCTCGGCGCGCTGGATTTCGCGGGCGGTACGGTGGTGCATATCAATGCCGGCGTGGCCGGGCTTGTGGCGGCCATCGTGCTCGGCAAGCGGGTTGGTTATGGTTCGGACAACCTCTCGCCCTATAACCTCGGCTTTGCGGTGATTGGTGCCGCGCTGCTTTGGGTGGGTTGGTTCGGCTTCAATGCCGGCTCGGCGCTTGGTTCCTCCGGCGGGCGTGCGGGCATGGCCATGCTGGTCACGCAAATTGCGGCGGCAGCGGCGGTGCTGTCCTGGTTGGCGGCGGAATGGATCGGCAAGGGAAAGCCTTCCGTCCTGGGCGCGATTTCCGGTGCGGTATCGGGCCTGGTGGCCATTACGCCGGCGGCGGGCTTCGTGCTGCCGGGCAGTGCGCTGATCATCGGCTTGGTCGCTGGCGTCGCCGGTTATTGGGGTGCCACGGCGCTCAAGCGCGCGCTGAAATATGATGACAGCCTGGATGCCTTTGGCGTGCATGGCGTTTGCGGCATTGTCGGCGCCTTGCTGGTGGGCTTCCTGGCCTATGGCCCGCTTTCCGCCACCGCGGCTGCGCCGGAAGGCCTGTCAGGTGGGATGGAGCAATTCATCAAGCAGGTGATCGCTGTTGCCGCCACCATGGTCTTCACCGCCATCGCCACCTGGATCCTGCTCAAGGTCACCGATGTCATCATCGGCCTGCGCGTGACCGAGGAAGAAGAACGCGAGGGCCTTGATGTCGCGTTGCATGGTGAACGCATCAACTGATCGCTGAGGCGTCATGCCCAAAAGAAAACCGCGCGGGATGCACCCCGCGCGGTTTTTGCTTCAAGGCCCCCGTCTGATCAGGCGCGTTCGATCAGCTCAATCTTGTAGCCATCCGGGTCTTCGATGAAGGCGATCACGGTGGTGCCGAATTTCACCGGCCCCGGTTCACGCGTGATCTTGACGCCTTCCGAGCGCAGCTGATCGCAAGTGGCGGTCACATTCGGCACGCCAATCGCCAAATGCCCGAAGGCCGAGCCGAGTTCGTATTTCTCGACCCCGTAATTATAGGTGAGCTCAATCACGCCGGCGCCGGTTTCTTCCCCGGCATAGCCCACGAAGACCAGCGTATACTTGCCATCCGGCACATCGCGCCGGCGCAATTCCTTCATCCCCAGAAGGCGCGTGTAGAAATCAACGCTCTTTTCCAGATTGCCGACGCGCAGCATGGTATGCAGAAAACGACCTTGGCTCATGTGGAAACTCCTTGGCTGTATTCGGCGGGGTTGAAGGCAAGCAGGAATATCCCCGCTGCCTCGGCCGCCGCAATGGTGGCATCGCGGTCCAATAGAATGGTCCCATCGGCCTGAAAGGCCAAGCCGCGCAGCCCGGCGTTGCGGGCGCTTGCAACCGTTTTCGGGCCAATGGTCGGCAAATCCGCGAGTGTGGATTGCGCGGGCTTCAGCGCCTTTACCAGAATGGGCGCGGGGCCTTCGCGCTTCAGCGCGCCGGCGCGCAGGATCAGCGCATCCGTGCCCTCAATGGCCTCCACACCCAACACCAGCCCTTGCTGCACCACGACGGCCTGGCCAACATCAACCGCGCCCAAGGCATGGCAAACGGCGAGGCCGCGCGCGATATCGGCGCGCGCCACATCATCAGGCATGGGGCCGGCGAACAGGGCGGCCTCAGGCAGCAAGCCCGCCAGCAGCGCTTGCGCGCCCACCACCTCAAACCCTTCTTCGCCCAGCACCTTCATCACGGCGCGCAGGATGGAATCATCGCCATTGAAGGCTGCGCGCCCAATCCGCCCGAGCAATTTCATCGAAGCCGCATCGGGGCGGAGCGAGAGCAGCGAAGGCCGCGCCACATTGCCCGCCAGCACCACTTCGCGGACCCCCTGCTGCTTCAGCCAGGACAGCATTTGCGCAGCCAAGCCCCAGCGGAGCGTCACATGGGACCGCCCGACATAGGCCGCCGGATCGCCATGGCCTTCCAGCACCACCACATGCACCGGCCGCCCGATAGCGTTCGCCGCCTGCACCACCCGAAGTGGCAAGCTGCCCCCGCCCGCGATCACACCAAGGGGTTCCGGCATGATCGCGCTTAGCGCTTATGCGAATAAGGGCGAGAGCTGCTCATTCACCCTCATCATCCATATCATCGCCCCCGCGCCCTGCCTTGCAGAGCCCACGGCGAGAGGTATTTCGGATGAAATGCAGCACTTCCTGCACATTCTTGTCATCGGCGAAGCGCTGTTGGGCTTCTTCCAGCCGATCATTGAACACGCCCGGTTCGCGGAAGATCAGCCGATACGCCGCGCGCAGCGCATGGATTTCCGCGCGCGAAAACCCGCGCCGCTTGAGGCCGATAAGGTTAAGCCCAATCAGCCGCGCGCGATTGCCCATCGCGGAACCATAAGGGATGACATCGGCCTCAATCCCGCTCATGCCGCCAATCACCGCCTGGCGGCCGATGCGCACGAATTGATGGATGGCGGTGCCGCCGCCGACAAAAACCGTATCGGCGATTTCCACATGCCCGCCCAGCATGACGTTATTGGCCAGGATCACGCGATCGCCCAAATGGCAATCATGCGCGACATGCGCCACCGCCATGATCAGGCAATCCGCACCAACACGCGTGACACCATCACCACCAACACTGCCGCGATGAATGGTGGCGTGTTCGCGGATTTGCGTGCGCGCGCCGATTTCACAGCGCGTCGGTTCGTTCTTGTATTTCAGATCCTGCGGCGCCATGCCGATGGTGGCGAAGGGAAACACCTTCACACCCGCACCAAGGCGCGTATGGCCATCCACCATCACATGCGCAATCAGCTCAACGCCATCTTCCAGCACCACATCGGGGCCGATGACGCAGCCGGGACCAATCTTGCAACCGGCGCCGATCTGCGCCGTTGGGGAAACAGCGGCGGTCGCGTGAATTTCGGTCATGCTCAGCGGTCCAGGATCATGGCGGCATAGGTTGCTTCGGCTACCACCTTGCCATCCACCTTGGCCTCGGCAGAGAATTTCCAGATATTGCCGCGCTGGCGTTCCTTTTTGACATGCACGCGCATCTGATCGCCCGGCACCACGGGCTTGCGGAATTTCGCGTTATCCACGGTCATGAAATACACGAGCTTGCCGGCCCAGGATGGCCCCAGTGTTTCCACCACAAGCACGGCGGCAGTTTGCGCCATGCATTCAATGATCAGGACGCCCGGCATCACCGGCATGGTCGGGAAATGGCCCTGGAAGAAATTCTCGTTTATGGTGACGTTCTTGATGCCGGTGCAGCTTTCGTTCTTCACCAGATCAACCACCCGATCCACAAGCAGGAAAGGGTAGCGATGCGGGATCGCATGCATGATCTTGGCGATATCGTAAGCACCGATATCATTGGGTGTGGTGTTTTCCTCAGACATTTTCTTCAGCCCGCTTTTTCATTTCCCTTGGTCGTCGCCAGCCTGCGCAAACGCGCAAAGGCGCGCATCGCTTCCTTCGCCGGCCAGGCCGGGCTGCCGAGAACATCCGCCCCCGCCGGCACATCATTCATGACCCCCGATTGCGCACCAATGCGCGCCCGTGCGCCGATATTCAGATGTCCCGTGACACCCGCCTGCCCGGCCAGTACCGCATAATCGCCAATATTGGTGGAACCGGATATGCCCACCTGCGCAACAATCACCGCACCGCGCCCGATGGTCACATTATGACCAATCTGCACGAGATTATCTATGCGGACGCCAGGCCCGATCACCGTATCACCGCCCGCGCCGCGATCAATGCAGCTGCCCGCACCGATCTCTGCGCCGTCGCCGATGATCACCCGGCCAAGCTGCGGCATGGTCACGTGCTGGCCTTCCGGGGTGGTGATGAAGCCGAAACCCTCATTGCCGATGCGTGCGCCCGGGTGCAGCACCACATGGTCACCTGCGATGCAGTATTCCATGCTGGCATGGGCATGGATGCGCCCATGCGCGCCAAGTTTGCAGCCGGCACCGATAGAGCTGTGATGCGCCAGAATGCACTGCGCGCCAATCTCTGCACCTGGCCCAATATAAACAAAGGCGCCAATTTCGCAGTCTGAACCGATGATGGCATCTGGCGCAATCACCGCGCTTGGGTGGATGCCGGGTCTTGGTTGCACCGGGGGATGGAACAGGCGGGCAATCCGAATGAAGCCAGCCTGTGGCGCCGCCATGACAAGAGGCACAGAAGCTTTTGGAACGTATTCGGCGAAGGCTTCTTCAATCACCACGGCGCCGGCCTTGGTGGCCTTCAGCGCGGGCAGGTTCTTGCGGCCTTCCATGAAGGCCACATCATCCCAGCCCGCCAGATGCAATGGCGCGACGCCAGTGAATAGACGCCCATCACCCTCTGCCGTCGCCAGCCCAAGCGCGGCACGGAGCATGCCAAGCGAGACCGGCCCGGCTGAGGCGTAGAAGCGGCTATCCGCACCCAAGGCTATCAGTTCCGCCGTGGCGCCGCCGGTGCGGGGGCAGGCGTTGTCGCCGGGCGCGGCGGCGGTGCGGCGGATGGATCGGGCGGCAGAGTGACATTGCTGATCATGCGATTGAGCTGCACCGCCACTTCTTCCGTAATGTCAAAAGGCGGATCATTTAAAATCACCAGGGGCCTTGGCAGCACCAGATTGATGCTGCGGCTTGTGGCCACCTGCCGGATCACGATGGCGAGTGCCTGTTCAATCTCACGCAGCGCCTGCTGGGCCAATTGTTCCAGATCGCGCGCGCGATCACGGAAGATGCGCTGGCCATCCGTAATCTGGTCCTGCAACGCGCGTTCACGGGCGCGCAACTGGTCGGGCGAAAGCCCACCACGTTCATTGCCAAGGCGCTGCTGTTCATCGCGCCAGCGCTGTTGTTCGTTCTGCACATCCTCATTCAACTTGGCGCGGCGGCGTTCGATTTCCTGGCGCACCTGGTTGAAGGCAGTGGAAACGCGTTGGATTTCCGGCACATCCACCACGCCAATCACGGCGGTAGGCGGTGGCGTGCCGGGCGGCAAGGCAGCCGGGGGCTGGGCCTGTTGCGCGGGGCGCTGCGGCTGGGCGGGTTGTGCGGGACGCTGGCCCTGCGGCTGCGCTTGCCCTTGCCCCTGCGGTTGGCCGGGCACGAACCAGCCGGGTTGGTTCTGCGCCGCCGCGCCCATGGGCAAGGCGAGCAATGCGGCAAAGACAAGGCGAATCATGGGGCAATCATCCCGTTTCAGAAGCGTGTGCCAAAGCCAAGGCGGAAAATCTGTGTCTTGTCGTAGTCTTTCTTCACGACCGCCTTGGCGAAATCAATATTGATGAGGCCGATCGGGCTTCTCCAGGAAAAGCCGACCCCAACACTTACGCGCGGGTCGGCGTCATCCACAGGCTTGGAGCCCGGATATTTGGTCTGGTCGAAATAACTGTCCGGAATGCCGGAAAGCGAACCCACATCCACAAAGGTGCGGCCCAAAAGGCCGAGCTCATTGGGCAATGGAAGGGGGAAGCGCATTTCTGCCGAGGTGGTCCATAGAACCTGACCGCCCAGCGAATCGCCCGTTGCGGTATCCTGTGGGCCAGCGCCACCAAGCCGGAAGCCGCGCAGATTTTCACCCCCAAGGAAGAAGCGGTCAACGATACGGTCATCCTTGTCGCCAAGCGGGCTCAAGATACCGCCGCCAGCTGCGAGTACCAGCACGAAATCCGGATCATTCAACCAGCGTTCGAAGGGGATGTAATACTGCCCATCGGCCCTGGTGCGGAAATATTCGACATCACCGCCCAGCCCTGCGTAATCGCCGCCCACGCGAACAACCCAACCTGAACGCGGTTCAACCCGGCTATCGCGCATGTCATAGGTTATGGTGGTGGAAACCTGAGACAGCAGGGTTCGCCCCGCTTGCTCCTTAATGAAGGTCGAGGCATCAGTGTTAATGTCAGTGATGTCGCGGTCAATCAGCGCATAGGACCAGTTCTGCCGCAGCCGATCATTGATCTCGTAACCGGTGCGCAGCGCAAAGCCCGCGCGTCTTTCCCGGTAGCCCGCCACGAAACGCAAATCGCGATTGATCAGGAAGGCATCCGCCCCGGCGGCCAGATTACGATCCAGGAATTGCGGATCGGTGACCGAAAGATCAAGCTGGCTCCGCTTTTCTGCCAGCACCCCGCCAATCCTCGCATCAAGCCCCATGCCGAGCATATTGCGTTCGCGTACGCCAACATCCAGCAGGAACCCGGCATCCGTCGAGTAACCACCACCCAAGGTGAATTCACCCGTGGCGCGTTCCACGACCGAGGTCATCAGATTGACCCGTTCTGGCCCCGAGCCTGGCTGATTGGTGATCTGTACATCTGAGAAATAACCAAGTGAGCGGATGCGATCACGCGAGCGCCGGATTTGCCGCGCATTCATCGGGTCACCCTCGGCAAGCCTGAATTCGCGGCGGATTACCCGGTCTTCCGTGCGTGTATTGCCGGAAATTTCGATGCGCTCCACGAAGGCGCGCGGCCCTTCACGGACAATAAAGGCGATATCAATCGTCGCGGTTTCCGGTTTGCGCGTGACCCTGGGCTGCACTTCAATGAAGGGCTCACTGCGCGCCTGCAAGGCATCCGCAACGGCTGTCGCGCCGCGTTCCACCGCATCCCCATCATACCAATCGCCTGTTGAGATTTCGACCTCGCGGCGCAGGCCTTCGCTATTGATGCGCGGGATTTCGTTGATGACCTCGACCTTTCCGATGCGGTAGCGCTGGCCTTCCTCAATGGTGAAGGTCACGAAAAACGCGCTGCGATCGGGGCTCAATTCCCCGGAAGACCCGGTGATCTGCACATCCGCAAAGCCCTGGCGCAGATAGAAGCGGCGCAGCAATTCGCGGTCAAAGACCAATCGTTCAGGATCATAGATATCGCTGGAAGACAGCAGGCGGAACCATGCCTGTTCCTGGGTGGAGATCACATCCCTAAGCCGCGCTTCGGAAAAGGCATTATTGCCGACAAAGGTGACGCGCGCGACCAGCGCCGGGTCGCCTTCGACGATTTCGAACACCAGATCAACGCGGTTCTGGTCAAGCTCTACAATCTTGGGCTCCACAGTGGCACGAAAACGCCCGCGTCGCGCATAGACTTCAAGGATGCGCTGCCTGTCCGTCTGCACGGCAGCGGGGGTGAAGACGCTGCGCGGTTGCGTCAGCACGATGCTGCGCAGAATCTCGCTTGAGATGCGTCGATTGCCCTCAAACACCACGCGATTGACCAGGGGGTTTTCCACCACATCCACAACCACGCGCGCACCTTCAGTGCGGATGGTCACATCACGAAACAGCCCGGTTGCGAAAAGTGCGCGCAGGCTGCGGTCAATCCGGTCCTGTTCCGCGACATCGCCAACCTGCACCAGCATGTAGCTCCGCACCGTATCGGGATCGATGCGCTGCGTGCCGCGCACATCCACGGCCGCAATACGCCCGCCACCACGGCCGGGATCCTGCGCGGCGGCCGGCATGGCCAGCGCCAGAAAAGCGAAAAGGGCTAAAAGAGCGCGTAGCTGCTTCACGGATTCGGCATCTCTCTCAACAAGGCTCTCTTACCTAGCCGAGCCGCGCCCCCCTCGCCACCCCCAAAGCGAGGCTTCTTGCGATCCGCCGCAACGGATCGCGCCAAGCCCATCTCAGGGCAAAGACCTCGCCGCGCTGCCCATGCCGCGCTTTGGGCGCTAACCGAGCAAGCCGCTCACCCAGCGCACCACGCCAAGCTGGGCCAGATCATTCCAGGTCGCGAAAATCATGAGGCAAATCAACAGGGCAAAGCCGGCGCGGAAGCCATATTCCCGCGCCTTCAAGGGCAAGGGGCGGCCCCGGATCGCCTCGGCGGCATAGAACAGCAAATGCCCGCCATCCAGCACCGGAATGGGGAAAAGATTGATCAGCGCCAGGTTCACCGAAAGCAGGGCCGTGAAGGTGATGAAGGCCGAAAGCCCCATATTCGCAACCTGCCCCGACATTTGCGCAATCCGCAAAGGCCCGCCCAGATCTTCAGCCCCACGGCTGCCGGAGATCATTTGCCAGACGCCAACCAGCGTCTGTCCGGTGATATCCAGCGTATGCGTCACACCGGCCCAGGCGGCGCTGAAGGGGTCAAGCCTTTCGAAAACCGGCGGCCCGGCGGTAATGCCCAGCATGCCAAGCCCATCGGAAGGCCGCGGCAGAGGCGTCGCCATGACCTTGACCTGCGAATCGCCCCGCGCCACCAGCACCTCAATCGCTTGGCCGGCGCGTGCCTGAACATAGCGCTGCAGCGCTTCAAACCGTTCAACCTTCTGCCCATCCATGGCGATGATCCGATCGCCCGGCGCAAGGCCGGCGCGGGCGGCGGCTGAGGCTTCCACCACATTGCCCACGGTCGGCACCGGGGAAGGCCGCCCCACCACCACGAAAAGCGCCGCAAACAGCAGCACGGCAAGCGCGAAATTGAAGAAAGGCCCGGCGGCCACCACCAGCGCACGGTCGCCCACGGGCTTTTCATGGAAGGTCTCGCCAGGGCGGAAGCCAGCGGTCTGTTCCGGTCCGGCCTCCCCCAAATCCTCCATGCCGTGCATTTTCACATAGCCGCCCAGCGGCAGCCAGCCGATCCGCCATTCGCAGCCGCGCTTGTCGGTCCAGGTATAGATCGCGCGGCCAAAGCCCACGGAAAAACGCTCAACATGC